>JBEVNG010000026.1:0-20114 GCA_040508235.1 Polyangiales bacterium | reverse complement strand
AGCGTGATCAGCGCGCCACCCAAGAGCAGCCCGTTGGCGAGCCGTGCGTGGTCGCGCGCGGAGGACAGCAACCTGTGCGCGTCATCGACCGCCTGCTCGTCGTCGAGGCTCACGCGTGCGTAGCGGCGCTCGTCGCGGCGCGAGAGCATGCCGGCGATCAGGCCCGCGCCCAGCAGCCCTCCGCCGACCGCCGTGAGGGTCCAGCCGAGGCGCGTGGGCCAGCGACGCGGCGGTGCACGCGGCGCCTCCAGCACCACGGGCGGCACCGGCGCGAGCACGACCGGCGGCGGCTCCGGGGCCAAGAGCTGCAGTGTCCGCAAGAGCGACACGACCGCACGCTCGCCGTCGGCCTCATCGACGCGTGTGGCGGCTTCGCGGGTGGCGCCATAGGCGTGCAAGGTGAGCGTGAGCTGCGTTCCCGCCGCATCCAGCCGTCGCACCAGCAGCGCATCGACGCCGAGCTGCGCCGCGATCTGCGGCAAGCAATCCGGCGCGTCCTCGCTGCAGCCCGCGAGCAAGCGCACGTCCTCGAGCGGTACCGCCGACACCTGCAGGGTGGTGCCCGGCAGCCGCGCGGCGAACACCTCCCGCAAGGTCACGTCGAGGCTCGTGTCCGCGTGTCCCTCCGCCGGGAGCAGCAGCAACTGGCGTGGCGCTTCCTGCGCGCTGACCGTGCGCGGCATCGACAGCAAGAACGACCCCAGGAGCGCGAGCGCGCACCGTGCAAGCGAAGATCTCCACGTCTGTCGACGCGAACCAATGGCAACCGTGTACCGCACCTTGGTGAGGCTCCCCTGCAGATCCCGCGCGCAACGCTCCTAGCCACGCGCCTGCGGGGGGAGCGAGTGTCTCTGGAACACAGGTCGTTGACTCGTGTGCTCCGCCAGAGAAACGCCACAACGTCATGACCATTGCAAGCGGAAGAACACGCCTGAGCGCGTCGACTCAAAACAGTAAGATCAGACGAATCGCGAGTGCCGCTCAGACGCTAGTTTTATCTCTTCGAGGGCAAGACGGGCTCGAACCCGTCCTGGACTGCCTTTTGGGTACGCAACGCGCGCGTGCCGATCGCCGAGCTGGACTGCCTTTTGGGTACGCAAAGCGCGCGTCCCGATCGCAAGTGCGAGGTGCAATCGGCGTCGGGTTCGTTCGTGAAGCTCACGCGTGCGAGCGACGGCTCATTCGTCGATGGGGACGGCATGGGGGACGGCGAGTTCGCGTTCCGCGTGACCACCGTCGATGGCTCGCTGTACGCGGAGAGCTTCACGTGGTCCGAGGCGCTGGTCGGCAAGCTCGTGCAGGGCAAGGCCAACTTCCCGTAGCTCTGGCACAATGCATGGGGATGGGCAGCGCATGGCGATGACGATGCAACGTCACGGGCGTCTGATGCTCGCCGTCCTGCACGACCGTGCGCCGAGCGACGACGAGTGGGGCCGCTGGTTGGGCCTCGCCGCAGAGCGCGTGGGCAAGGACCTGCGCGCGATGTTCGAGGTGCACGGCAGCGTCGGACCGGACGCGCGCCAGCGGCAGGCGATGATGCCGCTGCTGCCGAAGCTCGATCCGCGCACCGCGGTGCTCAGCAACTCGCTGGTGGTGCGCGGCGTGGTGACGGCGGTCAGCTGGCTCGGCATCCCGAACGCGGCCTTTGGCGCGGAGCAACACGCGGCCGCCGCACTCTACCTCGAGCTGACGCAGGCCGAGCTTGCGCTGGCGCTCGAGCGCTTGCCGATGCTGCGCCGCGCGGCGGGCGTGCGCGAACGCCGCCAGAGCCTGCGCAACGTCTAGCACCACGGCTAGCGACGTGCTTCGTAGACCGCGATCGAGCGCGTGCCCGCCTCGACCTCGATGGTCCACTTGGCGAGCGACACGCGCCAGCCGTCCGCCTCCATCGCCTCCAGCATGGGCAGGCTCTGCTCGCGCAGCGGGTCCGAGAACAACACCGTGCCGCCGGGTGCGAGGTAGCGCTCGCAGATCGCGCGCAGGCGCTCGTGCATGGTGGTCACGTACAGCACGTCCGAGCCCAGGATCAGATCGAACGGCTGCTCGCTGTGGAAGCTGTCCCAGTCGGCCTCGCGTACCTCGACGCGCGTCGCCTTGTTGCGTGCCTTGTTCAGCTCGCAGACGTGCGTCGCGACCTCGCTACGGTCGACCTGCAGCACGTCCGCGCCGAGCGTGGCCGCGACGATGCCGGGGATGCCCGTGCCGGCGCCGAGCTCGAGCACACGCTTGCCCGCGAGCTGATCCGCGCGCGTGAGGACGTCATGCGCCAGCGCCAGCGACGCGGACCACAACATCACACCGTAAGGCAAGCGGTCGCGCTCGCGCTGGAGGAACTGATTCTCCTGCTGGGGCGTGATCACGGCGCCGGTGTGCAAAAACGACCAGGAGCGACCGCCGAGCGACAGGTTGTACTCGTGCAGGGCGAAGTCGCCGATCGACGTCTCGAGCATGGTGGGGGACACGCGCGCTCTATACCAGTGCACGCACGGCGTGCAGCCGGACGTCAGCGCTCCAGCTCGGCCTCGTTAGGCATGGCGTCCTGCAGCGTGCTGGTGCGGTGCGCCTCGTCGAGCAGCTCGAAGGCGCGCTGCACGCGCGTGCGCCGGTGACGACGTCGGTGCCGTGTGGGAGCGGCAGCTCGTCAGTGACGTCTTCGGACTGGGGGCCGCGCGACACGCGGCCCGCTCTAGCACGCGCGCGTCAGAGTGCGCAGACGGTGCGCTCGAGCTCGTCGATGCGTGCGTAGTACGCGTCGCGGATGCCCGTGCAGACTGCGACGACGGTGCTGAACAACCCTGTGCTCACGCGCGCGACGTCCTGCTCTGTTTCGTGGGCGTTACCAGCGCCTTTGCTTGCTTCTGCGCTCATCTGAGTGTTCTACGGTCTAAAGGGTCAGCGTCTCCCCCAAAGTGCACCCGAGGTACGATTTGGGAACGTGTCAACTCACGGGTACGTACCGCCCGACGCTCGATCAGGTCCAAAGAATCACGCCGGTAGCGCGAACTGACCACGCATCAGCGCCATGTATGCGTCCTCGTTCGTCTCGCATCGCGCCCTCGGCAGCGGCTCGATGTCGGCGGTGACCACATGACGCTGTCGATCGCTGTGTCGACGGTGGCCGCGTAGATCCCCCGCGCGACCTGTTCCGACGTCGCCGGGCGCGCTCCGCGTAGGCCATCGAACACGCCCGACGCATGACGCGAACTGCTCCTCGATGCGCTCGCGCGGCGTGGACTCGAGCACGCCGAACAGCCCGAAGCCGGCGTTGTGGAGCAGCGCATCGATGGCGCCGAAGCGTGCGATGCCTGCTGCATCGCGGTTGCTCGTTCGATCTGTGCGTTGCGTGAGCTGCGCGAAGATGGAGGCCGCGCACGACAAGAGCAGCGAGACGCCTCTCTGCCCCAGCTCTTGCCCGAGTGCGCGCCCCTGGCCCTACCCCGCTGAGCGGCGGAGTTTGGCATGGCCGGCATTGCAACGCGCCGGTAGCGTGACCGACAATGTTGGGATGAGTCCGCAATCGGTCCCACCGCGGCCCTTCGACGCGGCCCGGCCGAGCATGCTCGACCCCACCCCGGCCAACTCGCAGGATGTCGCGGGCCTACGCATCGCCGGGCGCTACACGCTCGAGCGACTGCTCGGCCAGGGCGGCATGGGTGCGGCGTACATCGCCGTGGATGCCACGACCGGTAAGCGCGTGGCGCTCAAGCGACTCGCGGCCAAGCGCGCCGACAAGGCACAGCGCTTGTTCGAGCGCGAGTACCAGACGCTAGCCAGCTTGCGGCACCCCGGCATCGTCGAGGTCTACGACTACGGGCTCGACGAGCAGGGTCCGTTCTACACGATGGAGCTGATCGACGGCCGCGAGCTGACCACGCTGGCGCCGATGCCGTGGCGCGAGGCGTGTGCGTGCCTGCGCGACGTGGCGTCGATCCTCGGCCTGCTGCACGCGCGCAAGCTGGTGCATCGCGACCTCAGCCCTCGCAACTTGCTGCGGCTCCCCGACGGTCGCTTGAAGCTGATCGACTTCGGCGCGCTGGCCGGCTTCGGACCGAGCGGCGAGACCGTGGGCACGCCCCCGTTTTTGGCGCCCGAGGCGCTGCGCGGCGAGCCGCTGGATCAGCGCTCGGATCTGTTCTCGCTCGGGGCACTCGGCTACTGGTTGATGACGGGCGTGCACGCCTACCCCGCGCGCTCGCTGCGTGAGCTGCCGCCGCTCTGGGAGCGCGCTCCGTCGTCGCTGTCGAGCCTGGTGGGGCTGCTCAAGGACGAGCGACTCGAGGTGCCTCCCCCCGCGCTCGACGAGCTGATCGGCGCGCTGCTGCGCGTGCAGCCATCGGAGCGTCCCAGCAACACCACCGAGCTGATCGATCGACTCCACGTGCTGGCCGACCTCGCACCGGAGGCGGCGGAGCAAGCCGTCGAGGGCTACCTCAACAGCAAGGTGTTCGTCGGCCGCACGCGCGAGCGCGAGCGCATCGCGGACGCCCTGGGCGCGCTGCGCAACGGCACCGGCACGGCGTTCCTGGTCGAAGGCGAGGCGGGCATCGGACGCACGCGCTTCCTGGACGAGCTGGCGATCACGGCGCGCCTGGCGGGCGTGCTCACGCTGAGCATCGACGACAGCGTGGGCAAGCGGCCCCACGCGTGCGCGACCGCGCTGTGCGAGCTCGCGTTCGAGGTCGCGCCAGAGTCGTCGCGGCTGGCGGCGACGAGCGTCGAGCCGGTGCTGAGCCGCCTCTCCGAGACGCTGCACCGCAAGCTCGGCGGCGCGGTGGCCGCGAGCTCCGGCGTGCCCGGCGAGGACCGCGCGCTGGCGCAGAGTGCGCTGCGGCAGTTCTTCTTCGGGCTGAGCCAGCAACGCCCGCTCGCGATCCTGCTCGACGACCTGCACGCCTTCGACGAGGAGTCGCAGGGCCTGTTCGCCGCGCTGGCGCACGGCCTGAGCGACCGCCGGCTGTTGCTGGTCGCGTCCGCGCAGCGCGACGAGTCGCACGAGACGTCGCCGGTGTTGTTGAGCTACCGGCATGCATCGTCGCGCCTGCACCTGCTGCCGCTGACGTCGGCGGAGACGCTGGAGGTGCTGCGCTCCGTGTTCGGCGGCGTGATGTTCCTGGAGCGCTTCGCGGAGAAGCTGCATCGCGTGGCGGCAGGTAGCCCCGCGTACGCGCTGGAGCTGGCGGAGCATGCGGTGCGCAGCGGCATCGCGCGCTATCAAGACGGCCAGTGGGTGCTGCCCGCGGATCTCGGCGCCGATGCCTTTCCCGCCAGCCGTCGCGCAGCGCACCTGGAGCGCATCGCCCTGCTCTCTCCCGCCGCACGCGAGCTGGCGCGCGTGCTGAGCGTGCCGCATCACGGGCTGCTGAGCGCCGCGGATGTGGAGGCGTTGCAGGCGCAGTCCAGCAACGCACTCGACGAGCTGGTGCGCGAGCGCGTGCTCGTGCAGGCGCCGGCGGGCTATCGTTTCCTCCACGCCAGCGTGCGCGAGGCGCTGCATGCGGAGCTCGACGACAGCGCGCGCCGGCGTGCGCACCTGACGCTCGCCGAGAGTGGGTTGGTGAGCGCACGCAACCAGGACGACAAGCTGCGCGCCGCCTTGCACTTCCTGCGTGCGGGCCGCACCAAGCGTGCGCACCCGCTGATCGTCGCAGCCGCGGAGAGCTTCACCGGGGCCGAGCTCAACTCCGCGCTGCGCGTGGCGGCGCCGCTGTTCGAGGAGATCCACGAGCTGTTGGTGGCGCAGGGTGCCGACCTCAACACGCGCGCGGAGCCGCTGGCCACGCTCGCGCTGGCGGGGTACTTCATCGATCGTCGCTACGCCGCGCGCTACGGAGACGAGGCGGTGCGCGTGCTGGAGACGCTGCTGCGGCTGTCGCTGGCGCGCAAGCTGGCGCGCGTGCTCGGCAGCAAGCTCGGCTTGATCATCGCGCTGGTGGTGGCGGGGGTAAGCTTGCGCCTGCGCAGCGACCGCGGCCCGCGCTTGCCGATGGCGATTCGGCTGCTGCTCTCCGTATGCTCGGCACTCGCGGGCACCGCGGCGTGCTGCATCGATCCGCGACGTGCGCTGGCGCTCGCGCGCGTGATCGAGCCGCTGACGGTGTTTGGCCCCGACCACGCGGCGACGATCGTGCACCGCTTCACCGTCGCGCTGTCGATGGTGGTGCAGGATCAGCTCGCGCTCACCAACCGCACCTTGCGCGCGCTGATCGCGCGGCTGGAGAGCGACCGGCCGATCAAGGCGCTCGACCCCGGCATCCGCCGCAACTACCTGGCGGGCCTGCACTTCTCGCTCGGCGTGAACGAGGCGTGGCACGAGGGACGCGAGGTGCTGCGGCTGGCCGACAAGATCGAGACCTACAGTCCGCTCTACGCGATGAGCGCCGACCACCTGCGCGAGAACTACCACAGCCGGCAGGGCGACGTGGCGCGCGCGGAGGAGTACCGGCAGCGTGTGGAGCTTCATGCCGTGCAGCTGGGCAGCGCCTGGCAGGTCGAGACCTGGGCGCCCGCGCACTACACCGAGACCGCGCTGCGCACGGGCGACGCGATGGTGATGAAGCGCGGGCTGCAGGAGCTCGGGCGGCTGAGCCAGGAGATCCCTTCGCTCGAGCGCGAAGAGCAGCACGCGCGCGGCACGTACCTGATGCTGCGCGGCAAGTACGAGGAGGCGGTGCCGCTGCTCGATCCCGCGTTCGAGCCGCTCGGCTTCGTGGGCTACACGCGCACCTGCGGCTCGCTCGCGCGTTGCCACAATGGGCTCGGCCAGCACGACAAGGCCAAGGAGATCTGCAGCGAGACCATCGCGCTGCTGACGCCGGAAGATCTGGCGTACCCGGTGATGAACCTGAGCATCCAGATCGAGCTCGCCCACGCGCATGCGGGCCTCGGCGAGCGCGACGCGGCCTGGGCCGTGCTGGACGGACTGTTGGTGCAGTTCGGCGACTGCGAGGACCCGCTGACGCTGGGCCTGATCCACCAGGCGTGCTTTCGCGTGGCGCTCGGCGAGCGCGATCTCGCGCGTGCACATCGCCACCTCGATGCGCTGGAGCTGCACTACAGGCCGCTCGGCATCGCCAGCCTGCTGCAGCTACTGAACACCGCCAAGCGCGACCTGGAGCGCATCGAGTCGCCCGAGGTCGTGGTGCAGGGGCCCGCTCCGCGCCTGCTCGACGACGTCTCGCACCTGATGACGCGCGTTCAGCTCGTGCTCAACCACGGCGCCACCGACCTGGTCAGCGAGCGCGGCAACAAGGCCCTGCAGGTCGCGCTGGAGCTGACCAGCGCCGACGAGGGCTTCCTGGTGCTGCAGGGCGCGCGCGCGGGCGGCGAGATCTACCTGGGCATGCAGCCCTCACGCGAGGTGCTCGGCTGGGCCAAGCAGCAGCTGCACGCCGCCACGCTCGACGACCAGACCGTGATGACCGACGCCGTCGACACCGAGTCCGACTCCAATTACCTGGTGGTGGGCCGCACGCGCTATTGTGCCGCGACGCTCAGCGGACGGCGTGGTGCGCAGGACGTGGTGGTGGGCACGCTGGTGCTCGCGTTCGACGGCCGCGTGCCGCGCATGCCCGATGGCCGCGTGCTCGGCCTGATCGCGCATCACTTGATGGACTGAGCGATCAGCGCCTCGACCGCGCGCTGATCGGCGGGCGTCGCGGGCGTGTAGATCACGAGACTCAAGCCGTCGGCGCCGTCTACGTGGAACGCGGAGTACTCGAGCGCGACCGGGCCCGCGAGCGTGTGCAGGCGCTTCACGCCGGCGCCGTGGTTGCGCACGTCGCTGTCGGCCCAGATGCGGCGAAAGTCGTCGCTGGCCGCGAGCAGCTCGTCGACCAGCGCGCCGGCCTCGGGCGGATTGCCGACGCGGGCGACGTCGATGCGGAACACCTCGATCGCGAAGCGCGCGACCTTCTCCCACTCCAGGTTCTTGCCGCGCACGGCCGGGTTGCAGAACAAGCCGCGCAGCACGTTGCGCTGGCCGAGCGGCAGCTTGCCGTAGTCGGTCAGCACCGCGGCGGCCGCGCGGTTCCAGGCCACGACCTCCCAGGTGGCGGTCTTCACCAGCGCCGGGCTGGTGGACATGGCGTCGAGCACACGCTGCAGCGAGGGCTCGACCGCGGGCGTGTCGCGCAAACCCAACCGCGGCGGCGGACGCTGCTGCGCGAGCAAGAACAGGAACTCACGACCGACCGCGTCGAGCTCGAGCGCACGCGCGAGACGCTCCAGCACGTCCTCGGACGGCGGGCCTCCGCGACCTTGCTCGAGCCACGTGTACCAGGTGACGCTGACGCCCGCGCGCGCTGCGACCTCTTCCCGGCGCAAGCCCGGCGTGCGACGTCGCCCCGTGCTCTTCGCCGGCTGCAGACGCGACCTGCGCTCGCGCAGGAAGCTGGCGAGCGAGGCGTCCGTATTTTCCCCGACCGGGTTCGCGAGGCTGTTAGCCGTCATAACGGTATAGGCTCCCGTCTTTTCGCGACCTGGCTCGCGAGGCACGGTGTCTCCCATCAGGAGGACGACATGCGTGTATTCGTGACCGGTGCCACGGGCTTCATCGGCGAAGCCGTCGTGGCAGAGCTTATCGCAGCGGGGCACTCCGTGCTCGGCCTGGCGCGCAGCGACGCCTCCGCCGAGGCGCTCGCACGGAAGGGCATCGCGGCTCATCGTGGTGAGCTGACCGACCTCGACAGCTTGCGCGCGGGAGCAAGGGCGAGCGAAGCCGTGATCCACCTCGCGTTCATCCACGACTTCTCCGTCTACCAGGCCGCGATCGAGACCGACCGCGTGGCGGTCGAGGCGATGCTGGCGGAAGCGAAGACGTTCATCGGCGTGACCGGCAGTGCGACCTTACCGTCGGGACGGCTCGCTACCGAGCGCGATGCACCAGGCGGCCATGCACGTGGCGTGACCGAAGGGGTGGTGGTCGACGCCGCCAAGCGTGGCGTGCGCAGCATGGTGGTGCGCCTGGCGCCCTCGGTGCACGGGGCGGGCGACAAGGGCTTCGTGCCGATGATGATCGCGGCGGCGCGCCGCGACGGGTTCGCGGGCTACCTCGGCGACGGCAGCAATCGCTGGCCAGCCATGCATCGCAGCGACGCGGGCACGCTGTTCCGGCTCGCGCTGGAGCGTGGGCAGCCCGCTGCGCGTCTGCACGGCGTGGCGGAGCAAGGCATCGAGGTGCGCGCGATCGCCAGCGTGATCGGCGAGGCGCTCGGCATGCCGACCCGGAGCCTGTCCGTCGAGGAAGCCAGGGCGCACTTTGGCTGGCTGGCGGCGTTCGCCGGCGTCGACAACCCGACCGCGAACGCGATCACGCGCGAGGCGCTGGGCTGGACGCCCACGGGGCCCGAGCTGCTCGCCGACATGCGCGCGCACTACTTCTGAGCGCTCACCAGGGCAGCGCCTCGCCGTTCTGGTGCCAGAAGCGACCGCTGGTCTCCAGCGTCAGCGCGTCGATGCGCGCCAGCAGCCCCTTGGCGGCTTCGTCCGGCTCGATCTGGCCCTGGAAGCCGATCATCTCCGTGCTGACCATGCCCGGGTGCAGGATGGCGAGCGCGATGCCGTGCTTCTTGAGCTCGATCGCGAGCGAGACGCTGCCCGCGTTGAGCGCGGCCTTGCTCATGCGGTAGCCGTAGCCCGCGCCGGAGCCGTTGTCCGCGATCGAGCCCATGCGGGAGGTGATCATCGCGACCTTGGCGCCCTCTGCGAGCGAGCCGCGCAGCGCCTGGGTGACGCGCAGCGGAGCGAGCGCGTTGACCTCGAACTGCGCGCGCATGCCGTCGAGGTCGAGCGTCTCCAGGCTCTGGTCCCAGCGCATGATGCCGGCGTTGTTGATCAGCAGGTCGACGCGGCGCGTGCCGACGGCATCACGCAGCGTGGCGATGCCTTCGCGGGTCGCGACATCCGCGCCGGGAATCACCTCGGCGCCGAGCGCATCGAGCTCGGGCGAGGACTTGCGACAGGCGGCGAGCACGTGGTGGCCGCGGGCCTTCAGCTGCGCGGCGAGAGCGAGCCCGATGCCGCGGTTGGCGCCGGTGATGACGGAGGTTTGCATGGCTCCGTCATGGCGTTCGCGCACGCAGTTCGCAAGCTCACGGCGGCGTGCGCGGCTGCGCGCTGTCGCGATGTGCCTCGCGTCCTCGCACATGGTGTCCGCACGCGCGCTGACCGTTCCGGCAGAGAACAAGCGCGCAGCCGGACCCGATGTGCAGGATGCGCGCAAACGCTCAGCGTGCGTTAGGCGCAGGCCCGCATGCTGCAAGACCCGGCTCGAGCTCGTGCAGAACGGAGACGCAGCATGAACAAGTGGACTTACATCTTGAGCCTCGGACTGGGACTGTGGACGACCGACGCGCGCGCGCAGGAGCTTCCGTTCTGCGCCTGCACCAGCTCGCCGTGCGCGGACGAGCCCGCACCGGACGAACCCGCGTGCATCACGTTCGACGAGGCCGCCGACCTCGCCGCGTTGCCCGGCAGCACGACCTACAAGCTGACCACGCGCTCCGACCCCAACCCGAGCGGCGCAATCCACGCCAGCGCCCTCAACCCCAGCGCGATCTGTGAGTACGGCGTCTGCTACGTGCGCGGCGACGGCCGCGTCAGCCTCGCTGCCTATGGGCACCAGACCGTGTTCTTCGGCTGGAGCGGCTGCAGCGACAGCGCGGAGTCGCACCTCGATCTGGGCCCGCTGACCGCCAGCAGCGAGTGCGTCGCCCACTTTGGTCCCGGCTTGATCGTGGTGAACACGCACGTCGAGGGGCGCGACGACGGCGCCAAGGTGCAGATCGACGGCAGCTGCCAGGGCGCCGGACGCTGCTCGTTCCTCAACGGCGGCTCGGTCACGCTGAGCGCGCCTCCGAGCGACACGCGCTTCACGTTCGTGGGCTGGAGCGGCTGCTCCACCTCCACCGAGCCCACGCTCTCCTTCGCCGACGTGCGCCAAGCCTTGCCCGAGTGCACCGCCAAGTACGTGCCCGCGGCCCCCGTTTACTGACCTCTCCGCGGCGCAGCTGGGCTAGCATCCGGGCCAAGGAGCCCGCGATGAACACGTTGCCGGTGGTGCTCGGGATCTTGTGCGTGTTCGCGGTCGCGTACCGCTACTACAGCGCGTTCCTCGCGGCCAAGGCGCTCGTGCTCGACGACAGTCGGCAGACGCCCGCGCACGCGTATGCGGACGGACACAACTTCCACGCCTCGCCCAAGTGGGTGCTGTTCGGCCACCACTTCGCGGCGATCGCGGGGGCCGGGCCGCTGGTGGGTCCGACCCTGGCCGCGCAGTTCGGCTTCGCGCCGGGCCTGCTGTGGATCCTGATCGGCGCCGTGCTGGCAGGCTGCGTGCAGGACTTCACCGTGCTGGTCGCGTCGGTGCGCCACAAGGGGCAGTCGATCGCGGAGATCGCGCGCGCCGAGATCGGCCCCTTCGCAGGCACGGTCGCTCTGGTGGCGGTGCTGTTCATCCTGCTGGTCACGCTCGCCGGGCTCGGCCTGGTGGTGGTCAACGCGCTGGCGCACAGCGCCTGGGGCGTGTTCACCATCGGCTGGACGATCCCGATCGCGATCGGCATGGGCCTGTACATGTTCCGCGGCGGCGCTGGCGGCGAGGTGCGCGTGCTCGGGCCGAGCCTGGTCGGCGTGGCGCTGCTGATGGCGGCGCTGATCTTCGGGCGCACGTTCTCGCAGTCGTCGGCTGCGCACTACCTCACGCTGGAGCGCGAGCAGATCACGATGTTGATGATGGTGTACGGCTTCGTGGCCAGCACCCTGCCCGTGTGGATGCTGCTGGAGCCGCGCGACTACCTCTCCACGTACGTGAAGCTCGGCACCATCGCCGCGATGATCGTCGGCGTGGTGTTCGTGCAGCCGCAGATCCAGTTCCCGGCCTTCACCGAGTACGTCGGCGGCGGCGGGCCGATCATCAAGGGCAAACTGTTCCCGTTCTTGTTCGTGACCATCGCGTGCGGCGCCATCTCCGGCTTTCACTCGCTGGTGTCATCGGGCACCACGCCCAAGATGCTGAGCCGCGAGAGCGACGCGCGCATGATCGGCTACGGCGCGATGCTGTGCGAGGCGATCGTCGGCGTCCTGGCGTTGATCGCGGCCACCTCGATGCACCCGGGCGACTACTTCGCGATCAACACCACGCCGGAGGTGTTCGCCAAGCTCGGGTTGTCGACGGTGCACCTCGAGCACATGTCGCGCGAGGTCGGCGAGGAGCTGGCGGGCAAGCCGGGCGGCGGCGTGTCGCTGGCGATCGGCATGGCGCAGATCTTCAGCGGCCTGCCCATGATGGACAAGCTGCTCGGCTACTGGTTTCACTTCGCGATCATGTTCGAGGCGCTGTTCATCCTGACCACGGTCGACACCGGCACGCGCGTGGCGCGGTACGTGTTGCAAGAGCTCATGGGCAAGCTGCACGCCCCGCTCGGCAAGCAGAACTCGCGCACGGGCAACATGATCGCGACCGCCGTGGTGGTCGGCTCGTGGGGCTACCTGATCTTCACCGGCAGCGTGGCCACCATCTGGCCGCTGTTCGGCACCGGCAACCAGCTGCTGGCGACGATCGCGCTGGCGGTGATGACGACCTGGCTAATCAACATGGGCAAGGCGCGCTACGCACCCTACACCGCGCTGCCGATGCTGTTCGTCGGCGTCACCACGCTGACCGCGGGCGTGCTCTCGATCCGCGACATCTTCTGGCCGCTCACGCAGACGCCCGGCAAGGAGCTGCAGGGCTACCTGGACACCGGCCTGATGGCGATGTTCATCGTGGGCGTGGTGCTGGTGGTGGCGCAGGCGACGCGACGCTGCCTGGCCACGCTGCGCGGCGAGCCGCTGCCGCCGGACGCCTCGGGCCCCCCCGGCGACGGGCCCAAGCTCACCTGCTGCTAGAGCGTCTTCGGGCCAGGCGGCGCCAGCGTGCGTGGCGACGCGCGTCGTGGGTCGGGTCGTGCTCGGCCTCGGCGGACGGCTCGTACGCACCCTGCATGTCGGCGATCGCGTCGACCTCCAGCTCGCGCTTGCCGCGAAGACGGCGACGGCGTGCGCGCATCGCCTGCGTGTGGGCCTCCGCCACCAGCGCGCTCAGGCCGAGCGCCTGCACGAGGTTGAAAGGCGGCGGCGCGACCGCTTCGCCACGCTGTACGGAGCTCATGATCGGCAGCTCGCGCAGCGCAGGGGGTGGCACGGATGTGGGACGTGGAGGTGCCACGCTGCGGTACGCCACGGCCGCTTTGGCCGCGAGCTGCATCGCGCTGCCGTAGCCACGCTGCAGCACCGGCTCCTCGGTCGCCTCCACGAACGATTGGGGCGCGGGCACCACGCTCGCACGCGCGGGCAGCATGCTGTCGCCGCGCGACGGAACGAGCGAGCGCATCACGCCGGACGTCAGGCCGGCTCGCTCCGGCGTCGCGACCGCGGGGTTGCGGAAGGCGACCAGCGATCGCGTCACGTCATCCACCACGCGCAGGTTGCCGCCACGCTCGGCCTGGCTCGCGTACAGCAGGCCGACCAGCGCGCGGTCGTTGCGGGTGAGCGTGGTCAGCAGCGTCCACGGCGACACGCCGAGCTGCGGCGCACGCGCGCGCAACAGCTCCGCACCCTCCAGCACGCGCTCCACCGACGGAGTCAGCTCCGCGACCGGCAGCGCGAGCTTGTCCAGCGCACCCGCCAGCGCCACGCGTGCATCACGCCGCGCGTAGAGGGTGTCGAGCTCGCCGACTCCGTCGGAGCTGCCGGGCGGCAGCGCCGCGACCATACGCTGCAGGAACGAAAGGCTGACGCTGCGCTCGCTGCGTAGCTGGGGCTCCAGCAGCGTGCGCACGAAGCCCGCGTCGAGCGAGCCCTGCGTCGTCGCCATGCCGAACAGGATCGCGCGCGCCTGCGCTTCCTCGCGCGGCGTGAAGCTCGGCAGCGAGACCAGGCGCGCGGCGGTGGTGCCCGTGTTGTCGATCGCGAGCCCAGCGCGCTGCCCGGCCAGCTCCTGCGCGCGGTAGCGGCCGAGCTCGCGCACCAGGTTGGTCACCTCGCTGGCGTCGATGCCCTCGGCGCTCGCGAGCTCGTTTGCCCACGCGATCAGCAGCTTGTCTTCCTGCGTGAGCACGTCGGTCAGGCGCAGGTTCGCGATGTCGGACAGGCTGCGCGTGAGTGTGGCGTTGAGCGCGCGCGTTTCCTCGGACAGCAGCACCGTCACCACCTGCTTCGCTTCCGCGGTGAGCTGGGCGACGGTCGGGGGGCGCCAGGAAGGGTGTTGCACGCCCTCGGCACCGTCTGTCTGCCTGATGCGCATTGACGGTCAGTCAGGTCTTCGGACGAAAGCGGGCTAGCCTTGAGCGCAAGCCCCGGGTTGCAGGGCAGCTCACGGAACCCACGGCCGGGCAGCGAGCGCCGTGCAACACTCCCGGCATGCGGCTGCTCCTCGCACTCTCGATGCTGATGACGGTCGGCTGCTCCAGCGAGCGCATCGCCGGCTGGTACATCACGCGCAAGATCGACGGCTACTTCGATCTCACGTCGGAGCAGAAGAGCGAGCTGCGCGCGAGCGTCGACGAGACCATCGACCTGGCGCGGCGCGACGAGCTGGGCCGCTGGATCTCGTTCATGCGAGAGGTGCGGCAGGGCCTGCACGATGGCCTGAGCGAGGAGAAGCTCGCCACGCTGCAGCGCCATTACGACCAGCGCATCGACGTGGCGGTGCACCTCCTGACGCCGCGCGTGGCGCCGCTGCTGGTGCAGCTCGACGACCGGCAGGTCGGGCACTTCGCCAAGCGCGTGAGCGACGACCTGGCCAAGGGCTACGAGGACCTGCAGCTGCCGGTGGAGAAGCGCCGCGCGAAGCTGGAGAAAAAGGCGCTGGAGCTGGTGGAGGACTTCGTCGGCGACCTGAGCGACGAGCAAGAAGTCGCGGTGCGCGCGCTGATCCGCAAGCTGCCCAACGAGCGCGACAAACAGTACCAGTCGGCCAAGGACAACCTCCAGCACTTCACCACGTTCATGGCCACGCGGCCGACGGTGCCCGCGCTGGAGAGCGAGCTCTACGCGATGTGGGAGCACCGCTACGACGCGCTCGGTGTCGGCCACGAGCGTGAGGCGCGGCGCGCGTTCCAGCGCACGTGGTTGCTGTCGGTGTACCAGCTGCTGACGCCCGAGCAGCGCGCGCACGCGGAGGAAGAGCTCAGCGACCGCATCCGCTCGCTCAAGCGCTACGTGCTGCCCGCGCGCAGCTGATCACTCCGCCGGCATGGACTCGACGGCGCGTCGCAACAGATCGCGAAACTGGCGCTGCTCTTCCTTGGTGAGCTTGAGCAGCCACTCCGGCGGCTCGAACAGGCGGTCGTGGAACTCGACGTTGTGCTTCTTGCCGGCCTCGGTGAGCGTGAGCATCTTCACGCGCCGGTCCTCGCCCTGCACACGCTGCGCGAGCCCGCGCTGCTCCAGCTTGTCCACGATGCCGGTCACGTTCGAGGCATCGCACATCAGCATCTCGGCCAGCTCGCTCATCGCCAGCTTCTGGTTCTGATCGAGCAGCCACAGCGTCGAGGTCTGCTGCGGCGTCAGCCCGTAATCCTTGGCCAACCCCATCATGTGGCGCTTGTGCGCGTGGAACAGCGTGGCCAGCAGCTCGCTGATCTCCACGGCCTCTTTGCCAGCCTTCACCATCTCGCCACCATGGCTCCGCGTGGAGCTTTTTGCAATCAAAGGTTGACTCACTCAACTATCCAGATAACCTAGCTTCACCGCCGCGGCTGTCTCGCGGCCAAGTATTGGGGAGGTCCGCGTGATCACGCAGCTCGAGCTCAAACCGCGAGGAGAGCCGCTCCGCCACACCAAGCCTGAGCTTCCGCAGTTTCGCCCGCCGCCCGGCGAGAACTGCCTGGCCGAACGCGGCATGTACTTTCCTGTGATCGATCGCAACCGCTGCGAAGGCAAAGGCCACTGCATGCGTGTCTGCCCGCAGGGTGTGTTCGAGATCCGCACCATCGAGGCGGAGGATCACGACGCACTCTCGTTCGTCGGCCGGCTGCGTAGCGCATTACACGGAAGGAAGACGGCTTACACGCCCAATGCCAGCAGCTGTCAGGCGTGCGGGCTGTGCGTCGAGGCGTGTCCCGAGCAGGCGATCGACCTCGTCACGCTGTTCTGACTAATCCTCGCGCTTGGGCAGCGGGCGCAGGCCACTGATTTCGTCGTCCGCGCGCGCTGGCGTCGCATGCACACGCAGCGGCGAGGAAGCGACCGCGCGCACCGGTCGGCACGGCGTCTCGTGCCAGCCCGGGTGCGGACGCGCCAGACCACACGAGGGACACGTCGGCTGCTGCGCGGCGTGCGCGAACACGGGCCCGCCCGCGAACAAGAACGCCATCGACATCGGGATCATCACGACCAGATCCGAGAACAGGATCGGCGAGAGCAGCAGGATTAAGCCGCTCACAGCGCACCACACCAGCTTGGCGATCCGGAAGCCTGCCCACGGCCGCAGGACCTCGTCCTCGCAGTAGCAACGTGGACATGCCGGATGGCCCATCCCCACGTTCTACTCCCGCGCGCACGCGTTGCCGAGGCGTTCTCGCCGCGTCACGTGAGCACACGCGAAAGGCCTCGATTTTAT
The DNA here is from genome assembly GCA_040508235.1 of Polyangiales bacterium. Taxonomy (GTDB): domain Bacteria; phylum Myxococcota_A; class Polyangia; order Polyangiales; family DASUME01; genus DASUME01. The sequence goes on along the minus strand of JBEVNG010000026.1, from coordinate 3,514 downwards.
GGCGCGACGACGCGCTGCATCAGCCGTAACCTTCGCGTAGCGAGCGCACGGCGCGCAGCTTGTTGGTGACGTCGAGCGCGGCGACCTTGTACGCCTCGGCGAGCGTCGGGTAGTTGAAGACCGCGTCGACGAGGTAGTCGACCGCACCGCCGCAGCCCATCACCGCCTGGCCGATGTGCACGTTCTCGGTGGCGCCGGTACCAAACAAGTGCACTCCGAGCAGCTTGCGACTCTCGGGCGAGACCAGCAGCTTGAGCATTCCGTGCGAGTCGCCGGCGATCTGTCCGCGCGAGAGCTCTCGAAAGCGCGACACGCCGACCTCGTACGGGATCGATGCCTCGGTGAGCTCGGCCTCCGTCTTGCCGACGTAGCTGATCTCCGGGATCGTGTTGCTGGTCGAGCCGATGCGACCCGCCGAGTACATCACGGCGTCGGCGGGGATGGTCTTACCGCTCGCGAGCAAGGTCAGCGTGCGATCGCCGTGCTCCTCCACCGAGGCGACCGTCTCGCGGAAGCGGAACGTCACGTGCAGCGCGCGCAGGTGGTACTGCAACGCCTGCACGATCTCCTCGTCGCAGAAGTCGAGCATGCGGTCGCGCTTCTCGACCACCGTCACCTTGCTGCCGAGCGCGGCGAAGATCGACGCGTACTCGATGCCGATCACCCCCGCCCCGACGACCACCAGCGAGGCGGGCACGCTCTTCATGCCCAGGATGCCGTCGGAGTCGAGGATACGCTGCTCGTCGAACGCCACGGTCGCCGGGCGTGCTGGACGCGTGCCGGTGGCGATCACGACCTTGTCGGCGCTGATGCGCGTGGTGCGTCCGTCGTGCTCGACCTCGACGTGGTGCCTGTCGACGAAGCTGGCGGTGCCGAACAGCATCTTCACGTGGTTGCGCGCGAGCTGATCCTGCACGACCTGGATCTCGCGCGTGATCACGTGGGACGTGCGCGCGTTGAGATCGTCCATGCCGATCTCGCTCTTCACGCGGTAGCTCTGGCCGTACAGCTCGACCGGCGCCGATCACGAGCAAGTCGTAGTCGAACAAGGGCTACCTCCTAGTTCGGCTCTACCAGGCGCGGATTGCCGGCACGTCTCGGTGGAGTGACTAGGCGGCCAAGTTGGGTAGCGGGCCGGTGCACAGCTTGGCGATGCCGAACGTCTTGAGGTCGGTGAGCCCGAACGCGTGGCAGATCGAGAGCAGGAGGTTGTTGTGGGGCTGATCCTTGTAGTTCAGGAAGCGCCCCAGCCGCACGCCCGAGCCGCCCGCGATCAGCCACGGGATGTCCTTGTAGGTGTGCGAGTTGCCAACGCCGAGCTCGTTGCCCCAGAGCACCATGGTGTCGTCGAGCAGGTTCGCGGCGACCAGCTTGTCGAGCAAGTACTTGAGCTGCTCGCTGTGCCAGGCGTTGATCTTGATCAGCTTGTCGCGGCTCACCGCATCGTCGTCACCCGCGTGCGAGAGCGCGTGGTGCTCCTCGTTGACGCCGATCCAGGGGTAGTACTGCCAGCTGTCCGCGTTGGCCCACATGAACGTGGAGACGCGCGTCAGATCGCAGGCGTGCGCGAGCACCATCAGGTCCATCTGGAGCTTGCCGATGGTCGGGTAGTTCTCCATCTTGCGCGGGTCGAGCTTGGCCGGCAGCGTGGGCGTGCTGCAGGTGGTGGCGGCGCTGCGCAGGCTCTGCTCCAGGCTGCGCACGCCGTCGAGGTGCGCATCGAGCCGCGTGCGATCCTCGGCGCTGACCTTCGCGCGCAGCGTCGACAGGTCGCCCTTGAGGAAGTCGAGCACGCTCTGGTCCTCCGCGCGCAGGCGCTCGCGGTCGGCCACGCTCAGGGAGAGGTCCGCGAACACGCGGTCGAACACCTTCCAGGGATCGTCGACCGGCGGGTTGGGCTGGTTCGCGCCGCGGTACGAGATCACGCGCAGCGGCTCCTGGCCCTCGATGCGCACGCCGAACTCCAGCGACTGAAACTTCGCGTCCGTACTGATTCGCTGGGCGAGCTGCTGATCGACCGAGATCCGATCGGCCCAGCCGGCCGGGCCACCCGCGCCGGTGAAGCTGCCCGCGAGCAACGAGCCGCCGGTGAGCATCGCGCCCGGCCCCTTCATGTGCGGCCCGCCCGGCTTCTGCTCGACGGGGGCGTCCTTGCCCAGCTCGTTCTGCACCGTGGAGTTCATGTGCACGCCCTTGAGCACGCTGAGCTTGCTCTGGTAGGCGGCGAGCGGCGTGAGGATCTTGCCGAGCGTCAGCGGCTGATCGTTCGCGCTCCCCGCGGGGAAGAACTCGGACGGGATGGTTCCGTTGGCGGAGAACACGCCGATGAAGCGCTTCTTCTTCGCGTTGGCGTCTTGCCCGAACGCGGTGGCGCCGCGCCAGATGGGGCTGGTCAGCGCGACGGTGAGCGCGGACATGCCGCGGAGCAAGCGGCGCCTGCTGATCTTGGTGCGCATGTCACTCATGGCGTCTCCGGAGCTCGCTCGACCGGCCGGCGGTACAGGAAGGCGTCGCTCTCGACGATGGCGTGCGGCAGCGCGTGCAGGCTGCCCTGCGCCGCGGCGAAGGTCTCGCTCAGCTCGCGCACGGTGCAGGCATCGACCGGTTGCTCGAAGCGACCGAGCGCGAAGCGAAACCACTGCCTTGCCACGCACTGCTGAACCTGCGCGCTCGCGGCCAGGCGCGCACCCAGCTCCGCGGCGCCGTCGAACTTGCCGTTGGCATCTTGCGTGCTGAACAGCTCGCCGCTGGCGTCCACGGCGCTGGCGCCGTCTTGCTGGCGGTAGTTGCCGATGGCGTCGAAGTGCTCGAGCCCGAAGCCGATCGGATCGAGCAGCCGATGGCAGCCCGAGCACGCGGGGTCGACCTCGTGCTGACGCAGGCGCTCGCGCGTGGAGCTGGTGGCGTCGACCTCCGGTGCCTTGGGGATGTCGGCGGGCGGACCGGGCAGCTGCATGCAGAGCAGGACCTCGCGCACGAACTTGCCGCGGTAGATCGGGGAGCTCTCGTCGGCCTTGGCGTTCAGCGCGAGCACGGCGGGCAGCGTCATCAAGCCCGCGCCCTGCCCGTCTCCGCGCGCGAACGACGAGGTCAGCAACGCACTGACGGTGCCGTCCTGCTCGTCGAGCACGCGATCGAAGAACGCGCGCGCTTGCTCGGCCAGCGGGCCCGGCGTCCAGTCGGGAAACATCACCTGGTCCTTCACCAGGCCGTTCAGGCTCGGCAGGTGCACGAGCGCCTCCAGGAACTCGCGCAGCGCGCGCTTGCCCTTGTCGCTCTTCAGCAGTCGATCGACCTGGGCGAGCAGCTGCTCGCGGGTGTGCAGCTGGCCCTGGCTGGCGGCCTCGCGCAGCGTCGAGTCGGGCAGCGACTTCAAGAACACGTACGAGAGGCGCGCGGCCAGCTCGTAGTCGGAGAGGCGCACGGCCTGGTCGCCGATGCGCTCCGGGCCGCCGAGCTCGACGCGGTAGAGAAAGCGCGGCGACTGCAGCATGCCGCGCAGCGTGAGCTCGAT
>JBEVNG010000022.1:0-10537 GCA_040508235.1 Polyangiales bacterium | reverse complement strand
GCGACCTGGGTCGACTGGACCTTCTACTACGAGAATGTGCCCAGCTCGGAGCTGGCGCTGGTGGTGCGGCTGGAGGCCGAGCGCATGCAGCGCCTGGTGCTGCGCGAGCCGCAGGTGAAGTCCGAGAAGGAAGTGGTCGCCAACGAGCGTCGTTACCGCGTCGATGACGACGTCGAGGGCGCGGTCAACGAGCTGCTCTACAAGACCGCCTTCACGGTGCACCCGTACCACTGGCCCACGATCGGCTGGATGCACGACATCGAGAACTTCACCACCGAGGACTGCGCGCAGTTCTACGGCACCTACTACGCGCCCAACAACGCGAACATCGCGGTCGTGGGCGACTTCGAGGAAGACGCCATCTTGGCGCTGATCGATCAGCACTACGGCAGCATCCCGGCGGCGCAGCTGCCGCCGCACCTGTTCCAGCCGGAGCCGGAGCAGACCGAGGAGCGCCGGCTGGAGGTCGAGAAGCCGACGCCGACCGAGAAGCTGTCGCTCGGCTACCGCTCGCCCGCGCTGGGCGACGCCGCGTACGCGCCCCTGACGGTGCTCAACGAGGTGCTGTTCGGTGGCAAGAGCTCGCGGCTCTATCGCGCGCTGATCAGCGAAGGCGAGCTGGCCAGCGAGGCGCGCGGCTCGATCTCCCCGTCCAAGGATCCCGGCCTGTTCGAGGTCTGGGTGTCGCTGCGGGAAGGCCACGTGGCCGAGGAAGCGCTCGGCGTGGTCGAGGCGCAGTTCAACGCGATCATCAGCAAGGGCATCACCGAGGCCGAGCTCGACAAGGCCAAGAACCGGCTGGAGCTCGGCTTCCTGCACGGCATGGAGACCGCCAGCGGCAAGGCCGAGCAGATCGGCATGTTCGAGACCGTGCTCGGCGACGCCGGCAAGATCTTCGCGCAGCTGGACGCGTTCCGCGCGGTCAGCATCGAGGACGTACGGCAGGTGGCGGAGCAGCGCCTGCGTACCAGCGCGCGCACCACGTTGATCGTGCGCGCCAAGCCCGAAGACGACGACGCGGAGGCCGCGTGAGCAAGACGCTTCGTGAAGACACGCTGCTGGTCGAGGAGAGCCACGACCTGCCGCTGGTGCACTTCCAGATCGTGATCCTGAGCGGCAGCATCGAGGACCCGGCGGGCAAGGAAGGCCTGTCGCGGCTGAGCGCGCGCATGCTGCGACGCGGCAGCAAGAAGCGCGACACGCGCGCCATCGAGGAGACCATCGACGGCCTGGGCGCGGAGCTCGGCATCGACTCGGGCGCCAACTTCGTGCGCATCTCGGGCTCGTGCATCAAGCGCAGCCTGGACCAGACGCTGGCGCTGGTGGGCGAGCTGCTCAACGAGCCGAGCTTCCCCGAGCCGGAGCTGGCGCAGCTCAAGCGCGAGACACTGGCCGCGCTGCTGGAGCTGACCGACAGCGACCAGAGCCTGTGCAGCATCCACTTCCGTCGCGGGCTGTTCAAGGGACACCTGTACGGACGGCCCTCGCTCGGCACACGCAGCACGCTGACGCGCGTCGAGCTGCCGGACGTGATCGCACGCTACCGGGACGGCATCGCCACTCGCCCGCGCGTGATCGGCTTCTCGGGCGACATCACGCAGGCCGAGGCCGAGCGCCTGGTGAAGACGCACCTGCCGCGCGCGCTGCCCATCAGCACGTTCCCGCTGCAGCCCACCGAGCCGAGCCAGGTGCGCGCGCGTCACCTGCGCATCGTCGACAAGCCGGAGCGCACGCAGACGCAGATCTTGATCGGACGGCTGGCCAGCCACCCGAGCGACCAGGACCACACCGCGCTGTTGGTCGGCAACGCCGTGTTCGGCGGCGCCTTCACCGCGCGGCTGATGCGGGCGGTGCGCTCGGAGCGCGGCTGGTCGTACGGCGCTTCGTCGCGCGTGGGTCTCGACAAGGTGCGCGAGGCGTGGAGCATGCACACCTTCCCCGCCGCCACCGACGCGGCGCCCTGCATCGCGCTGCAGCTGTCGTTGATGGACGACTGGGTCGCGCAGGGCATCGACGACAAGGAGCTCGCGTTCGCGCAGAGCTACCTGATGAAGAGCCATGCGTTCTCGGTGGACACGGCGGACAAGCGACTGGAGCAGAAGCTCGACGTGCTGCTCTACGACCTGCCCCAGGACTACTTCACCCACCTCACCCAGCACGTCGGCGCGACCACGCGCGAGGCCGTGAATGCGGCGCTGCAAAACCGGCTCTCCTCGCGTGAGCTCGTGTTTTCGGTGGTCTGCACGGCGGACGAGCTGGGCGACTCGCTGGTAGCCGCAACCGGCGCGCAGAGCAGCGAAATCATCGCCTACGACGCCGACGCCGCCGAGCCCGCCCCATCCGGCGAGTGATGCTAAGGTTCCGCCCATGCGAGTCATCGTCACGGGTGGTGCGGGTTTCATCGGTAGTCACGTCGCCGACGCGGCGCTCGAGCGCGGGCACGAAGTGCTCGTCATCGACGACCTGAGCGGCGGCAAGCGCGAGAACGTGCCCAGCGGCGCGCGCTTCGTGCAGCTCGACATCCGTGACGGCGAGAAGCTCAACGCGCTGGTCGGCGAGTTCAAGCCGGACGTGATCGCGCACCAGGCGGCGCAGACCAGCGTCTCGGTGAGCACGCGCGAGCCCATCCGCGACGCCGAGATCAACATCCTCGGCAGCATCCACCTGGCCAATGCCGCGGTCGAGCACGGCTCGCGGCTGGTGTTCGCCAGCACCGGCGGCGCCATCTACGGCGAGGTGCCCGAGGGCAAGCGCGCCAAGGAGGGCGACCCCACGGTGCCGCTCAGCCCGTACGCCTCGTCCAAGCTGGCGTTCGAGAACTACCTGTACGGCTACTTCGCGCGCGAGCGTGGGCTCAAGAGCACCGTGCTGCGCTACGCCAACGTCTACGGCCCGCGCCAGGATCCGCACGGCGAGGCCGGCGTGGTCGCGATCTTCTCGCAGCGCATCAAGGCCGGCCAGCCGATCGCGGTCTACGCCAAGAAGGAGCCCGGCGATGGCGGCTGCGTGCGCGACTACGTGTTCGTCGCGGACGTGGTGAAGGCCAACCTGGCGGCGATCGACGGCAAGATCGAGCGCCCGACCATGAACGTCGCCACCGGCGTCGCCGCGACCACCAAGCAGCTGGCGGACCTGCTGCTGCGCGAGCTAGGCGGCAAGGTGCAGGTCAACGACGGCCCGCGCCGGGCCGGCGACCTGGAGCGCTCCGTGCTCGACCCCAGCTACTTCGAGAGCGTCGTGGGCAAGCCCGTCGGCATCGACGAGGGCCTGACCAAGACCGCGCAGTGGTTCGCCGCTCGCGGCTGACCAGCGCGGCGGGTCAGCTCCGCTCGGACTGACGGGTCGCGTGCCAGAAGGCTTCGATGTTGCCGACGCGGTCGGCGACCATCGCGTAGTCCTTCTCCAGGCCGACCAGCAGCACGCCGATGCCGCCCTCGCGGCCGAGCCGGCCCTTGATCTTCATCAGCTGGAAGACGCTGTGCTTGCCGCTCGCGACGACCACCATCACGCGGTCCGCGAGGCGCGCCGCGCGGCGTAGCGCCTGCGCCGGCACCGGGCCGGTGAGCGTCAGGATCTGCATGTTGCTCGGCGCCGTGCTCTCCGTGTCCGCCGGCGCGCGTCCCGAGGGACGTGCGAGCGGATACTGGCTGCCGCCGGAGCCCGCCGCGAGCAGGCGCTGCGGATCGTCGATGGACTTCACCATGCGATGCCCGTCCCACTCGGCCACGCGGCGCGCGAGGTGAGCCTCGTCGAGCGAGGCGCCGACGATCAGCGTCACACCTTCACAGTGCGGCGCGTAGTCGTCGAGGTCGTGCATCAGGCTGGACAGCATGTCCGGGTCGCGCGGCCAGGTGCTGGCGCCCACCACCGGCACGCTGCTCCAGAACGCGGCTTCCTGCGGCGTGCGCACGTCGAGCCGACGCAGCGACCACAGGATGATCAGCAAGGTGGAGCCGAGCAGGAAGCCGATCGGCGTGCCGATGGCGATGTTCTTGCGCGGCGAGGCCATCGCCTCCGCGGGCACCTTGGCGCGCTCGATCACGCGGAACTCGCTGGGCGGGTTCTGCGCCTCCAGCTCGGCCTGCGCGAGCAACGCCTTGGCGCTGGCCAGCGCTTCGTCGGCGACCTTGATGCCGCCGAGCAACATGGCGGCCTTGCCTTCGACCGCGGACAGCTTGTCCAGGCGCGCCTGCAGCTGGGCTTGCGACTCCTGGGCCGCCTTCTGCTTGTTGGCGAGCGTGGTCGCCGTGCCCCGGATGGTGTCGAGCTTGCGACGCGGGTCGCTGCCCGTGGCCTTGATGCGCGCCTCGAGCGAGTGGATCTCGGCCTCGACGCGGCGCACACGGGGATCGTCCGCGGCGTACTGCAGCTTGAGCTGCTCGTACTCCTGGCGTGCGATCGGCAGCCGCTTGGAGTCGGCGGCCGTTTGCTCGCGGTCCGCGGCGCTGAGCGCTTCGTTGACGGGCGCGGTGCCGGCGGACGGCTTGGAGCCCGCCTCCAACGCGGCCAGCTGCGACTTCATCGCGTCCGCCTGGACCTTGTACGAGTCCGTCTGCGCGGAGAGCGCCGCCGCCTGCTGGATCATCAGCTGGCGCTCGGTCGGGATGTCCGAGATGCCGCTGGCGATCCGGAAGTCGTCGTTCAGCTTGGAGGCGTTGGCCAGCTGGCGCTCGGCCTCGATCACGGCTCCGCGGTAGCGCTCGGCCACGTTCTTGAGCTTCTCGCCGACCAGGCGCTGCCGGAACGCGAGGAACACATCGATCAGCTCGTTGACCAGCTGGGCGGCGCCTTCGGCGCTACCCCACGTGGAGTCGATCACGATGTTGTTCGACTTGGGGCTCGGCGTGACCGTGATGATCTTGGCCAGCACCGCGTTCGGCAGGTCGAGCTTCATGCGCTTCTTGATCTCGTCGAGGTTCGACGAGAACAGCATCGATTCGACGATCGCTTCGCGCTCTTCGGGCTTGTAGTCGTAGGCGGTGTTCCAGGTGATGATGCCGCTGGCGGCGAAGTTGCTGCCGACGAACTTCTTGGCGATCGCAGCGCCCAAGAAGGCGCCGAAGACGCCGGCGATGACGATCAGCTGCCAGCGATGCCGTAGCGTGTTGAGGATGCGCAGTGGATCGACGGGAATTCCCGGGCGGCCAGACTGCTGCTCGTCGTTGTCGTAGTCGCGTTCACTCAAGGCTAACTCACCGTTTCCTCAGGTAGCCGCGCAGCACGCGGACTCAAGCAACGATTCGTCGGAAATTGCTCTACGAATGGGAGCGGGAGGATAGCAGGATCCCGTGAGCCCCCTCAAGCTCACTGGGTTCGCACGGGCGGCTCCGACTCGGGTAGGATCCCCTTCCATGGGGATACCGGGTGCTGGTCGCGCACGCTGGTTGGCGGGATGTGCCGTGCTCGCATACGCGCTCGCACTGATACTCGTGCCGGGGGGCATGCGCATCACGTGGGCCGGATTGGCGCTGGCGCTACCTCCAATGTTCGGCTTTTGGCTGGAGTCAGGGCTGCTCACCGGCCTGTCGCTCGCGCTGGTCAACCTGCTGGCCTGGCGGCTCGACGTGTTCATCCCGCCCGAGAGCTTTGGGTTTCCCGCCTTCGTGCTGGCCCAGCTGACCGCGCTGCTGGCCGGCTTGCTCGCGGACCGGCACGCTCGCGCGCTGCGCGCCGAGGACGAGCTGGAGCGGGTGCGCGAGCGCCGCTACGCCCTGGCGGCACGCGGCGCCGAGGACGGCCTGTGGGACTGGGACCTGCGCACCGAGAGCATGTTTCGCTCGCCGCGCTGGCGCGAGATCGCGGGCGCCGACGACGCCGGCACGCCGCGCGATGCCTTTGCCCGCATCCACCCGGAGGACGTCAACGACGCCCGCGCGCAGCTGGAGGCGCACCTGGCCGGCGAGACGCCCAGCTACGAGCACGCGCACCGCATCCGCCGCGACGACGGCAGCTGGCGCTGGGTGCTGGAGCGCGGCATCGCCAGCCGCAGCGCGGGCGAGCCCGTGCGCATGGTTGGCTTGCTGACGGATATTTCCGCGCACAAGGAGAGCGAAGAGCGCCTGCGCCACCACGCCTTCCACGACGCGCTGACCGGCTTGCCCAACCGCGCGCTGTTCATGGACCGCGTGCAGCATGCGGTCGCGCGTGCGCGGCGTGCTCCGGCCGGAACGTTCGCCGTGCTGATGCTCGACCTCGACCGCTTCAAGAACGTGAACGACAGCCTCGGTCACCTGGCCGGCGACCGGCTGCTGATCCGCGTGGCCGAGCGCATCGGCGCTTGCGTGCGCGACGGCGACACCGTGGCCCGGCTCGGCGGCGACGAGTTCAGCGTGCTGCTGGAGTCCCTGCACAGCGACCACGAGGCGGAGCGCGTGGCCGAGCAGATCCAGCGCGCGCTGAGCACGCCTATCCCCCTCGACGGCCATGACCTGGTGACCTCGGCCAGCATCGGCATCGTGCTCGCGCGGGACGATGCGTTCGACGCGCTGTCCCTGCTGCGGCGCGCCGATCAGGCGATGTACGCGGCCAAGAAGCAGGGCCGCGGCAGGCAGGTGCTGTTCGAGCCGAGCGCCCACTCCAACAGCAGCTTGCGGCTCACGCTGGAGACGTCGCTACGCGCGGCGCTCAACGCGGGCCAGCTGCGCGTGTACTTCCAGCCGATCGTCAGCGTCGCGACCGGCGAAGCGACGGGCTTCGAGGCGCTGGTGCGCTGGCCCCACCCCAAGCTCGGCCTGGTCTCGCCGGCCGAGCTGGTGCCGGTCGCGGAGGAGTCGGGCGCGATCGTGCAGCTGGGTGACTTCGTGATGGAAGAAGCCTGCCGCGCGCTGCGCCGGCTGGAGGCCGCCTTCCATCCAAGCGAGCCCTTCCGCATGGCGGTCAACCTGTCGCCCCGCGAGCTGGCGCGCGACGATCTGCAGGCGCGCGTCGAGCGCATCCTGGAGCGCACGCAGATCGCCCCCACCGCGCTGGTGCTGGAGGTCACCGAGAGCGCGCTGATGGGCGACACGAACGCCGGGCAGGAAGCCTTCCGCAAGCTACGCGAGCGCGGGGTACGCGTGCACATGGACGACTTCGGCACCGGCTACTCCTCGCTCAGCTACCTGCACAAGTTCCCGCTCGACGCGCTGAAGATCGACGCCTCGTTCACCGGCCGCCTGCACGACAGCGCGGGCGCCGAGGAGATCGTGCGCACCGTGCTCTCGATCGCGAACGATCTCTCGCTCGACGTGATCGCCGAGGGCGTCGAGAACCGCGAGCAGCTCGAGCGCCTGCGCCTGCTCGGCTGCCACGAAGCCCAGGGCTTCCTGTTCGGCGCCCCGCTGCCGCTGGAAGCGCTCGAAGCCCTGCTACGTCGCGGCCCCAAGCTCGCGGTGGCGTAGGAACACCCACTCGTCGACGGCGCCACCGCGCTTCCGCGCCTGCGTGGTGCATCAGACGCTCAGCTTGCGGATGTCGGGGACGCCGAAGTGGAGGGAGGCCAGGCGTTCGAGGCCGATGCCGAGGCCCAGGCCGACGTGCTGCGCGGGGTCGCCGCCGAGCAGCGTGACGATCGCGGGCTGGTACACGCCGCAGCCGAGCAGCTCGACGTACTCGCCTCCGACCTCGACGCCGATGTCCCAGGCGCGCGTGCAGAAGGGGTACTCGGTGCGCTCGACACGCTGCGGGGCGCCGGGGATCAGCGCGTCGAGCAGCGCCAGCACGCGCGCGATGAACGCCCAGGCATCGTTGTGCACGTCGAGCGACAGCAGCTCCAGCTGGTGGAACGCGGGCAGGTGCGTCGCGGTCTCCGGCTCGTTGCGGTAGACCTTGCCGCTGGTCAGCAGTCGCAGCGGCGCACCCCTCCCGGCGCTCTCCAGCATCAGCGGCAACGACAGGTCGTAGCGAAGGATGCGCGTGGCATCGGCGTGGAACAGCGTCTGCTCCGGCACGTAGACCGGGTTGTGCCCGAGCCGCTGGCGCGCGGCCTCCAGGTCGACCAGCTCGCTGACCTCGCGCGCCTCGTACTCCGCGAAGTGCGCCTGCACCGCGGCCGCGACCTGGCCGATGGGACTCTCCGGCAGGTCGACCATGATCGGCCGCGCCAGCAGCTCGGTCACACGCGCCGGCAGGTTGTCGGGTAGCGCTTCGTTCGTGCGTTCCATGGTCTCGCTCTCCTCGCGCAGCTTGTCTCGCGTTCGTTGCAGTCGCTTGCGCATGGTCGGCTCGCTCACGCCTGCGTCTTCGGCCAGCCGCGCCAGCGACCAGCCACCGAGGTAGAACCGCTCCGTGATCCTTCGTTCCTCGCGCCCGAGCCGTAGCAGCGCGCGTGCGAGCACGGCGTGCTGGGCCTCGCTCCAGCGTTGCTCGTGCTCGTCCAGCACCGGCACCGCGGACGCTGCGTCGAGCACGAAGGTGCTGCGACGCGCACGTCGCAGGTCGTGCGCGGCGGCGAGCACGGTGCGGCGCAGGTAGCCGGGAAACGCCGCCGGCTCGCTCAGGCGCGCGAGACCTCGGTACGCGCGCAGATACGCTTCCTGCGTGGCGTCGAGCGCATCGTCGCGCTGGTGCAAGACGCGCTGGGCGACGGAAAAGGCCATCGCCTGCGTGACGGCGATCAGCTCGCCGTAAGCCGCGGTATTTCCTGCCGCGGCTGCGCGCACCAGGTGTTGGAGGTCCTCGGAGTTCATGGCTCTCACCCAGTAGGACGTGAGGAGCGCCGAAAGGTGACCCGCTTAAAGATCGATCTCGCCGTCGAACACCCGGCGGGCGGGGCCGGTCATCTCGATGGGCGTGCCGGGCTCGCCGACCTTGATGGTGAGCGGGCCGCCGGGCAGGCGCACGGTGATCGGCGCGTGGCGCGTGGCGCGGCCGCTCTCGACGGCTGCCACCGCCGCAGCACAGGCACCGGTGCCACAAGCCAGCGTGAAGCCGACGCCGCGCTCCCACACCACCAGGTCGAGGTCGTCCTTGCCGCGCACGTGCGCGAAGCCGACGTTGGCGCCCGCCTTGAAGCGCGCGTCCTTCTCGATGCGCGGGCCGAGCGCCGCATGCTGTCCCTCCAGCGCGTCGAACGTGACCGCGTGCGGGTTGCCCATCGACACCGCGCTCAGCTTCACGCTGTTGGCATCGAGCGCGAACGGCTGATCGATGAAGCGCCCGTGCTGCGCGCTCATCACGTCCTCCGCCTCCAGCGACGCGTGACGCATACGCACCTGCACGTTGGCGCCCTGCTTGCCGTCGACTTCTTCTCGCGTGATGCGCACGAAGTGGGGCCCCGCCTCGGTGGCGACCTCGAACGCGTCGTCCTGCACCAGCCCGCGGTCGGCGAGGTAGAGCGCGACGCAGCGTAGGCCGTTGCCACACATCTCGGGCCGCGAGCCATCCGCGTTGACCACCAACATGAACGGGCGCCCCTCGCGCAGGCCGGTGATCAGGACGCCGTCGCCGCCGACACCGAAGTGGCGATCGCAGAGCTGCGCGGCCAGCTGAGGCGTGACCTCTGCAAAGCGCGCTTGCTCCACGACCAGGAAGTCGTTGCCGAGGCCTTCGTACTTGGAGAACGGATACCGCACCCGCGTGATGTACCGTTCCGAGCTTGCGCTTTCAAGTCGTGGGCTCCGTCGCCATTAGCGAGCGCGCACACCGAGAATCCTCCGGAAAGTTCGGCGTGCGCCTTCTACCCTACCTGGCACCTGGGTAATGCTGGAGCGAGTGGAGAGCGGGACCTCGAAGCACCCGAGTGCGAGCTCGATCCTCGTCGTCGATGACGAGAGCTCGAGCGGCGAGTTGATCGCGACCTTGCTGCGCTCGCAGGGCTACGAGGTGCGGCTGGTCGCGGACGGCCGCGAAGCGCTGGCGCTGATCGCGCGCGGCGGCTTCGATCTGGTGCTGCTCGACCTGATGATGTCGCGCATGGACGGCGTCGAGATCTGCGCCTACGTGCGCAACGAGCTGCGCGATCCGGTGCTGCCGATCGTGATCACCACCTCGCTGAACGATCGCGAGTCGCGCATCCGCGCCAAGGAAGCCGGCGCCGATGACCTGCTCGTGAAGCCGATCGACGGCCTCGAGCTGCTGGTGCGCATCGATTGCCTGCTGCGCGCGCGCGCGCACTTTGGCCAGCTGCAGCGCGAGCGTGACCGGCTGCGCGAGGAGCTGGCGCAGGCGCGTACCGTGATCGGGAACCAGCAGCGCGCCTTGCGGAACCTCGAGGGTGCAGGCGACCAATTGCGGGCTCTCTCACTCGCTGGCGCCGACAACGGCGAGTCGAACGCGGCCGAAGGCGACGACCTCCACGCGCCCTATACCGCCATCAAGTGAGCGTGCTCCGCCGGTTTCTCGTCAGGGGTCGACGAGTCGCGCGTTAATGACTCCGAATTGAGCTTAGACTGTCAGGGTACAGACATCCGAAGGGGGAAATCGGAGTGCCAGCAGAACGCGAGTACGGCGCGGACGCGACGACCGGCACCGGCACGTTCGTCGCGCCCGGGGGCCGCTGTTTGATCGTCGAGGACGACCCGCTGCTCAGGCACTTCGTGTCCGGTCACCTGATCCAGAA
>JBEVNG010000008.1:0-24270 GCA_040508235.1 Polyangiales bacterium | reverse complement strand
GTCGTCGTCGCGCGTGGCGGTGACGAGCATGCTGAGCTCCGTGAACCAACCCTCCAGCGCGAGCCGCTGACGTGCCAGCCGCGCGGCGCGTACGCTCTCGTCCTCGCGAAACGGCGGAGGAGGCGGCGCGTACGACGAGTAAGGCCCGGAGTAAGGTCGGTAGCTGGGCGGCGGACTCTCCAGGCCCAGCGCCGAGTGCGGGACGAGCGGTCCGATCGACACCACCAGCCGCGAGGGCGCGGCGCCGATCACGATCTTGGTCGACCAGCTCTCGAAGCCCACGGCCTCGGCGCTGAACACGTGCTCGCCCGGCGCGAGCGGCACCGCGTTCCATTCCTCGCGGGCGATCGCGGCGCCATCGAGCCGCAGCGCAACCAGCGAGGGGTCGACGTCGTGCGGCAGCGCGATCGCCGCGAACGAAAGCTGCGCCTCCAGCGCGCCGATGTGCTCACGCGCGAGCGGGACGCGGTCCTCGCGTCCTTCTCGCTGCGCCACCGCCAGCGCCGCACGCAGCACGCGCCAGGCTTCCTCGCTGCGCCCCTCGCGCTCACGACACAAGCCCAGGTTCAGCAGCGTGCCGCCGCGCGGCACGAGGCGGTAGCTCTCGGCGAACGAGGCGCAGGCGGCGGGAAGCTGGTTGGCATCCAGCTCACGCTTTCCCTGGGCGAACAGGGCGTTCGATTGCAGCAGGGTCTCCGCCGGCACGTCCTGGGCGCAGGCCACCCGCACACAGAACAACAACGCGCTGACCAACACGAACAGCGCGATCGAAGGCCAATCACTGGTAGGCATGCTCACTCCCGAGCCCTCGCGAGGAGTGGCTCTGGGCGGGAGATGCCGACCGCCGCCGGCAGTCGCATCGTTCGACGAAAAAATCACGCGCGAAGAGAACACGGACCGAGGTCTGTTCGATACCTCGTGCCGCGTCTACTCGCGTTTGGGAGGGTTCAGCGCACGTCGAAGCGCGCGAGCTCGCTGCGCTCGGCACCGGGGCAGCCCGGCGAGCCCTGGCCATCCGGGGTGCTGGTCGGGCACTGCGGGCTCTTGTAGCCGTACGCCAGGATCGCACCCGACCAGCCGCCCGTGGCCAGCGTCAGCTTCAGCTCGGCCGAGCCGTAGTCGTAGCCCGCGGTCTCCACGCGCAGGCCGTAGCGCTGCTCCAGCGTGCCCTCGGGCAGCCGCGCGCGGTAGTCGAGCACGACGTTGACAGGCCCGGTGCCGTCTTGGTTGCTGCGCAGCTCCACCGGCCAGCGCGCGTCGATGACTCCGTCTGCGGTCACGAACGTGAGCGTGCCGAGCACCATCAGGCCCGGCCCATCGTGCGCCAGGTCGGCGCTGGTGAGCAGGCACGCGGAGCCGGCAGGCTCGAACGAGATCGCCGCCGTCGTCGCGTTCACGTCGGCGCTCGCGTGCTGCGTGAGCAGGGTCAGCAGCGGAGCCGCCGCCACGTCGAGCGGGACGGCGGTACCAGCCGGACAAGGTGCGAGGCCGAAGGTCGCCATCGGTCCGCTGCCCGCGGAGTTGCTGACCGCATCCTGGCTGCGCTTCTCGAACGAGGGCGTGAGCGAGCCGCTGAAGCCGTAGCGCGTGGCCTGGAGCTGGACCTGAAGCCCCTCCCAGCGCCAGTCCGCGCCGAGTCCCGAGTCCGCCGTCAGCGTGCCCTGCAGCTTGGCCGGATCGACGCGCGCATACGCGGACGCCACCTCCGCACTGCGCGCCGCCAGCACGGTGCGCACCGTCTCGTCGAGCGCACCGCCGCCGCTCACCAGGCGCAAGTCGACGTCGATCTCGAGCTGGTCGGGACACTCGGCGCCCACTTCCTCGCCGCCTCCCTGACGCTGCTCGTAGTCGACCAAGCGCGCCTTGTTCGCGACCGGGGTCAGCGTCAGCGCGAGCGTGCCCTGCCCGCTCTCCGGTCCGTACGAGCCGGCGCGCAGCGACTGCCATTGCAGCGTCTCGCTGCGTGGACCGCGCGCGAAGGAGAGCACATCCTCCGCCGCGAAGCCGAGCGCACCGCGCTGCGAGAGCGTGAGCTCGGTGGTCGAGACCGCCTCGCAATAGCTGCTCTCGCCGGAGTCTTGGAACGGGTTGCCCGTCTCCGTGCCTTCGCAAGCGAGCAGCAGGCCCAACGCACACCAGATTCGTCTCGTCATGGCTCACTCCTCGATCGAAAGCGGGAACATGTGCAGGTTCAGTTGCACGACGCGCTTGGCGTCGGCCTCGGCGCCGTACTTGCGGAGCAGCTCGCCGCGTAGCTGCGCCAGCTCGGCCTTGAGCGCGCGTAGCTGGCGGTCGCTCAGGCACAGCGTCAGCGACGCGATCTCGCGTTGCTCGCGCGGCACCAGATCCAGCGCCTCGGCGGCGCGCTCCATCATCACGCGGTGAAAGCGCACCACGTGGTGGCTGAGCGGCTTGTCGGGCGTCTTCACCAGCGCGTGGGCCTGGCGCAGCTTGCCTTTGTCTTCCACCAGCAGCCCCAGCTCGCGCAGCACCTTGAGGGCGCGCGTAGCCTGGCGCGACGTGATCGCGGGCATCAAGCGCGCCGCGATCCACTTGGGGTCGGCCTCGAAGTCCTTGCGCGCGGCCAGCTCGCGCACGGCCGGCACGTACCAGTGGGCGTGGTAGGCCGCGTACTCGTCGTCGAGCGGGTGCGCCTGGCGGAAGCGGCGGTGGCTACGCAGGTGCTCGTAGGCGCGCTCGCGCTCGGGCTGCGTCTTGGCCTGCTGCAGCGCGACCAGCTCGACGAAGTACGACGCGCGCGAGGCCTCGAGCCCGCACGCGGACGCGAAGCGCTCCGCCGCCTCGGCGCCCAGGTTGCGGTCGCCGTCCATCACGAGCTTGAGGTAGTTGGAGGACGTGAGGCCCGCGAGCCGCGAGAACACGCGCAGCGAGAAGCCGCGACCGCTCGCCTTCTTGTGCGCGTAGTGGGCACGCAGGAACGCGCGGTAGTCGTCGAAGTCGAAGACGTCGGGCGCGCCGGGCATGTCTGCATGGTGCCCGAGCGCCCGCTCCGCGTCTATCGAGCGACCTCAAAATCTGCATACAGCTTGTATGCAGATGCATCACGATTAGCGCGAAAAGCAGCCAATCGTAGGACAACTACGATCATTTCCGCTCGTTCCTTGTATGCACACTGGGGTACGAGCCATAGGCCGGAGCGGGGGCCCACACGGCCAGGACGGCGCACACGATCAGCCACGGCGAAGGGCGTTCTTGCATCGCAAGAACCATGTCCTCGCCATGCACGGCTCGGCTACTCGCGTTCGTTGTGGCAGTTGGCGCTGCTTTGCGTGCACTTCGCGCACTCCGGCGCGCGCTACTCGGATTTCGCTCGCCTCGCTCGGGCGCTGACGTACGCTGCCGCACCGAATGTCGCGCGCGCAGATCTCCCGTAGCCGCACTCCGATGCGGCGCGCCCCGTCCCAAGAGCGATCGCAACAGATGGTCGACGCGATCCTCACCGCGGCGCGGCTGCTGGTCGTGAAGCACGGCCTGGAGAACCTCACCACCAACGCCGTCGCGCGGCTGGCCGGCGTCAGCATCGGCTCGTTGTACCAGTACTTCCCCAGCAAGCGCGCGATCGTCGCCGAGCTACGCAACCAGCACCAGCGTATGGGCGAGCAGATCTTCCGCGCGGAGCTGGTGATGTTGATCGACAAGCCCGTGCCGGTCGCCACGCGGCGCTTCGTCGAGAAGCTGATCGAGGTGCACCGCAAGGAGCCCGAGCTGCATCGCGCGCTGGAGATGGAGGGCCGCAGCGGCGGCTACGGCGAGTGGGAGCGCCAGGCCGTGCAGCTGATCCGCCTCTACTACGAGCGCCACCGCGCCGAGCTCACGGTCGACGACCTCGACCTGGCCTCGTTCCTGGTCTCCGCGACCAGCGAGGCTGTCACGCATGCGGCGGTGATGGAGCGCCCCGACCTGCTGCGCGACGACAAGCTGGTCGAGGGCCTGACGCGCATGCTGCTCGCCTACCTCACGGGCTGACGAGCTTGTCGACCAGCGCGGCGAACGCCTCGCCGTAGTCGGCCTCGCAGATCGACGCGATCACGGCGCGATCCGCCAGGCCGTCGGCGACCTGCAGCAGCCGGCGCGGTGGGTACGCTTCGTCGCCGCGATCGCTGACGCAGCTTCGCGTGGGGAAGCCCGGGCTCTGCGGGTTCTCGGCGTAGCGCATGTCCTCGCGCTCCAGGATCGCGCGGATGGACTGCCTGGACGCCACCGCGTCCTGCGGCACGCCGACCAGCGCGGCGAACACGATACGCTCCGGGTGCGCGGGCTTGAGCGACTTCAAGCCGTCGAGGTAGCGCTGCACCGGCTGCACCAGCTCGCTCCTGTCCGCGTTCTGAAAGCAGCGCAGGTTGAGCTCGCCGTACTCGTCCTCTGCCTCTTGCGTGAGGCTGAACATCACCTTGCCCTGGTCGCTGATCGAGCAGTCTTCTTCGTCTGAGACGAGCACCACCGCCAGCGTGGCCTCCGCGCGCAGGAAGCCTTCGTTGTAGCGGTCGCCCTGGCCCTTGCCGCCGTTGATGAACTGGTGCAGCGCGTCGCTGCCGGTCGACGGCGCCAGCGCCTTCCACATCGACTCCAGCGGCTGCTCGAACGGGCAGCCGCGCACGCCCAGCGCCGCCACGCAGCCAAAGGCCGTGGTGACGGCGTCGGCGTTGTCTCCGGCCACGAACTGCTGGTAGGTCGGCAAGCCGGGCAGGTCGCACTCGGGTCGCGGCGGCAGCACCACCTGGCCCGCGTCGTAGCCGACGAACTCGCTGCGGTTCGTCGCGATCACGCCGTCGACAGCGACCGTGGTGCTGTTGAGCAGCTTGCCATCGTCGCCCAGGTCGGCGCACGACCGGATCGCTTCCTGCGCGTTGCTGGGGAGCTCATCGATGCCACCGGCGTTGGTGGAGATCACCCCGAGGTGCAGCGACGTCACCGCCGGGAACTTGCGCTTGGCCGCCGCGCCGGGTGGCAGGTTGGCGTCGGGAACGCCCGGATAGCGGTCGCCGCTGGTCAACACGCGCACCAGGTTCGGCAGCTGCTGGGCCACTTTCAGCTGCTCTGACGCCATCGAGCCGGAGTTGTCGATCACGAACAGCACGTCGAGCGCGCCGGTCGGCACGCCGGGCGCGCTGGCGTCGGGGCCCGCCGCGAGGCTGGCATCCGCGACCGGCGCGGCATCGGGCACTTCGCTCGGTGGAGTCGCGGTGTCCGCCGCGGCGTCGGCCACGACATTTGCCGTGGCATCGAGCGTCGCGTCGGGGCGACCTTCGCCGCCGCCGTCGAACGGGGCGGCCGCGTCGACGCGGGCGTCTGGTTCCAGGGAGGGTTCGCCCGCGTCGTCATCGCAGGCGCCAGACATCAAGCCGAGGACGATCGCAGAGCCGAGTAGCGAAGCACGGAGTTGCATCGCGTTGGTTTCGCTGCCGTGGTCGCCGCGTGCAAGCGCTCCTCCCCCCGTTCGTAGCCTGTGGCCGCGCGACGCCGATGTGCGGGGCGTGCATACCAACCTGCGTGGGCCGCGCGCGTCGCTGTTCATTTCGGTGAGGCGATGCACGTAGACTCAGCGAATGCGACGTACCTTGCTGCGCTGGCAAACCTGGGCAATGACGGCTGCGATGCCCCTGGCGCTGCCGTCGCTGGCCTACGCGGACGCGAGCTTCCTCGTGCGGCGCGCCCTGCCGAGCGTCGCGATCCCGGCGGCCTGTCTGATGCTGTTCATGGCGACCATCCAGCGCCGTCGCTGATACGGTCGCGTGATGCGCGCCGCCCTCCTCTGCCTCGGACTGCTGAGCACGCCCTCGATCGCGGCGGCGTGCGAGTTCGTCGACAACCGGCCCCTGGACATCGTCGCCAACCCGGCCGACGACACGCCGCCAAGTCCGCCCGAGCTCTCGCTGCCCACCGTGCAGCGCGGCAACGACTACGGCGGGGACCAGGGCTGCAACAACTCCACGTCCTGCGACGGCACGGGCTATATCGGCCTGCGCGTCTCCTCCAGCGACGACGTCAGCTCACCCGACGCGATCGGCTACCGCATCGAGGCGCCGCAGCTGGCGCACAGCGGGCAGGTGCTGGTCGCCAACGGCGGCACGCTGACGCTGATCCTGCGCGGCACCGACGATGGCACCGACGACTTGCGCTTCACGATCCGGATCGCGGCCGTCGATGGCGCGGGCAACGTCTCGGAGGAGCGCACGGTCGACGTGCGCAGCCAGGGTGATGGCTGCCAGCTCGCGCGCGGAACGTCCGGCCTGGGCGCGCTGCTGCTCGCGCTCACTCTCGTGATGCGGTCAGCGCTTTCCCGAAGAACTCGCGGTGCAGCAACGAGTCGATCATGAACGTGCCCACCGTGCGGCGCGAGATGAACGACGATGGACGCGGCTGACCACGCTCGCTGAGGCGCGTGCGCGAGAGCCCCCCGCCGGTGAGGATCACGGGGCGCACGGAGGTCCAGTCGAGCCCGGACGCGTCCATCATCGCCTCCGCGTTCGCGTGGTCGGCGAAGATCTGCTTGAGGTTGGTGCGCTCGATGCCCCAGCGCGCGACGGCGGGTAGCTCGCGCCAGGACTCCGCCACCCCCCACGCGGACAGGTAGACGATGCGTCGCACGCCGTGCGCCTTCATCGCGGTGGCGGCGTTGGTAACCGCGAGCGTGAGCAGGTGCGGCGCGATGTTGTCGGCGAACGGGTTGTCCCCCGAGCGCGAGCTCAGGAAGCTGAGCACCGCGTGGCAGCCCGGGATCGCGCGCTGCACGTCGCTCAGGCTCTCGGGGGTGCCCTGGAGCACGGTCAGCCCGGGGCGCGGCTTCAGGGCCGCGGGTTTGCGCACGAGGGCCACGACCTCGAGCTGCTTTTCGGGGGAGAGCGCGTAGTCGACCGCATGCTGGCCGGTGCGCCCGTTGGCTCCAAAGATCAGCACCTTCATGTCCGCTGGCTCTACCACGGCCGGGCCGGCGTGGGCCGCCTGGCCGGCTGGCCGGGTTCGTACTAATTCCGCCGTCCATGTCCACGCAAGCACGTCCCCGCCGCTCCGTCCTCTACATGCCCGGTGCCAACACGCGCGCGCTCGAGAAGGCCAAGACCCTTCCGGCCGACGGGCTGATCCTCGACCTCGAAGACGCGGTGGCGCCCGACGCCAAGGCGCAGGCGCGCGACAACGTCGTCAACGCGCTCAAGGCCGGCGGCTACGGCAAGCGTGAGCTGTTCCTGCGCATCAACGGCCTGGAGACGCCGTGGGGCCAGGCCGATGCCCAGGCCGCCGCCAAGAGTGGCGCCGACGCCGTGCTGATCCCCAAGGTCGAGAGCGCCGCGCAGGTCCGCCAGGTCGCGACCATCCTGGAGGCCAACGGAGCCCCGGACACGCAGACCATCTGGGTGATGATGGAGACGCCGCTCGGCATCCTCAACGCGGCCGAGATCGCGCAGGCGCACCCGCGCCTGGCCGGCTTCGTGCTCGGCACCAGCGACCTGGTGAAGGACCTGCGCGCCGCGCACACCGCCCTGCGCCTGCCGGTCGCCACCAGCCTCGGCATCACGCTGCTGGCCGCGCGCGCGTACGGCCTGAGCATCCTCGACGGCGTGTACCTCGACCTCGAGAACGAGCAGGGCTACGCGGACTCCGTGCAGCAGGGCAAGGAGTTCGGCTTCGACGGCAAGACGCTGATCCACCCGAAGCAGGTCGAGAAGGCGAACGAGCTGTTCGCGCCCAGCGCCAAGGACGTCGAGCAGGCACGCAAGATCATCGCCGCCCACGCCGAGGCCGCCGCGCAGGGCAAGGGCGTCGTGTTGGTCGATGGCAAGTTGATCGAGAACCTGCACGTCGTGCAGGCGCAGCGTCAGGTCGAGCTGGCGGACGCGATTGCAGCCCTGAAGGAGAACGCATGAGTAACAAGACCTTCGCCGGTAACTTCTTCGAGGACTTCCGCATCGGTCAGGTGATCAAGCACGCCACGCCGCGCACGATCACCGAGGGCGACGTCTCGCTGTACACCGCGCTCTACGGGCCGCGCTTCGCGATCAACTCGTCCGACGAGTTCGCCCGCAGCATGGGCCTGCCGCGCGCGCCCGTGGACGACGTGCTCGCGTTCCACATGGTGTTCGGCAAGACGGTCCCCGACGTCTCGCTCAACGCGGTCGCGAACCTCGGCTACGCCAACGGCAAGTTCGGCGTGCCGGTCTACCCGGGCGACACCGTCACCACCACCTCCACCGTCACGGGGCTCAAGCAGAACTCCAACGGCAAGACCGGCGTGGTCTACGTCAACTCGGTCGGCAAGAACCAGCACGGTCACGTGGTGCTCGACTACACGCGCTGGGTGATGGTCAACAAGAAGGACGAGTCCAAGCCCGCTCCGGAGGCGGTCACGCCGGACCTGCCCAGCTCGGTGCCGGCGGACGCGCTCTACCTGCCGAAGATCAAGCTCGAGAACTACGACACCGTGCTCAGCGGCTCGCGGTTCACCTGGGGCGACTACGAGGTCGGCGAGAAGATCGACCACGTCGATGGCATGACCATCGAGGAGTCCGAGCACCAGCTGGCCACCCGCCTCTACCAGAACACGGCCAAGGTTCACTTCGACCAGCACGCCGCCAACGCGGGACGCTTCAAGCGCCGCCTGATCTACGGCGGACACATCATCAGCCTGGCGCGCTGCCTGTCGTTCAACGGCCTGGCCAACGCGTTCAAGATCCTGGCGATCAACGCCGGCTCCCACGCCAACCCCACCTTCGCAGGCGATACCATCTACGCCTACAGCGAGGTGCTGGAGAAGTTCGAGCTGCCCACCCAGAGCGCCATCGGTGCTCTGCGCGTTCGTCTGGTGGCGACCAAGAACAAGCCGGCCGGCGACTTTCCGTACAAGAAGGACGGCAAGTACGACGACTCGGTCGTGCTCGACCTCGACTACACGCTCGCACTCCCGCGCTGAACCGCGGCCAGGCGCATACCGAGCTCGATGTGAGCCGGCATGCGCCGCTTCAATTGCGGCGGGCGCCGACGTTATGATTCGGGCATGCCCGAAGTACGAGCCCCGTCCGCCGCGCAGCCGCGCGTGCTGATCGCCGAGGACGATCAGACAGCGAGCGCGATCTGCGTGCGCGCGCTCGCGAACGCGGGCTACGAGACGGCGGTCGCGTTCGACGGCAAGGCCGCGCTCGACATGCTGCAGCAGGGCAGCTTCGACGTCGTGGTCACCGACATGATCATGCCGACCATGGATGGCCTGGAGCTGGTGCGTGCGATGCGCGCCGACTCGCGGCTGACCCGGCTGCCGGTGCTGTTCTTGACCTCGTATACCGAGCACGAGATGCGCGTGCAGGGTTATCGCGCGGGCTGCGACGGCTACCTGACCAAGCCCGTGCGCCCGCCCGACCTGGTCGACCGCGTGAGCCAGCTGATGTCCCAGGCGCTCGGCACCGGTGCGCAACTGAGCACGGTCTACCTGTCCGGTCGGCTCGACGGCATGTCGGTCGGCTCGTTGCTGCAGTTCCTGCATGCCCAGGAGCGCTCCGGCATGCTGCGGCTGTGGCGCTTTGGAGCCCACGGCGAGATCGCGCTGCGCCAGGGGCAGCTGCTGACCGCGCAGGTGGACGGCTCGCTGCGCGGTGAGGAAGCGCTCGCCGCGCTCGCCGGCTGGAACGCGGGCACGTTTCGCTTCGAGCGTCACGATGTGAGCGAGCTGGAGTCCGAGCTAGCGGGTCCGTTCGCGGCGCTGATGCGCCGCACCGAGCCCCAGCGCCAGACCGGCTGACGGATTCCGCGCCAACGCGCTATCAGTAGCGGGTGAACTTCATCGGCCATGCGGCGGTGGCGCTCTGGCAACGCGCCGATGCGCCGTTCGTGCTCGGCAGCATGCTGCCGGACTTCGCGGGCATGGCCGGGCAGCGCATGGTGGCGGCCGGCGCGGATACAGACCCGGTGCTGGCGGCCGGCGTGGCGCTCCATCACCGTACGGACGAGGTCTTTCACGCCGCGCCGGAATTCGTCGCGCTCCAGCAGCGCACCCTCGATACACTCACGCCGCTGGGTGTGCCGCGTGGCACCGCCCGCGCCGTTGGGCACATCGGGGTGGAGATGCTGCTCGACGGCGAGCTACTCGGCGATCCGTCGCTCGCGGACGCGTATGTGCGTGCGCTCCGGTCGGACGTCGCGCTGAACGGAGTGTTTCCGAACGACGAGGCGCTCGCCAAGCTGGCGCGACTGCGCTCACGGCTGACGGAGCATGGCGTGCCGTACGACTACGGTGACCCAGATGCGGTGCTGCAACGGCTGCGGTTCGTGCTCGCCCGTCGCCCCAGGCTCGCGATTGCAGAGGACTCCGCCCCGCATGTGAGGCGACTCCTGCCCGCCCTGCAGCGAGACGTTCGCGACGCCCTGCCAGCATTGCTCTCCAGCGTGCGACGGGGACTCGGCTAGATCTTTCGCGTTCGCCCAATCCCGTAGTTCCGCTCGCGAATTGCGACTGTTATCATCTCGCACGCGCATGACTTCGATCCGGACAGACCGCCCCCTCGCGCGCCAGCCCTCTTCGCCGGCGCTCTCGAGCATCCCACCAGGTCCCGTCCACAGCAGCGCGCCGCCTTCGTCGTCGATGCCGCCCGAGCTCAGCGATGCACGCGCACGCGTACGTCAGCTGCGCGCCGAGGCGGAGGCGAGCAACGACCGCACGGTCAAGGCGACGCTGCTGTTCGAGGCCGGACACGTCAACGAGGTGATCCTGCAGTCGCCCGCGCAAGCGGTGCAGGACTACCTGGCCGCGTACAACGCGGACAACCGCTCGCGCCTGCCCCTGCACGCGCTGGTGCGCATGTTCGAGCGCAGGCGCTCGTACAAGAACTTGAGTCGGCTGTACGACGCCGAGGTGCGCTCGGCGCGTAGCCCGGCCGAGCGCGGCACGGCGCTCACCAGCCAGGCGTTGCTGAGCAAGGTCGCCGGCGAGGACAAGCTCGTGCAGACGCGGCTGGAGCAGGCGCTGGAGCAGGAGCCCAAGGCGGATCCCGCGCTGCTCCTGGAGTGGAACCGCCGGGCGGCGGGCGATCAAGACGGCGCGCTGAACGCGCTGGCCAAGCGCGCGGAGAGCAGCGACGACCCCACGCACCGTGGCGCGTTGTTGATCGAGCTGGCCGCTCTGCGCGAGCAGCGTGGCGAGATCAGTGGCGCGCTGGAGGCGCTGCGCGCGGCGGCGCTGGCGCCCGAGGTGCACGAGGAGGCGTACGCGATCGCGCTCGGTCGCTTCGCGCGCCAGCACGGCTTCACCGAGGAGCTGGTCGAGGCCAGCGAGCGGCGCGCGACGCGGCTCGGCGAGGAGCTCAAGGAGCGCGTCAAGGATCTGGAGTCCGACCCGCTGCTGCTGCAGCGCCTGCGCTCGCGCGCGGTCGCGCACTGGTACGAGGCGGCGCGCCTGCGCAGCACCGCGCTCAGCGATCCGCTCGGGGCGCTGCGCTCGATCGAGGGCGCGATCCAGCACGCGCCGCACGACCTGCTGTTCCGCTACCTGCGCATGCTGACCTACGACCTGCTCGAAGACCGCGAGAAGGCGGCCGAGGAGGCGCGCGGCTTGTTGGCGGCGGGCCTGGAGGGTGAGCAGGCGGCGGCGCTGCACTTCCGCCTGGCCGAGCACGCGCTGGTGGTGGGCGACGCGGAGACCGCGCGCAAGAAGCTGATCGAGACCATCGCGGTGGCGGGTGGCTCGGCGGCGGCGGAGGCGATCCTCGACGACCTGCTGCTCGACGAGGGCCGCGACGCGGACCGCATCGCGCAGCGCGAGACCGATGCCAACGAGGCGAAGGACCCCGCGCTGGCGGTGCAGAAGCTGGCCGAGGCGGCGCAGATCGCGGCCCAGGAGCTGCGCGACGGCAAGCAGGCGCTGCTGCTGTTCCAGCGCGCCGACGCGCTCAAGCCCAACGACCCGATGCTGCTGCGCGAGGCCTACGGCAGCTCGCTCGACCTGCAGGATCCCGCGCTGGCGCGCTTTGCCCTGCCGCGCCTGCTGCAGGTCACGCTGGAGCCGGAGGAGCGCATCTCGCTGCGCCACCATCGCTTCGAGCTGTCCTCGGACGACGAGCGCGACGCGCTGATCGACGAGGAGCTACGCGAGTCGGAGCCGACCGAGGCGGTGCTCAAGCTGGCGCTGCTGCACGCGGCCGGCCGCAAGGACTACGCGCGGCTGTCGCGCATCCACGTCGCGCGCGCGCGACTGGTGGAGGGCGAGGAAGCGTCGGCGGAGCTGTGCGCGGCGGCGCGTGCTTCGCTGCGCGGTGGCAACGTCGAGCAGACGCGCGAGCTGCTGGAGCGCGCGCTGGAGCATGCGCCGGCCCAGCGCTACGCGCTGACGCTGCTGGAAGAAGTGCTGCGCCGCCAGGGTGACAGCACGGCCGCGATCGCGCTCTTGCGCAACAACGCCGCGCGCCACGAGGGCGAGCGCGACGCGGAGCTGGCGCTGCTGTCGGCGGGCTTGGCGGCGGAGCTGGCGGGCGACATGCATCGCGCCGAGCAGAACTACCTGGAGGCCGCCAGCAAGGAAGAGCCCTCGCTCGGCGCGCTGTGGGCGTTGCTGCGGCTTTCGCAGCGCAAGAAGTCGCCCGAGCTGGAGCGCACCGCGCGCGCGGGCCTGGCGGATCGCGAGCGCATCGCGGGCCACGCCGGCGTCGACACCGTGCTGCTCGCCGAGCTCTACGACCTGGTCGATCAGGCTCCGGATCAGGCCGAGCCGCTGCTGCTGCGCGCGCTGAACGACGACGACGTCGGGCACCACGCGGCGATCGCGCTGGCGCTGTCGCGCACCGCGCCGCTGTCGGTGCGCGCGGATGCCATCGAGCTGCTGGCCACGCGCGCCACGGACTCGCTGCGCCCTGCCCTGCTGCGCGAGCTCGGCGGCGAGCTGGTCGCCCGCAATGCGCCGCCGGCGCGCGTGCTGGAGCTGGTGGAGCGCACCGGCCGCGTGCGCAACGACGACCGCTGGGCGCACTTCACGCGCACGCATGCGGGCCTGGCGCTGCGCCCGAGCGAGCACGGCCACGCGCTGGCGTCGTTCGCGGAGGTGACCACGGACCCGCTGCTGGCCAGCGCCGCGCGCGCCGAGGCGCTGTGGAGCGAGCAACGCAACCCGCCCGCCCAGCCGCTCGCGCGCACGCTGCGCGGCGTGCTCCACCTGAGCGACGAGCAGGCGCTGGAGCTGACGCCCGAGCTGGCCGAGGGTGTGCTGGCGTTCGGCTCGCCCATGAACGACAGCGCCCTGCGCACGGACGCCATCGATCTGCTCACGCGCACGGGGGATCCCGCGGAGCGCGCGCCGCGCTTGCTGGAGCTGGCGCGCGCGCGGCTCGCCTCGGGCGACGCGGCGCAGGCACTGACCGCGATCGAGGAGCTGCTGGCGCGCGACGACTCGTCGCTGGCTACCTGGGAGCTCGCGTACGAGGCGGCGGAGCGCGCGCGTAAGCCCGCCCTGCTCGCGGACGCCGCGGAGAAGCTGGCGGCCGCGCTCGACGGCGACGCCGCGATCGAGCTGCTGGAGCAGGCCGGCACGGTGCGCATGGATCAGCTGGATGATCGCGCCGGAGCCGAGCGTCTATTCGCGCAGGTGCTGGCGCAGGCACCCGAGCGCAAGCACTCGTACCAGCGCATGCACGACCTGCTCGCCGCGCGCAACGCCGACCAGGATCTGAACGAGCTGGTGCGCTGGCGCAGCGAGCGCGTCGACGACCCGGAGGAGCTGGTCAAGCTGCACTACGAGCTGGCGCGCCAGGAGCGCAAGCAAGGCCACCTGGAGGCCGCGCTCGACTGCCTGGAGAACGTGCTGTTGCTCGACGACGAGCACCTGGGCGCGCTCGCGTTGGGTGCGGAGATCCAGTCCGCGCGCGGGCGCTTCCGCGAGGCGGTGACGTCGCTCGATCGACTCGGCTCTGCAAGCTCCCTGCCCAAGGCGCAGCGCCGGCTGGCGATCCTGGGCGCGGCCGACTTCCTGGAGCACAAGCTGGAAGATCGCGAGGGCGCGCTGACGCGGCTGGAGCGCCTGCTGGTGCTGACGCCGGACGACGCGCAGGCGCAGGTGCGCTTCGCCGACCTGGCCGAGCGCCACGGCGCGTTCGATCGCGCGGCGCCGGCGCTGGAGCGTGCCATCGAGCTGGAGAGCGGGCTCGACGGCAAGATCGCGCTGTCGCAGCGGCTGGGCGACCTGCTCGCGCACAAGCTGAGCAAGAAGGTCGACGCCGTGAGCGCCTACCGACGCGTCCTGGAGTGGGCGCCCGATCACGTCGAGGCCGCGCGCTCGATGCTGGCCATCACCGAGGACGACGAGGTCCTGAGCCGGCTGGAGCTGGAGCTGCGTGGACGTGCGCGCGAGGAGCCGCGCAGCCCGGAGCTGCTGCGCAAGCTGCTGGCGCTGTCCGAGCTCAAGCGCGACCGCGATCTCGCGTTCATCGCGCTGTCGGTGCTCGACGCGCTCGACCTGCTCGCCAGCGGCGAGGAGACGACGCGCTTTGGCGAGCTGCTCAACAGCGCGCGCAACACGCCCATCCACAAGAACGCCACGCTGTCCGAGGGCGAGCTGCGCGCGTTGCTGGCGCCGAGCGGCGATGGACGTCTGCAGCAGCTGCTGCGCACGGTGTTCGCGGCCGCCAGCGAGCTGGAGCAGCTGGAGCCAGGGCGCTTTGGCGTGGGCCGTGCGCAGCGCGTGAATGCGCGCGATCCACACGCGCTGCGCGAGGACGTGCGCGCCCTGGCCACGCCGCTCGGGCTGACCATCGGCGAGGTCTACGTCGGCGGCAAGGACGGCGGCGCGATCGCGGCGTTGCCGCGCGAGGGCGAGCTCGGCTTCGTGCTCGGCAACGACATCGAGAGCCCGCTCGCGGGGGCGGCGCGCCAGCGTGCGGCGCTGCAGCTGGCGGGCGTCTCGCTGCAGACCTTGCCGCTGGTGATGCGCGGCGCGGAGGGCGGCACCAAGCTGCTGGTGGCCGCGGTCCTGTCCGAGAACCTGCCGCTCGCGGCGGAGCTGCCGCGCGACAACGAGCTGACCAAGCAGGTGGGCAAGCTGCTGCCTCGCAAGGTCAAGCGCGCGCTGGCCGAGCAGGCGCGCGCGCTGCCCGACCGGGGCGCGGATCTGCTGAACGCGAGCCGCCATGCGCTCGCACGTACGCGCCGGCTGGCGCTGCTGCTCTCCGGCGAGCTGTCGGCGGCGCTGCGTGAGGTGGGCCCCGACCCGGAGGCCCAGCTGGATCTGTTGCGCACCTGGCTCGGCGTTCCGATGAGCACCTCGAGAAGAAAGTTGGGGCTCACCCAGTGAGTGACGACGCGACACCGAAGAAGACCGAACTCGAGTGGGGCGACGCCCTCGACGACTGGGAGCTCGCGCTCGACGACAGCGCCGAGGCGCACGCGAGTCCGTTTCCGCTCGGCCAGGAGCCGCCCACGCCCCCGACCGAGCAGGCTCGCTCCGATCGCGCGCAGCTGCCCACGCCGGTGGTGCCCGCGCTGGCGGACAACGATCAGGGCTCGGCACGCCCGACCCCGACGCGGCCCGCGCCCACCGGGGCGGAGACCGTGCGTGCGCCGGCGGATCTGAGCCGGCTCTCGCAGCGCAGCCGCACCGATCTCGCGAGCATCGCGCTGTCGCTGCCGCAGCCCGAGAGCTCGCCACCTCCGGAGAACACGCGGCCCACGCGCGAGCTGATGGCGATCGCGCCGGTGGAGCTCGACGTCACGCAGGAAGAGGAGCCGGAGAGCGAGATCGACATCGAGACCGAGGCCGAGGCGCTGATCGAGCTCGATGACGACGCGCTGGAAATCAGCGAGGCCGTCGAGCAGGCGCAGCCGCTGGAGGAGGCCCTGGGCTCGCACCCGCCGCAAGGCGGCGACACGCTGCGCCCGTTCGTGCCGGCGGGGCTACGCGAGATCGAGGTGGTCGCCGCCAGCCCGAGCGCGTCGGAGCCGCCGGACGACGAGCCCGAGATCGAGAGCAGCGAAGAGACGCCGGAGCAGGCGTACAAGCGCGCTCGCATCGAGCGGCTGGAGGCGCTGGCCAAGAAGCAGAGCGGCGCCCAGCGCGCGGAGCTGCTGCTGTCGGCGGCGGAGCTGGCGGAGGAGATCGGCGAGCGACGCCGCGCCGAGCAGCTCTACGAGGCGGCGCGCGACGGGGCGACCAAGCCGGCCTTGAAGGCGCTGGCGCGGCTCGCGTTCCGCGCCAAGGACAGCAAGCGCTACCTGTCGCTGCTGGAGGCGATCGCCGCGCAGCCCGGCACGGCCAGCGAGCGCGCGCGTGCGCTGCAGCAGCTGGCGCTGGCGCGCTGGGTGGTCGAGCGCGACGCGCCGGCCGCGCTCGGCGCCGCCACCGAGGCACACCAGCTGGCGCCCGAGCTGGTGTCGCCGAACTTCTTGCTCGCGCGCATCGAGCTGGCCACCGACCCGACGCGCGTCGACGCCAGCCTGCAGCCGCTGATCCAGCGCACGCCGGATCGTGCGCTCGCCGCCACCTGGTTGGTCAGCGCCGGCCGCGCCATCGAAGCACGTGGCGATCGCATCGCGGCGCGGCAGCTCTACGCGCGCGCGGCCAGCGACGATCCGTTCGCGTTCGATGCGCAGCTCTCGCTGTCGCGGATCGATCACGCGCTGGGTGCGCATGGCGAAGCGGCGCGCGCGCTGCTGCGTACGCTGGAGAGCTTCGACATCGGTCCGGTGGCCGAGGCCGTGCGCCGTCGCGCCGCGCACATGCTCAGCCGCGAGGGCGCGCACGCCGAGGCGCTGGCGCTGCTGGAGCACGCCAGCGACGACGTCTCGCTGCGCACCGCGGCGCAGATCGCGGGCGCGAGCGGCGACCGCACGCTGGAGCTCGGTGTGGTCGAGTCGTGGGCCAACGGCAGCGGCGGCGTGGAGCGCGCGCTCGCCATGCTGACGCATGCGGAGTTGCTGGCGGAGCTCGGCCAGCTGGACGAAGCCGACAAGCAGCTGGAGGCCGCCGCGCTGGCGGATCCGAGCTTTGGCCTGGTGTCGGTCACGCGTGAGTCGATCGCGCGCCGCGCCGGGGACACCGCGCGCCTGGCCGAGATCGCCGCCGGCGAAGAGGCCGGACGCGGTGCGCTGGCGGCCGCCGCCAAGCTGGCGCTCGCCAGCGAGACCAGCTCGGAGGAGCTGACCTGGCTCGGTGAGGCCGCCGAGGAAGAGGCCGGGACCGCGGCCCACTTGCTCGCGATCGATGCCAGCGCGGAGCTCGCGCGGCGCGATGAGCGGCGCCGGCTGCTGCGCACGGAGAGCGAGCGCGGCCGCAACGAGGCGCGCGTGCTGTCGTTGCTGGCGCTCGCCGCGCTGGAGCGACAGAAGCACAGCGAGCAGGGCGACGGCGCGCACGCGATCGCGCGCAACGATGCGCTGCAGCAGGCGTCCGAGCTGGCGCCGCGCGAGCCGTTCGTGCTGCGTGCGATGGCGCGCGCCAACCCGCAGCTGGAAGAGGCCGCCTACGCGTACCGCCTGGAGGCGGACAGCACCACGGGCACCCGCGCGGCGTTCACGTACTTGCGGGAGGGCTTCAGCCTGGCCGCCGGCTCGGCGGAGCGCCTGGATGCGTTCGTGTGCGCGGCCACGGCCTCCGCCAACTACGCGCCGGCCAGCTGGGCGCTGCACCGCGAGGCACGTCGCCAGGGCGACCTGCCGCGCCTGTCGGACCTGCACACCATCGAGGCCGAGCACGCGCGCAACACGCGCTCGCGGGCGGCTCACCTGGTGCGCGCGGCGCTGATCCGCGCCAGCGAGGACACCGAGGCCGCGGCGGTGCAGCTGACGCGCGCGCTCGAGCTGACGCCGGAGGATCCGGTGTTGTCGGAGCTGGTGGTGCGGCTCGGGGATGCCGCGCCGGCGCAGGCGCGCGTGACCGCGTTGCTGCGTAGCGCGCAGCGTGTGCGCGAGCCGTGGCGCCGCTTGTTCACGCTGGCTGCCGCCAGCACGTTCGAGGACGACGGCCGCGGCGACGAGGCCGCCGAGCAGTACCGCCACGTGCTGGAGAACTACCCGGACGATCCGATCGCCGAGGCCGGTCTGGAGCGTGTGCAGGTGGAGCTGCGCCGGGGCGCGCCGCTGCTGGAAGAGAAGCGGCGCGCGGTGCACGAGGCGAGCACGGAGCGGGCGCGCGCGCGTGCGCTGGAGGAGCTGTTGCTCCTGGAGCGCGAGCCGGGCCTGGCGCTCGAGATCGCGCACGAGCTGGCCGTGCTCTCGCCGTCGCACCCGCTGGCGCTGCGTGCGCTTGAGCGCGACGCCATGGAGCGCGACGATCGACCTGCCCTGCTGAGCCTGGAACAACGCTTCTTGCGCTCGACCCGCGGCGCGCGCGACAAGGCGGCCCGGCTGCGCTTCGTGCACGCGTTGCGCGCGTTGGAGCCGGAGGACGAGCTGACGCAGAGCGAGCTCGACCGCACCACCATCGACTGCCGCAACGAGGCGCAGTTCAGCCTCTGGATGCTGCGCCAGCTGATCGGCTCCTCGATCGCGCTCAACCAGCGCGAGCCGCTGCTGTACGCGCTCGACCTCAACGCCGAGCAGACGCACGACCCGCTGGAGCGCGCGGCGCTGATCATCGCGCGCGGCTGGCTATCGCTGCGCGAGCCGACGCCGGAGTTCGAGGCGCGCCTGCGCGACGCGCTCGCCAACCATCCAGAGCATCCCACCGGCGCCGAGCTGTCGGCCGAGCTGCGCAAGGCGCTCGGGGACCTGGAGGGCGCGGCCACGCAGTTCGAGCAGGCCGGCGAGCGCGCGCTCAGCGACGAGCGTGCGGCGCACCTGTGGGCGCGCGCGGCGGAGCTGTGGGACCGCTCGCTCGGCAACCCGACGCGCGCCCGCGAGGCGTACGCGCAGGCGGCCCAGCGCGACATCGACTACCCGAACGTGCGCGAGCGCCTGGCCGCGCTGCTCGACGAGCAGGGAGATCTGCCGGGCTTGATCGCGCTCACCAAGGCGCGCGTCGCGCGCGGCGGTCCGCCCGAGCAGCTGGTGGAGCTGCTGCGCAAGCTGGCGGCGCTGGAAGATCAGCGTGGCGATCACGAGGCCGCGCGCGCGTCCCTGCGCGAGGCGCTGGCGCACGCTCCGGACAGCCTGCCGGTGTGGCGTGATCTGGCGCGCCTGGCCGAGCACGCGGGCCAGCACGGCGAGCGCGTCGAGGCGCTGCACGCGGTCACGCGCGTCTCCCGCGATCCGCTGGAGCTGCGCGACATCCTGCTGGAGCTGGGCGACGTCTACGACAAGGAGCTCGGTGATCCGACGCGCGCGGAGGCCGCCTACCAGCGTGTGCTCAAGCTCGGGCCGCGCAACACCACGGCGCTGGAGCGGCTGGCGTCGCTCTATCGCCGCGGCGGAGCCAACGACCTGGCCACCGAGGCGCTGGCGCAGCTGGCGCGCGCGACCCAGGACCCACGCCAGAAGCGCGAGGTCACCTTGCAGCTGGCGAGCTGGAAGGAAGAGCAAGGCGACGCGCGCAGCGCCGAGGAGCAGCTGGAGGCGCTGCGCCGCGCTCAGCCCACCGACCCCGAGCTGCTGCGTGCGCTGGCCAACCTGCTGCAGCGCCAGAACGCACACGTCGCGCTGGCGATGCACCTCAACCGCGCGGTCAACGACCTCCGCCACGCGCTGGCCACGCGCTTCGACGAGGTCGAGCTGTGGCGCTCGATCGTCAGCATGCTTAGCGACCGCGGGCGCACCGATGTCGCCGCGCAGTGCGCCGCCACCGCGCAGGCGCTCGGGCTCGACGTGGCGATGGCCGAGCTGCGCCCGCAGAGCGGGATGCAGTCGGGCATCAAGGAAGCCGCGATCAGCGAGCTGCTCGACGACCTGGTGTTCCCGGAGCGCGCGCCGGCCGGGCTGCGCATCGTGTTCCGGCACGCCGCCGAGGCGCTCAACAAGGTGGCGCCGCTCG
The DNA here is from genome assembly GCA_040508235.1 of Polyangiales bacterium. Classification (GTDB taxonomy): domain Bacteria; phylum Myxococcota_A; class Polyangia; order Polyangiales; family DASUME01; genus DASUME01. Next base: position 4,385 of record JBEVNG010000008.1, on the reverse strand, counting down.
ACCTGCGCGTGCTGGGCGCGGACAAGCTCGACAAGCGCCACCCGCTGCGCGCGATCATCGCCGAGCAGGCGCGCTGGATCGCGCACCGCGACATCGAGGTGTACGTCAGCGCGGAGCTGCCGTACGCGTTCGTGCCGGTGCAGGAGTCGCCGGTGCAGCTGCTGGTCGGTCGCGCGTTGATCGACACGCTGACCACCGACGAACAGCGCTTCTTGGTCGCGCGAGCGCTCAAGATCGCGCGCGCCCAGATGAGCATTTGCTGCCGGCTCGCGCCGCCGCAGATGGAGCTGATGCTGCACGGCCTGGTGCGCAGCCAGGTCGCCAGCTACGCGCCGAGCTTCATGGACATGGCCATGCTCGACGAGACCGCGCGCACCATCGGCAAGCAGCTGTCGCGCCGCGCGCAGAGCGAGCTGGTGCCGCACTTGCTGGAGCTCAACTTCAGCGGACCGCCGCGCGTCGACGCGGCCAACGTCTACGGCGTGGCGAGCGTGGCCGGCAGCCGCGCGGGCCTGCTCGCCACCGGCAACGTCGACGCCGCGCTGAGCGCGCTGGTGAAGCTGTCCGGCACCACCGGCGAGGGCGTGTCGCGCGCGGGTGCGGTGGCGCAGGTCGAGGAGGCGCGCGAGCTGGTCTCGTTCGCGATCAGCGAGGCCTACTTCGAGGGCCGCGCGCGCGCGGGCAAGGAAGGGCCGTAACGCCGCATGCGCATCGGTCTGATCGGCCCCAGCGAAGAAGATCCCGCGCTGCTGCGCGAGGCCGCCGAGTTCCTGCTCGGCGACGCGGGCGTCGAGCACGCGGTGTACCTGGGCACGCGCGCGACGCTGAGCAAGGTGGTCGATGCCTGGGGCGAGCAGGTGACGCGCGGCTTCGCCAGCGAGGAGCGCTTCCTGGAGCACGCCGCCGCCCTGGCACTGAGCGACGGCGAGGGGCAGGCGCTGTCCGCGCTGCTGGAGCGCGACCGCGAGCGCAAGCGACTCGACAGCCTGAGCTGCTTGCCCGCGCCTCCCGGGCGCACGGTCGAGCTGTTCGACGACAAGCTCGTGCTGCTGGTGCACGACAAGGCTTCGCTCGACCAGGAGGACATCGCGAACGCGTTCGTGGTGGTCTACGGCAAGAGCAAGCAGGCGGCGGTGCATCGCTTTGGCCCGCGCACGTTCTGCACGCCGGGGCCGCTCAAGGCTGGACGCGTGATGGTGCTGGAGCGCGAGCCCGAGGGGCACCTCGCGATCGGCCAGTTCGATCCCCACACCGGCGAGCCGCGCGGGCGCGACGTGATCCAGGTGCGCCGCGCGCGCCTGGTGGTGAACCCGTGAAGCCCGAGCTGGCGGTGTTCGGAGGCAGCTTCGATCCGCCGCACGTGGGGCACGTGTTCCTGGCGGCGTATGCGCTCAGCATCGCGGGTGTGGAGCGAGTCGTGGCGGCGCCCACGTTCGAGCACGCGTTCGGCAAGCCGCTGTCGGCGTTCGAGCATCGCATGGAGATGTGCAGGCGCGCCTTCGCCGCCCTGCCCGCCGTGGAGGTCTCGCCCATCGAGCGCGAGCTCGGTGGCACCAGCCGCACGCTGCGCTTGCTGACCGAGCTGCAGCGCCGCCATCCGGGCCACCAGCTGCGCCTGCTGATCGGCAGCGACATCCTGGCCGAGAGCGCACGCTGGCAGGGCTTCGACGCGATCCGCGCGCTGGCGCCGCCGATCGTGGTCTCGCGAGGTGGCCACGGCGACGAGGGCGGGCCGATCTTTCCGCAGGTCAGCTCGAGCGAGCTGCGCGCGACGCTGCGCCGCGGTGAATACGATGCGCAGGTGTTGCCGCACGCCGTGCTCGCGTACATCCGCGCGCACCAGCTGTACGCATGAAGGTCGCGATCGTCGGGCGCGGCAAGGTGGGTCGCGCGTTCGCGCGTGCGCTGGCCAGCTACACGCCGCTGGCGGTGGGCCGCAAGCTGCCGCGCACGCTCGACGTCGACCTGGTGTTGCTGGCGGTGCCCGATGCGCAGATCGCGAGCGTCGCCGAGCAGCTCGACGTGCGCGGCTGCGTGCTGCACACGGCCGGCTCGCGCGGTGTCGAGGAGCTGGCATCCCTGCGCGCGCGTGGAGCCTCGGTGGGGGTGCTGCACCCGATGGTGTCGTTCGCGAGCGTGAAGCAGCTGCCCTCGCTGCACGGCACGACCTTCACGCTGTATGGCGATCGACGGGCGACGCAGGCCGGGCGCAAGCTCGCGCGCATCGTGGGCGCACGCCCGCTCGTGCTCGCATCCGCGCCGGGTCCCGAGTACCACGCGGCCGCCGCGTTGCTGGCCAACGGCGCCGCCGCCCTGGCCGCGCACGCTTCCTCCATCTTGAGCGCCTTCCCCAGGCGCGAGCGGGAGCGTGCGCTGGCGGGATTGCTCGCGAGCGTGGCAGACAACATCGCGAGCGTCGGCCTGCCGGGCGCGCTCACCGGTCCGGTGGTTCGGGGTGACGTCGAAGCCGTGCGCCGCCACCTGGCCGCGCTGCCGGCCGCGCAGGCGCGCGCTTATCTTCGCGTGCTTCCGCTGATCGTCGCGACCGCGCGCGAAGCGGGGCTCGCCCCGGCGACCGCGCGCGCGTTGCTGCGGCTCGCGCGCTGACGTGTCATCGCATACGCATGTGGACGCTCTACGACAACCTCGACTCCGGCAACGGCTACAAGGTGCGGCTCGCGCTGAGCCAGCTGGAGATTCCGTACCGCCTGGTCGAGGTCGACTCGGTGCACGGCGAGACGCGCACGCGGGCGTTCCTGGCCAAGAACCCCAACGGCCGCGTGCCGCTGCTGGAGGTCGAGCCCGGCGACTACCTGCCCGAGTCGAACGCCATCCTGCACTACATCGCCAGCGGCTCCACGCTGATCCCGGAGGGCGAGCTGGCGCGCGCGCGCATGTTGTCGTGGATGTTCTTCGAGCAGTACAGCCACGAGCCCTACGTCGCGACGTCGCGCTTCATCTTGCGCCACACGCCGGAGGACAGCCCACGTCGGGCCGAGCTGAGCTGGCGTCAGCCGCGCGCGCACGAGGCGCTGGCGGTGATGGAGCAGCAGCTCGCCAAGACGCCGTTCCTGTGCGGGCGCTACTCGCTCGCGGACATCGCGCTCTACGCGTACACGCACCGCGCGCACGAGGGCGGCATCGAGCTCGCGCCCTACCCCGCCATCCGCGCCTGGCTGACGAGGGTGGAAGCCACGCCGCGCTACGTGCCGATGCTCAGCTGACCAGGTAGCCGATCACGCCGAGCAGCAAGATGGCGACGGCCGCGGCGTACCAGAGCCAGTCGTTCAACACGCGCGGCGGCGGCAAGCGCGACGGGCGCAGCTGCTCGCGCGCACGCTCCTCGTGCTCCAGGCGCGAGAGCGTGTCCTCGACCTCATGGATCGAGAAGTCGGGCATCGAGTCGAAGTGACCGAGCTCGCTGTGGTCGCTGCTGATCGGATCACGCGGCTCCGCCCCCGGCTCGCGCCAGCGGCTGCCGCTGTCGCTGGTGTCGGGCTCCGGCTCCTGCACGGGCGGCGGCAGTGGCGGCACCTCGGACGGCATCTCGCGCACCGACAGCTCGCGCTCACGGCGCAGCGCGATCATCTCGCTGCCGAAATGCTCGCTCAGGAACGTCGCGAACTTCAGCTGCGACGCCATCATCTTGTTCTCGATCGCGTATTCCTCGAGCGCGCTCAGGAACTCCTGAGCGGTCGCGAAGCGGTTGTCGCGGTCGAGCGTGAGCGCGCGGTCGAGCACCGCCTGCAGCTGCGCGTGGCCGGGCAAGCCGCGGTCGGGCAGCGGCGGCACCTGGCCGGCGCGCGCCTTGTCGAGCATCTCGGCCTCGCTGCCCTTGTACAGGCGGCGTCCAGCGCACAGCTCCCAGAGCACGATGCCCGCCGCGAACACGTCGGCGCGCGCGTCGATCTCTTGCCCCTGCGCGTGCTCGGGCGACATGTACGCGCTCTTGCCCTCGATGCGCGCCTGCGCCGGGATCTGCTCCGGCGCGCCCTCTTGCACGCCGAACGCGCGCGCGATGCCGAAGTCACACAGCTTCACCTCGCCTTCGAACGAGATCAGCACGTTCGAGGGCGACACGTCGCGGTGCACCAGGCCGAGCATGCGGCCGCCGCCGTCCTTGATGCGGTGGGCGTAGTCGAGCGCGCGCAGCGTCTCGCGCACGATCAGCAGCGCGAACTCCGCGGGCAGGCCGATCTTCTGGCGCGACACCGCGCGCAGCAGCTGGTTGAGGTCGAAGCCCTCGACGTACTCCATCACGATGAACAGCCGGTCGTCCTCGCGGCCGAGGTCGAACACCTGCACCACGTTGCCGTGCGTGAGCCGGGCGGCGAGCTTTGCTTCCTCGATCAGCAGGCGCTCGAACTGCGCGTCGTGGCCGAGCG
>JBEVNG010000541.1:0-6950 GCA_040508235.1 Polyangiales bacterium | reverse complement strand
GGCACCTCCGGGGCGATGGCGGGCGCGGTGTTGGTACGTGCGCCGCTCATGGTGCAGAGCGCGGAGGCGAGCACGTTGCCGCCCTGCGTCAGCTCGATGCGCAGGTTGGTCTGGCTGCGCCCGCGTCGCAACGCCTGCACGCGCACGGTGGCCTTGCCCACCAGCACGGGGCCCGCGATGTCGCACGCGAAGGTGCGCGCGACGCGTGTGAGGTCCGGCTCGAACGCCCGCGCCGCGCGCAGCAAGATGCCGAACGTGAGGCCTCCAAACGCGCCCGGGCCCTGCTGCCATTTGTCCGGGATGTCCGCCTCGAACTCATCGTCGGACAAGCGCGCCACCGCGGTGGCAACTCGAAAGGGTACGCTCATGTCTTCTCCCAACGGCCCGAGTATAGTGCGCGCAGGGAGCGACCATGACCGAGCACACACGTTTTACCCGCATGGACCAGAGCAGCCGCGACGAGTGGATGCAGATTGGGCGCGAGACGATGCAGCTGCAGTCCGGCGTGCCCAGGCAGGTGCTCGGCATGCTGCGCTCGATGAAGGGACTGCACGCGGGCTTCGGGGTCGATCAGCTGCACCACGCGCTGCAGACCGCGACCATGGCCAAGCGCGCGAACGCGGCGGACGACGTGGTGCTGGCCGCGCTCTGCCATGACGTGGGCAAGGTGATCTCGATCCCCAACCACGCGGCGATCGCGGCCGAGATGCTCAAGCCGTACGTCTCGGCGGAGGTCTACCAGATCCTGCGCACGCACCAGGAGTTCCAGGGCCGACACTACTTCGCGCACTTCGGCGCCAGCCCCACGCTGCGCGACAAGTACCGCGCGGAGCCCTGGTTCGCGCTCGCCGAGCAGTTCACGGACGAGTGGGACCAGGCCGCCTTCGATCCTGCCTACCCCGTGCTGCCCCTGGAGGAGTTCGAGCCGCTGGTGAATCAACTGCTCGGCAAGTTCCCGCTCGGCATGTGACGCGGCACGTTCTGGCACGGGGTTCGTGCGATTTGGCTCGCAAAACCGTGGGCACGGGCCCTGCTAGGGCACGGTCATGCGTCATCGCTTTCTGAAGCTCGTCTCGTGCGTCGCGCTGGCGAGCTGTGGTAGCGAGCAGAGTGGCCCCGCGTACGCGCTCTGTGATGGCTCGAGCGAGGTGCGCTTTGGCACCGCCTCGGTGGGCGGGCACGTCGACACCACGTATTCGTTCACCAACCCGTACGGCCACAGCTTCCTGTTCGTGAACGGTCGCTGTGAGTTCGTGGGCAGCGCGAGCAACGGCGACTACGTGGCCGGCACGCTGACGCCCGCCCAGGCGGACACGCTGACCAGCGCGTTCGATCTCGCGAACGTCGAGGGCAAGTCGTTCCGCGCGCAGTCCGGCTGTGCGGACGCGAGCACGCTGCAGGTGATGACGGGCAACGGCTACCTGGAGCTGCTGTGCGGCGCGGACGAGCCGAAGTACGCGCGCATCGCTCCGGATGCCCTGAACCAAGCCCAGGAGATCATCGCGACGGGCTCGCCTGTCCAGGGCGACGTCTCGGTGCTCGCGATCGGCAACTTCCAGGTGAAGGACGCGCCGAACGCCAACGCGGTGGCCTGGCCGTTGAGCTGGCCGCTCGCGGACGCCGCGGTCGAGTGGGACACGAGCCGCGGCGCGCCCAACCTGCTCGACGTGGTGAAGCGCGTCTCGGGAACGCAGGCTGCACAGCTGCAGGGCTTGCGACGCGCCGCGGCCAGTCGCCCAGTGCACCGTGGCTACGTCGAGGTGCTCGCGGGCGAGCGCGGCTATGCGCTGTACGTACGCGACGAGCTCGACGATGCGTGGAGCGACGCGATCGCGCGCTTCACGCAGGAGCTCGATCCTTACGCCGCCAAGCCGATCGAGGTCTGCGGCGACGACACGCTCTCGCTCCAGCTCGATGCGCCCTACCTGATCGACGCAATCTTGAGCGTGACCACGCAAGCCCAGGCGCCGTGCGGCGCACGCCTGTGCTGGGACGGCAGCTTCCGCGAAGAAGTGCCCGTGGGCGCAACCCTGCGCGTGGAGCGCGGCGACACGTCCCGCAGCTGCGAAGGCGGACCGTCCTACACGTACCTGCGCGCCGACCTGCAGCCGCTGATCGATGCCTACCGCGCGGGCTACCCAGGCTCCGCCAAGGTCGAGATCGAGGTCAGCGTCGTGGGCGCCATGCCTCCCGCCGAGCGCACGCTGTTGACCGATTAGGGATCGGTGCCGCTGCGCGTGAACTCGGACTTGGTGACGCCGTCGGCGGGCGCGGCGAAGAACTCGCGGAGCTCGTCCTTGCGGGCGAGCGTGTCGTGGTAGCCGAGCTCGATCAGCTTGCTGGCGTAGGCGGGCTGGAAGGCGAGGTACGACATCAAGTCCCAGCCCGACTCGCCGGTGGCGCCGATGCCGCGCAGCAAGTGGCGCAACATGCGCGGGAACTTGTCGTACTCGTCGGCCGCGAGTCGCCCGAGATCTTGCGACGGCGAGAGCAGCAGCGCGGGGATGCGCCGCAGCATGTCGGGGCTCTTGCTGCGCGCGTCCTCCGGCACGAAGCCGAGCGTGCGGTTGACGCGCAAGAGGCGCGCGATGTCGTCGTCGAGCGAGTCGAGGAACAGCGCGTTCAGCAGCACACCCGAGATCTGCGCCGCGCTGACCGGCAGCGTGCTCATCTCCTGGTTGAGCGCCAGCGTCTCGTCGTCGTCGCGCTTGTGGCGAATGCCGATCGCGAGCAGCTTGTCCGCGCCGAGGTGGATCGCCGGGCTCGCGGGCGACGTCATGCGCAGGCCGCCGTCGCCGTAGCTGCGGCCGTTCACGCTGACAGGCGGGAAGAAGATCGGGATCGCGGCGGACGCCATCACGTGCTCGACCGTGATCGCCTCGCGGAACGACAGCCGCGCGTGGCGCACCCACTCTTGCAAGCTCGGATCGCCGTCGAAGAAGGTGACGATGTTGCCGGAGGCATAGTTGGTGGCGGAGATCGCGAGCGCGCGCAGCGTGCCGCTGGCGATGTGGCCGGGGATGCGCTCCGTGTGCATGCGCGCGTTCAGCATCTCGCGCAGCGGCTGCGTGTCGAGCAGGTAGTTGGCCTTGCTGGCGCCGATCAGACCGCCGGTCGTGGCGTCCTTGACCCAGCGCGCGCCGAGCTTGCCGAGCGTCACCGGGTCCGTGCGGTACACGAGGTGCGGCTCCAGCGACATCCAGGTCTCGTTCAGCAAGCGCACGCCGGCCGTGAAGTCGTCCGCCATGGTGGCCAGCGTGACGCAGTTGATCGCGCCCGCGCTGACGCCGGCGAGGATGTTGAAGGGATTGGCCTGGCACTTGTGCAGCTCGGCGATCGCGCGCATCGCGCCGACCTGGTACGCCGCACGGGCCCCACCGCCGCTTAATACGAGGGCAACGTTGGTCATGCCCGGCCCACTTTAGCAGCGCTCAACCTTCGACGCGGTTTCGGCCGTTCGCTTTCGCCGCGTAGAGGTGCTTGTCTGCGCGAGCCAACGTCTGCTCGCGCGGCTCGTCGGGTCGAAGCTCGGCGAAGCCGATCGAGATCGTGACGCGCGGTACGACCTCGAAGTCGGTCGCCTCCACGCTGGTACGCAGCGACTCCGCCAGCTCGCAGGCCCCGCGCGCGGGCGTCTCCGGCAGCACGATCAACACCTCCTCGCCACCCCAGCGCACCGCGACGTCCGAGCTGCGGATGCGCCGGACCACCAGCTGGCCCAGCTCACGCAGCACGTGATCACCGGCCGCGTGGCCGGCCGTGTCGTTGATGCGCTTGAAGTGATCGACGTCGAGCAACAGGCAGCTCAGGATGCGGCCATAGCGGCGTGCGCGCTCGACCTCCTTGCTGAGCGCCTCCTCGCCCGCGCCGCGCGTCAGCAGCCCGGTCAGGTGGTCGGTGCGCGCGAGCTTGAGCACCTGCAGCTCAAGCGCCCGTCGCTCGCTGATGTCGCGCACGATCGAGGTGTAGAACCGCTGCTCGCCCGCCTGCCAGACCGACGCGGACAGCTCCAGCGGGAACTCGCTGCCGTCGCGGCGCACGCCCTTCAGCGTCACCGTGCGGCCGACCGCCTTCTTCATGCGCTCTTCGTCGAAGCCCGTGCGATCGGGATCGCGCTCGTCGACGTACCGCGTGGGCATCAGCATGCCGATCGGCCTGCCGATGATCTCCTCGGCCTGCCAGCCGAACATGCGCGACGCGCTCCGGTTCCAGAACATCACGCGGCCCTGCTGATCGGCGGTGATGATGCTGTCGAAGGCGGCCTCGGCGACGGCGCGAAAGCGCTTCTCCGACATCAGCAAGGCGTCTTGCGCCACGGCGTTCGCGGTGGCGGTGGAGATCAGGCCCGCCATCAGCTCCAGCGTGCCGATGTCCTCGTTGCGGAAGTAGCCGGGCTGCGGCGCGTACACCTTGAGCACGCCCACGGTCGCGCCGTCGGAGCGCAGCGGCACGCAGATCATCGAGCGCGCGCCGACCCGCCGGCAGGCCTCGCGGTTCACGCTCGGGTCTTCCTCCGTGTCCGGCGAGTACATGATGCGGCTGTCGAGCACGCTGCGGCCGGAGAAGCTGCCGTTCACCGGCAAGCGCGTGCCCAGCGTGCCCTCGGCGCTGCCGCAGACCGAGCGATAGACCATGTCGTCGCCCTCGCGCAGCTCGACGACCGCGGCCTCGGACGAGGTCAGCGCGCGCGCGCAACGCGTGGTCACGTCCATCACGCGCTGCAGATCGAGCCCGCACGCGATCACGTCGCGCTGGGCGGCGATCACAGCCTCCAGGCGTTCTATCGGCGTCGCGCGGTTGGGCATGACCCCGCCAGAATATCGCAGGAACGCGCGCGCCCACGAGGCGGAAACCCGCGTGGTCCGCTAGTCTGTGCCCGTGCAACCCACACGCCTGTCCATCCCCGAGAGCGTGCGCGCGGACCATGCGCCCTACTTCGAGAACCCTCGTCGGGGCGCGAGCTATCACAATCCATGGCCGCATCCCGGCTTGCCGAGGGTGATGGATGTCCTGCGCTGGAAGGCGCGTGGCAAGGCGCGCGCGCGTGACTATCGCGTGCGTCCGCTGCCCGCGGTGCCGGATGCGCTGGCGCGGTTCGATGCCTCGCGCGGTGCGCCTTCACGCTTGTTCTGGATCGGACACGCGTCGTTCCTGCTGGAGCTCGATGGCGCGCGCTTCGTGGTCGATCCGATCTTCGGGCGCGCGGGAGGGCTGGTGCCGCGGGTCACGCCAGCTGCCGCGCAGCCGGAGCAGCTGAGCGGACTGTCGGCGGTGCTGGTCACGCATGGCCATCACGATCACCTCGACCCCGGCGCGCTGCGTCGGATCGCCATCGCCAACGGCGGCACCATCCCGTTCGTGGTGCCGCGTGGGCTCGGTGTCGCGCTGCCGCGTGAGTGCGCGCCGGTGATCGAGCTCGACTGGTGGGAGTACGTCACCATCGACGGCGTGAAGCTGCACCTGGTGCCGGCGCAGCACTGGCACCGACGCGGCGCGTTCGACGAGAACAAGAGCCTGTGGGGCGGCTACGTGCTCGAAGGTACGCACCGCCTCTACCACTCCGGCGACACCGGCTACTTCGGGGGCTTCGCGGCGATCGGCGCAATGTTCGGCGGCATCGACGCCGCCTGCCTGCCGCTGGGCGCGTACGAGCCGCGCTGGTTCATGCACTCGCAGCACATGAGCCCGGAGCAGTCGCTGAAGGCGCTGGCGGACATGCACGGCACGCACTTCGTGGGCATGCACTGGGGCGCCTACGACTTGAGTGACGAAGCGCTCGAAGCGGGCCCCGAATTGGCGCGTGAAGTGGCGCGCGATCAGGGCCTGCCGACCGATCGTCTGCACATCGTCTTGCCCGGCGGTTTCGTGGACTTACATGGACAACGCGGCACTACGTACGCGCGCGAGGAGAAGGCCTACGTGAGCGGCTGAAAAGCCTTTGCCCCGCGCGCGAAGGAGTGGAAAGACGTGTCCATGCGGCTAACCAGCAAATCCATCTCGCACGAGCAACCGATCCCGGCCGCGTGTGCGCTCGGCATCCCCGGCCCGGACGGCCCGCAGGTGGGCCCCAACCACAGCCCCCACCTCGCCTGGTCGGGCGCGCCGGCGAACACCAAGTCGTACGTGATCCTATGCGTGGACATCGACGCGCCCTCCAAGGCCGACGACGCGAACAAGCCGGACCGGAGCATCCCCGCGGATCTGCCGCGCGCGGACTTCTACCACTGGGTGCTCGCGGACATCCCGATCTCGCGCATGGAGCTGACCGAGGGCATCGACTCGAACCAGCTCACGCCCCGCGGCAAGGAAGCCGGCCACACGCCCCACGGCGAGCGCGGCCTCAACAGCTACACGCAGTGGTTCGCTGGCGACGCGCAGCTGGAAGGCAAGTACGCCGGCTACGACGGCCCCTGGCCGCCCTTCAACGACGAGCGCGTGCACCGCTACGTGTTCACGCTCTATGCGCTCGACGTGGAGTCGCTCAAGCTGTCGCCCGGCTTCAGCGGTCCGGATGTGAAGAAGGCCATCCAGGGCCACATCCTCGAAGAAGCCTCCATCATCGGCACGTACACGCTGAACAAGAAGCTCGGCTAGCGCTTCTTGGCGCCCAGGCTCGCGAACTGGATCGACTGCAGGGCCAGCGAGAGCGCGTTGAAGTTGACGGGCTTCTGGATCACGCGGTCAGCGCCGAACAGCATCAGCTCCACGTCGGAGTAGCGTGCGCCGTGCGCGGTCACGAAGATGATCGGGTTGGTGAACGTGGGCATGCCGCGCGCGTATTCGGGCAGCTGGCGGGTCTGGCGCTTGCCGCGGAACAGCTCGGTCAGCTCGATGCCGTTCAGCTCCGAGCCGCGCAGCTCGATGTCCATCAGGATCGCCATCAGCGTGCCGGCGCTCTCCTTGAGCACGCGGCATGCGTCGCGCGCGTTGGCGGCGCGCAGCAGCTCGAA
>JBEVNG010000465.1:0-18432 GCA_040508235.1 Polyangiales bacterium | reverse complement strand
ACCAGCGGCGCGAACGGCTGCCAGACGTACTCGCAGTGTGAAGGCGGCGCCGAGGTGACGCTGTGCACGGCGCGCGGTGGTGGGCACGTCACCGGCGACGCGAAGACCGCCTGGCCGCTGCTGAAGGCGAAGGTCCTGCCGTGAGGGCGCGCGTGCTGATGGTGTTCGTGTGCATGGGCTGCGAGGGCACCGACGAGCCCGTGCGCGAGGACGCCGGCGTGCGTGCGCCGATGCGCGAGGCGGGTACCTCCGAGCAGCCCGACGAAGAGCCAGGAGCCGAGCGCGCGCTCGACGCCGGAACGCGTCCGGACGCGAGCGTCGTCGATGCGCGCGTGGAGCCCGTGCAGGACGCTCGCATGGCAGAGCAAGTGGACGCACACGTGGAGGACCCGCGCGACTGGAAGCCGCACGCTTCCTGGACCTGCGGCATGCCGGAAGGCATCCCGGAGCCAGGCGCCGCGCCGCTCGCGTTCACGGCGCGCTTCAGCACGCGCGCGGCACACGAGGTGGGACGAACTCCGGTCGGCCAGCGTCACCTGCGCGAGCTGGGTGAAGGCTCGGTCGAAGGCGACGCGCTGGAGGCGACGTTGCTCGCGGGCGGCTTCGAGTCGTCGGTGACGCTGGCCAACGGCGCGGTCGAGCTGGAGCAGGTGGTGATGCTGCGCGCGCGCGATGGCAAGTACCTGTACCTGCGCGTGTGCGGCACCGCGCCCAGCGAGCGGGAGCCCGTGCGCGTGGTGATGGACTTCGAGGCGCCCAACAACAGCGATCATGCCGCGCTTCAGAAGGCCAAGCTGGTGGGCACGCGCGAGCTCGACGCCAGCGGCAACGTCACGCTCGAGGTGCACGACGTCGCGAGCGTGAAGCTGGGCCCGACGCTGCAGATCGAGAACCCGCCAGACGCCGTCGATCAGACCTGGGCCTGCAAGGAGGCCACGCGCAGCGCGGGCGAGGAGCAGTTCCGCGAGAACGTCGCGATCGGCAGCTCGCTGTCGGTGGGGCAGAGCAAGAACGGCAACCGCAACGTGATCCCGATCACCGGCGGTCGCGTGACGGGTCGCGTGACGGCGGACGTGCTGGCGCATGGCGCGGACTTCCAGCTGCTCGGCTCGCGCATCGTGCTCGACGCCCGCTACACGCTGAAAGGCGATGGCGGTGCGCTGGTGCTCGTGCGCAACTGCGGGCCGGGCTCCGCGCTGATCCCCGTGTTCGAGGCCAGCGTCGACGGACCTTACGCCTTCCTCAACGAAGACGTCTGGGTCAGCAGCACGCCGGGCCTCGGCATCGGCAGCGTGAACATCGTGATCTCGCGTCAGCGCTGAGCGCAGGGCCGCACGAAGCGCGCCTCGGCGAGCGCCAGCGTGCCCACGAAGGCGCCCTCGAACGCGACGTGCAGCAGCCCGAACACGCTCGCGCTCGACCACAGCCACGCGACCAGGCCCGCGCACACCGCGACCCAGCCCGCGTTCGCGATCACCAGCACATCGATCGCGCGCCGCTTCAGCGGTACGCCGCGCGAGGCGAGCACCGCGAGCGCACCCGAGTACGACGCGTAGAGCAGGTTCATGGCGCCGAGGAAGAACACCAGCGCGGGCGCGAACGCGTACAGCTGCGCGAGCCAGCCGCGCACCGCCAGCACCGTCGCGCCAGCCAGGAATGCAGCGCCGCCATCGAGCCACAGGATGGCACGCGCACGCCAGTCGAACGCCATGGCCGCTATCTATCGCGCCGCGCCCGTCCCGTCACGCGGGCGTGGTATGCCCCGGACATGTTGCAGCTGGCCAACTTGTTGGAGAAGCTCTCGCACAAGCTGATGGGCTGGGTCGAGGACAGCGTGATCATGCTGCCCAACCTGCTCGTCGCCGCGCTGGTGTTCACGCTGTCCGTGCCCATCTCGCGCTACGTGCGTCTGCTCTGCGTGCGCGTGTTCTCGCGCCTCACGAGCAACCCCCCGATCGCGAACATCGCCGCCACGCTGGTGCGCGGCGCGCTGCTGATCTTCGCCGCCTCCTTCGCGCTGCAGCTGCTGCAGCTGGACAAGACCGTGACCTCGCTGCTGGCCGGCGTCGGCGTCGTGGGTCTGGCGCTCGGCTTCGCGTTCCAGGACATCGCCTCCAACTTCATGTCGGGCTTCATGATGGCGATGACGCGCCCGTTCGAGGTCGGCGACCTGGTGGAGATCGGCGACCACGCCGGGCGCATCACCACCATGTCGATGCGCGACACCGAGGTGGAGACGGTGGACGGGCGCTCGGTGTTGATCCCGAACCGCGAGGTGTTCCAGAACGCGATCGTGAACTTCACGCGCACGCCGAGCCGCCGGCTCGAGCTCGCGATCGGCATCGACTACGACGAGGAGCTGGAGGGCGTGCGGCAGGCGATGATCGACGCGCTCGACGAGCTGCCGGGCCGGCTGGCGACCGAGCGGGTGGAGGTGCTGTTCGAGGAGTTCGGCGAGACCACGATCAAGGCGCAGGTGCTGGTGTGGCTGTCGGCCGCTGACGAGCTGCACTACAGGCGCTCGCGCTCGCTGGCGATGATCGCCATCAAGCGAGCGCTCGATGAGCGTGGCGTGATGTTGCCCGTGCCGGCGCGCACGGTGGAGCTCGGCCCCGAGTTCGCGCAGCGCAGCATCGCACCCGCTCGGTAACGTCTCACCTTCGCGCACCGAAAGCCGCCCGCGCAGGGTGGATTGTCGAGCCAGTGGCGCGGTAGTGCTTCGCGGTGCGGACCCGGTCACATACTCTTTGGGAGTGGCGGGGACGGTTCGTCGATTGGCGTTGGCCAGTGCTGCGCAGGTCGTCCTGTGGGCCACGGGCTGTGTGCTGGTGGGCTACGATGCCACTCCGGACGACGCCGACGCACCCGCGCTCGAGGCCGGGGCGGAAGCGAGCGTGGAAGCCGCCGTGCCCGATGCATCGCAAGCCGATGCGGACGCCGACGCGGGCGCGCCCGACCTCGATGCCACGCTCGATGCCGCGCCGGACGCGAACTTCGCGCTCGATGCCTCCGATGGCGCGTCGCTCGACGCGCAGCCCGATACCAACCCGCCGCCTCCGGAAGACGCCAGCTATCCGTGCGCGCGCGATGGAGGTTGCGCATGTCCGCCCAACGGCAGCAGCTGCGCGGGTGGACTCTGGCTGACGTGCAACGCGCAGGGAACGATCGCGAGCACGGTCAACTGCCGCGACGTCGGCGACGGCTGCAGGGAAGGTATCTGCGTCGACGGCGAAGGCTGCAAGACGCAGCCGGCGGCGGACGGCAGCGCCTGCGACGACGGCCTGTTCTGCACCGCGATCGACAAGTGCGCCGCGGGCAGCTGCATGGGCACCGGGAGCCCCTGCACCGACAACGCGTGCCTCGCGCAGACCTGCGACGAGACCGCCGAGATGTGCAAGGTCGACACCATCTTCACCGGCCAGCCGTGCGGCACCGGCTTCGCGTGCACCGCGCAGGGCGTGTGCGCCGCGAGCAACAACTGCACCGGCACGTGCAACCCGCAGTGCCAGGGGAAGGCGACCTGCGGCCTGGAGTGCCACGACGCGCAGAGCTGCAACACCAGCTGCGTCGACGATCAGACCTGCGACGTCGACTGTGCCAGGACCAAGACCTGCGCGACGCAGTGCAACGGCTACTACGCCAACTGCAACATGAACTGCGCGGGCTCCACCAACTGCACGGGCAGCTGCACCAACGGCGATTGCGCGCTCGCGTGCGACGACACGGGGAGCTGCCGCAACACGTGCTCGGGCTACTACTCGACGTGCGGCACGTCGTGCAATCGCTCGGGCGACTGCGGAACGCGCTGCGACATCGGCGCGACCTGCAACGTCAGCGGGTGCGCCGGCGGCAACTGCAACTCGACGTGTGCCACGGACAGCCGCTGCGACATCAACTGCAACGGCGCCACCAGCTGCAACACCAGCTGCGAGCTCGGCTCCAGCTGCAAGGTCGACTGCCGCAACGCGGGCACCTGCGGCGTCTCGTGCAGCCTGTTCTCGCAGTGCCACCTGCGCTGCGCGCCGAACCAGCCCAACTGCCGCTTCACAAGCTGCTTCGGCGGCGCCACCCGTTGCTCGGATGGCAGCTGGGCATGTCACATGAACTGCCCCTGACGTCGGCGGCGGACGAACAGGCCGAGCGCGAGCAGCCATGCGCCACCGGTCGCGTCGCCGTGTGTCGAGCAGCCGCCGTCGGACTTCCTGGTGGGCGTCGGCTCCGCGCTCGCATCGCCCTGGCTGACCGAGCCGCTGTCGGGGCGCTCCGTGGGAACACCGCCATCCTGTTGCGGCATCGACGGGCCCTGGCCGCCGCTCCCGAGGTAGCTGATCATCGTGCGCGCGAGCAGCGGCTGCGTGCCGACCACCACCGCGCGCGTGAACGCGCCGCCGAGCACATCCTGCGCGTCGCCGGCCAGCCAGTACACGCAGTCCGCGCAGGCGTCCTCGTCGAGCTGCAGCACGGCGGCCGAGGTCACCGCGCTGGAGAGGGCGGTGATCTCGTCGGCGATCGCCGTGACGCGCATGATCGCCTCGCGGTCGCCGCTCGCGAGCCGGGGCTGCAGCGCCGTGAGCTCGGCGTTGAGTGCCTGCAGCTTGGCCTCGCTCTCGGCGATCGGCGGGCTGGCCTTCTTGCCGAACAGCTTGTCGAAGAACGCCACCACCTCGGCGCGCGGTGCGTCGGTGACGAAGCCGCTGCCGGGGATGGACGCCATGCCGGTCTGGTAGTCGACCAGGAAGCGGTCGATCATCAGCAGCCGGCTGGCCGGGGCGAACAGCTCGCTCTCGGCGAACGCGGGTACCTCGTCGAGGCGCGCGTCCGCCGCGCAGGCCTTGGCCCACTCGTCGGCTTCGCCCTCGTTCGTGCGCAGGTCGAGGCCGTACACGCTCGATGGACGCAGCTTGAGGTACTGCTCGCCGAGCTCCTGATCCTTGGTGTCGCTCGCGCCATCGAGCAGCTCCGCGGACGGCTGGCCGACCTGCGCGCTCGGGCCGAAGAAGAACGCCTTCACGTTCGTCCACAGCGTGGCCGGCAGGTCGCGTCGGCGGGCGTAGTAGCGCAGGCCAACTTCCTTGACGGAGTCGCTGCCGCTGGTGACGGCGCTGGTGAACAACGCCTTGGTTGCGTCGTCGCTCAGGCCCTCCAGCGCGGCGAGGCCTTCCACCAGCTCACCCTCCAAGAGCGCCGCGCGCGTCGCGCAGTCGGGGGCTTCGCTGGCACCGAGGCAGTCGGCCTGGAAGGTCGCCTCCGGATCCACCTGCGGGCGCGCCTGATAGTCGATCACGAACGTGTCGGCGCGCGCGGCGGAGCAAATCGTCAGCGCGGCCAGGGAGATCGCGAGTGTGCGCATCAGTTGCCTGCCTTCATCAGGTAAGGGGAGAGCAGGTCCTCGATGCGCTGCACGCGCTTCTTCAGCTCGTCGCGGTTGGGCAGCTTGGAGCAGCGGATGCTGAGCAGCCGCACGTAGGCCTTGGTCAGCCACACCGAGTGCCTGTAGGCCGCGATCTCGTCCTCGATCATGTTGTCGATGCGGTCGAGGTTCTTGCCGCTGGTCTTGGCGGCTTCGCAGCTCGCCTTGTGGATCATCTCGTGCGCGAGGTCGCGGTCGTAGAACTCCTGGCAAGGCGTCATGTCCGTGGACCCGAAGCCCTGCGCGGAGTACTCGCCGCCGTTGTACTTGAACCAGACCTGACAGCGGTCGTTGGTGTACGCACCCGTGTAGCCGGCCTTGGGGAACAGACTCAGCTTGACCATGCCGCCGCCCTGACAGGTGGGCGTCTTGAAGTTGTCTTCGGCGTACTTGCGGATCTTCTCCTGGAAGATCTGCCCGGCCTTGACCAGCTGGTCCTCCGCGGACGCGTTGGGAAAGGCGTCCTTGGCCTCGGCGATCGACGCGTCGTAGAGCTTGCCGTCGTACTTGATGCCTTCGCGTCCGCCCCAGCGCCTGGTCTTCTGGCTGTTGCGCAGGTAGGCCTGGTAGATGAACACCTTCTCGGCGAGCGCCGCCTTGAAGGTGCACAGCTTGTCCGGGTCACACTGGTTGTCGGACTCCATGCAGTTTGCGTTGGCGCTCGCGTAGGCCGGCAGCAGCCAGAGCAGCAGGGCCAGGGCGGTTCTAGCGATCCGTGGTCTCGTCAAGTTGGGGCTCCCTGAGCAGTCGTCTGGTCTCGATCAAGACGTGCACCGCGTTGAGTCGCTCGCGGACGTCCGTTCCGTCGGGATTTCGCACGAGGGCCTGCTCGAGCGCGACGCGTGCCTCGTCGAGCCGACCCCGCTGCGCCAACAGTGTGCCGAGGTTCACCCAGGGACGGGTACTTTGCCGACTGCGCTCGGCGGCGTCCCGCCACAGCGCCACCGGATCACGGTACAGCGCGGCGCGCTGGCGGGTCAGCGGGATCAGCGCCAGCGCGGCGGCGCCAACTACCACGCATGCGTAGTGAGCGAGCCTGCCCGTGCAAGCGACAAGCATCAGCAGCGCCGCAAAGCTTGCGGAGAAGCTGCGCGCCGTCAGGGGATCGAGCTTGGGGACCACGCTGTGCAAAGGCAACACGAGTGCGAGCCAGAGTGCCGCCGCGATGCGCACGCGCGCGCTGCCCCGCACCGCCAGCCAGCCTGCACCCACGTACATCGCGAGCGCCAGCACGAGCCAGAGCACGCGCTCTATGCCCACGGGCTCGAACTCGATGTCGACGCTGAACGCCGACGGCTGGGTGAGCAGCATCAGCGTGCCGCGGGGCAGGGCGGCCCACTGCAAGCCGAGCCGGTTCCACGCGTCCGGATCGCCGAACGAGAACGCCAGCAGCGCGCGCATGCGACTCGACGCGAGCACCAGCGCGGCGGCGGGCGGCACGAGCAGGACGGCGCG
The DNA here is from genome assembly GCA_040508235.1 of Polyangiales bacterium. Taxonomy (GTDB): domain Bacteria; phylum Myxococcota_A; class Polyangia; order Polyangiales; family DASUME01; genus DASUME01. The sequence continues at coordinate 11,567 of JBEVNG010000465.1, read as the reverse complement.
CGCGTTCGCGATCAACAGGGCGCAGCCGAAGCACCAGGCGAGCGCGGTCTCGCGCGCCAGCACCGCGAGCAGGGCGAGGGCCAGGGCCGCTCTCGGGCGCTCTCTCCTCAGGCACCACACGCTCGCCAGGATCAGGAACAGCGACAGCGAAACCGAGCGCCCGGCCAGCGCGATCACCAGCTCCGCATGCACGGGGTGCACGAGCCAGAGCGCGGCCAGCGCGATGCCCAGCCAGCCCTCGACGATCAGCGCGAGCCACGCGCCAGAGCCCGCGAACAATGCCACGTTCAACACCCGCCGCGCGGGTGCGGACTCGACGCCGAGGCTCGACTCCAGCGCGTAGCTGAGCTTGGTCAGCGGACGCAGCGTGTGGGGCAGCGCCTGCACCCAGGCGCCGAGCGACTGCGAGGCCGGGTCCTTGAGCGGGGTCGTGTAGTCGTCGTATTGGTAGGGCGCGTCGAACGCGGGCCACCAGGCGAGCGCGAGTGGGATCAGCAGCAGCGCCAGCCAGCGCACCATGCGCGCGATGGTAACTCAGTCCTGGAACACGGCGAGCTTGAGCGTGCTCTCGCGCAGGCCGAGCGGATCGGCGGGGGCCTTGCGCGTCGAGCAGTAGAGCTCGAGCGTGTGGTCGGGCGTGACGTGCACGTTGGCCGCGGCGCGGAAGGTACAGAAGCCGCCGTCGCCGGGATCGAATGCGCGCGAGGTCTGCCACTCCATGCTCAGTGCGCCGTGGGAGGTCGCGCCGAGCTTGAGCAGGCTCATGGTGTCCACGCCGGGCGCCTTGCCGAGCGCATCCCCGAGCAGCACGGACATCACGTTCAGCTCGGCGTTGCCCAGGCCCACCATGTACACGTCGCCGCTGCCGCACTCGGTGAGCAGGCTGGTGTTCTGGTACTGCTCGCTCCTGGCCAGCTCGCGCGTCCAGTGTCCGCGGTACGTCCAGCGCGTGCGCGCGCTTTGCGGCGCCGCGTCGCTCTCGTAGAACCAGCCCTCGTGCCGCGAGTCCTTGCCCTGCACGAACATCAGCAGCGCGCCGGTCTGCAGACGCGTGACCGCGACCGAGGTGACGGTGTGCACGCGTCCGGGTTCGCCCTGCGCGCCGAGTCGGAAGCGCTGGAGCAGGGCCCCGCGTGAGCCGGGGCTGGCGAGGTCGAAGATGTCGACGAAGGTAGCGCGTCCGCAGCGGCGCTCGTCGTCGCAGTCCACGGCCACGAACGCGTAGCGGCCGAGCGTCGACAGTCCGCCCGGGTGATCGACGCCGCCGATCGGGTAGTAGAAGCGCGTCTCGGGCTCGTCGATGGGCAGCAGGAACAGACCCGCGTTGCCGACCTCGCCGGGCGACGAGCGCGACAGCACCAGCCAGTCGCCGCTGCGCGCGATGCCCTGCACGTGCGCGCGATGCGAGCCGAAGCCCGCCAGGCGCTGGTGGAACGGAGGCAGGCGCTCGCCGCCGTGTGCGCTGTAGCGGAGCTTGCGCGACGGTGTGCTCGCGATACGCGCGAACGCCGCTGGTACATCCGTCACGCAGCGGTTGCAGTCGTTTGCCGCCTCGTCGCAGCGCGTCTCGCCACGCACCGGTTCCAGCTGCGCCGGCGCACGGTCTGCTTGGACTTGCGCCGGCGTCACTGCGAACGCCTCCTCGGCGGGGCTGATCACGAAGCCGGCGAACACGGCGCTCAGCAAGGCGTTTTGGAGCCCGAGGTTGCGCATGGAAGACCTCACTCAGAAATAGGTGCTGAAGCGCGCCATCAGCTGCGGCCCACTCTCGCGCCGTGTGATCGCGTCCAGGCGCGCCTCGAAGTGCGGGGTGATCAGCCAGTCCACGGTCATCCAGGCGCCCGGGTGCACGTCGTTCTGCGCGTACAGCTCGCGCGTCTCGGTGGGGCGCTGGGTCAGCTCGCCGGTGCAGAGCAGGTGCAGGCCGTGGAACGGCTCGTAGTCGAGCTGGAGCAGCACAGCGTAGCCGAACGCGCGGCGCGAGGTCTGCGACAGCTCCAGCTCGGAGTGCACGGACAGCGTGCGAGACATCCGCGCGCGCAGGAACACGCTCTCTGCCTTGTGCCAGGTCTTCTCTTGCTCGAAGCTGAGCCGGTCGGCGTTGGCCAGCGTGATCAGGCCGCTCACGCCGAGCGCGAGCCCGGGGGACAGCGCGTACTCCGCGAACGCTGCGTAGCCACGATCGCGGTAGCGATCCGACGTCTGCTTGTGCTCGTGGAGGATCATGAGCGGGTCGTGGCGTGTGGATGGACCCGAGCGTGGCAACACGTTGCCCTTGCGAACTTCACGCTGCGCGCGTGTGACGTCGCGGTACCAGAGGTGGTGCTTGGGCGTGCGCATGCCGTAAGGCATGACCAGCCGCGCGGTGCGCACGGTCCAACCCTCGGCACGCGCCGCCGACGTGCTCGCGGACAACGAGGCCACCAGCAGGGTGACCACGAACCGTAAGACCTGGCGGAACATTCGCGAACATCCGTATCAGGTCTGCAGACTCGGTGTGTAACAACGCCGCAAAGGGTTACGTTGCCTCAGCGTTGCATCAGCTCTCGAACTGCAGTGCAGCCAGGCGCGCGTACAGCCCACCTCGTGCGCTCAGCTCCGCGTGTGTACCCGCGTCGACGATGCGCCCGTGCTCCAGCACCACGATGCGATCCGCGCGCTGCACGGTAGCCAGTCGGTGCGCGATCACGAGCGTGGTACGCCCGCGCATCGCCTGCGCCAGCGCGGTCTGCACCGCGCGCTCGCTCTCGGCATCGAGCGCGCTGGTGGCCTCGTCGAGCAACAGCAACGGTGGATCGCGCAGCAGCGCGCGCGCGATCGCCAGCCGCTGACGTTGGCCACCCGACAGCCGCACGCCGCGCTCGCCGAGGAAGCTGCGGTAGCCCTCGGGCAGCGCCGTGATGAAGTCGTGCGCATGGGCGAGCCGCGCGGCCGCCATCACGTCGTCGTCGCTTGCGTCAGGCTTTCCGTAGCGGATGTTGTCGGCGACGCTGGCGGCGAAGATCACGCTCTCCTGCGGCACCACGCCGATGCGCCCTCGCAGGGCCGCGAACGATAGCTCGCGCACGTCGACGCCATCGACCGTGATCCGACCCGCGCGGACGTCGTAGAAGCGCAGCAGCAGCTGCAGGATGGTGCTCTTGCCAGCGCCGCTGGTGCCCACCAGCGCCACCGTCTCGCCGGGCTCGATCGTCAGCGAGAGCTGATCGAGCGCGGGCTGCTCCGGGCGTGAAGGATAGTGGAACACCACACGCTCGAGCTCGATCCGGGAGCCTTGCGCGCTCGAGGTCGCGCCCTGCGTGCCCGGCAGCACCCTGGAGCGCGCGCTCAGCAGCTCGGCCAGGCGCTCGCTTGCTCCCGCCGCGCGCAGCAGGTCGCTCCACACCTCCCCCAGCACGCCGACGCTGCTCAGCAGCATCAGCGCGTAGATCAGCGTCTGGCTCAGCTGGCCCGCGGTCGCCTCGCCGCGCAGCACCGCCTCCGTGCCGCGGTAGAAGGCCCACAGCAGGCCGGCGAAGGTGGCCCCGAGGATGAACGTCATCATGAACGCCCGCACCCGCGAGCGACGCATGGCCACGCGCAGCGCCAGCTCGTTCGCGCCGTGGAAGCGCTCGACCTCGCGCGCCTCCTGCACGTGGCTCTGCACCACGTGCACCGCGCCCAGCACCTCGCTCGCGAGCGCGCTCGACTCGGCCAGGCGATCCTGGCTGCTGCGGCTGAGCCGGCGCACGCGCCGCCCGATGTACGTCGAGGGCAACACGACCGCGAGCAGGATCGCCAGCGCCGGCAGCATCACCGAGGCGTTGCTGATCACCAGCATCAGGGTCGCGCCGAGCGCGATCAGGCCGTTGCGCAGGCCCATGCTGAGCGAGGTGCCGAGCACCGTCTGCACCAGGGTCGTGTCGGAGGTCAGCCGCGACAGCACCTCGCCGGTCTGGGTGGTCTCGAAGAACTCCGGACTCTGCTCCAGCACGTGCGCATAGACGGCCACCCTCAGGTCCGCGCTGACGCGCTCGGCCAGGAAGCTGACCATGTAGAGCCGCAGCGAGGCGAACACCGCCATCGCCAGACCCGCCAGGAACAGCGCCATCAGGTGGCCGCGCAGCGCCATCAGACGCGCCTCCGGCTCCGCCGCGACCAGCCCACGGTCGATCAACAGCCTCAGCAGACTGGGCATGGCGAGACTGCTGGCCGCCGCCAACACCAGGAAGAGGCCGGCCAGGACGAGCCTTCCGCGATAGGGGCGGAGGAAGGGCAGCAGGGCGCGGAGCGATGCGGGCGACGCCATTGTCTCTTTCGTAGCGCGCCGCGTGAGCACCTTCTGCCCCGTGCACCACCAATCGGCTAGGCTCCCGCGCATGCGGCTCGCGGCGGTCCTGGCTCTCGTCTCCCTCTCCCTGGTCCTGCCCGCGCGCGCCCAGGACGCGCCCAGCACGGTCCCAGTGCTCGGCCTGACGGTCAGCGGAGGCGTCTCGCTCGGCTCGTTCGAGGCGGGTTACCTCTATTACTTGTTCGAGACCCTCAAGCTGAACCCGGGTCTGGTCGAGCCGCGCATCTTCACCGGCGCCTCCGCGGGCAGCGCGAACGCGCTGATGTCCTTCCTCGCCAGCTGCTCGCCGCCCGACCCCCGTCCGGACGAGAGCCTGTTCTACCAGACCTGGATCCCGGTCGGTCTGCACCAGCTGTTCTCCTCCAAGACCGTCAGCCAGCGCGCGCTGTTCTCCCAGAACGCGCTACGCGAGAAGCTCGACGCCATCGGCAAGCTCTGGCAAGCCGGCCTGCCCACCACCTGCGACGCGACGCTGGGCTTGTCGACCACGCGCGTGACGGCGGCGCGCGTGGACCTGATCAAGGACCGCGTGTCGCTGGCGCGCACCGAGGCCAAGTTCGTGGTGCACGTGAGGGGTCGGGGCCCGGGCAAGCCGCCGCTGACCACCAACTACGTTGGCGAGCGCGAGCTGATGCTGCGTCCGCTGCTGCCGGTCGAGGCGGACGGCAGCATCTCGTACGAGTCGGTGAAGCAGGTGATGCTGGCGTCGGGTGCCTTCCCGCTCGCGTTCGAGCCGGTCTCGGTGATGCACTGCAGCACGCGCGGGGACGACTCGAGCTGCACGCCCGACCGCGCGTCGATCGCGCTGTTCATGGACGGCGGCGTGTTCGACAACCAGCCGCTGCGGCTGGCGGTCCAGCTGGCGCAGCAGGGCCTGATTGGAACCGGCGCGCAGCGAAGGTTCGCGGATGTGCCCTCGATGGCGGCCAACCCCACCCTGCGCGAGGACACGCTGTTCGTGTACGTCGACCCGTCGGTGCAGGTGTTGCCCTCGGTCGACGCCGCCGAGGCCGCGCAGGCGGACGACTCCACGTTCGCCTACCTGCTCAAGCTGTTCGAGCAGCTGGTGGAGTCGAGCCGCAGCAAGGAACTGCAGGTCCTGCTGGAGGACAACCCGGACGTCACCAAGCAGATCACGGCGACGCATACGTACTTCATGCCGCTGAGTGATCCGCTGTACAGCTTCCTCGGCTTCTTCGAGACCGACTTCCGCATCCACGACTTCTACCTGGGTATGCACTCGGCGCACCGCTGGTTCACGGAGGTGGTCGGCATCAAGCGGCCGGACATGCAGCCCAAGTATCCGGAGCAGCTCTACCCGTACCGAGACGAGGCGCTCAAGCGCAGCTGGGCGCCTTACCGTTGCATGCGCGCGGCCTTTGATGGCACCGAGCCGACCGAGGTCTGCAACGCGGTGGACGTCTCGATCCGCGCCGGCATCCAGACCTCGCTCGACCGCATCTACGCGCGCTGCACCCAGCTTCGCAAGCGCGCCGAGGCGGCGGGCTCCCCGCTGCGCCCGACCTCGCACGAGCACTGCCGGCGCGCGTTCCTTGGAGACGTGCCGCCGCTGTTGCCGGGCATGAAGACGAACAAGGGCTTCGAGTTCGAGGAAGACGAGTCCACGCTCGACCACGAGCTGCGTCGGCTGGCGACCCACGGCTTCGAGTTCAAGGACATGGAGGTGCCCTCCGATCGCGCGCTCGATGCCAAGCGCTACGTCGCCCAGCGCATCGGCACCATGGTGCGCGCGCTGGCACACCAGCAGGAGCGCGGTGTCTACCGTGCGCTCTTGCCGGCGGCGGGCCGCGTCGCCTCGCAGGCACTCGCCTACGTGCCGCCGTACGCCAGCTGGCACGTGCTGATGGGCCGCGGCCTGGAGGCGGGCTACTCGCGCACCGGCTGGGACACCAAGCTCAACTGGATGCGCGCGGGGTTCGCGCTGGAGCTCGACGGCCTGTTCGCGCTCGCCAGCAAGGGCGAGTCCAACTCGCTCAAGCTCACGCCGATGGTGGGCATGGAGCTGGAGCTGTTGCCGCTCAGCAGCTACCGCTACCAGACGCGCTTCGGCTTCCGCGGCGGCTTCGCGTTCTCCACGCTCGACCACTTCCTGGCCGACCCGTGCAACGAGGGCGCCGGCTGCTCGCGCGTGCGCGGCGAGGCGTACATCGCGTTCATCGTCTTTCAGTTGTTGCGCGCGCAGCTAGGCTTCGCGGCCTATCCTCCGATGCGCGACTCGCCCTGGGACTACTCGATCCAACCGCGTATCGGCCTCGAGCTGGACAAACCATGACCGCCGCCACCCGCGCGCTGACCCTGTTCTCGCTGATCAACCTGGTCAACTACATCGACCGCTACGTGGTGGCGGCGATCCTGGAGCCGCTGGGCAAGGACCTCTCGCTCGACGACGCGCAGCGCGGACGGCTGACGTTCGTGTTCGTGATCGTGTACATGGCGGCGGCGCCCGTGTTCGGAGCGCTGGCGGATCGCATGAACCGGCCGCGCCTGATCGCGATCGGCGTCAGCATCTGGTCGCTGGCCACCATCGGCGGCGCGTTCGTGCAGGACTTCACGCAGCTGTTGATCGTGCGCAGCCTGGTCGGCGTGGGCGAGGCGGCCTACGCGAGCCTCGGGCCGGCGGTGCTCTCCGACTGCATCCCGGAGCGCGAGCGCGCGCGCCGCTTCACCTGGTTCTATCTCGCGATCCCCGTCGGCTCGGCGCTCGGCTACGCGCTCGGCGGCGTGGTCGCGCAGTTCTACGGCTGGCGCGCCGCATTCCTGGTCGCGGGCATGCCGGGGCTGATCCTGGCGCTGCGCATGCTCAAGCTTCCCGACCCCGAGCGTGGTGCCCTCGACGAGACCAAGGAGACGGTGCAGCTCGGCACGTTCACCGCGCGGGTCGGGGCGGCGTTCAAGAACCGGATCTGGCTCGCCTGCACCGCCAGCTACGTCGCCTACACGTTCGCGATGGGCGCGCTCTCCACCTGGGCGCCCACGCTGCTGCAGCGCCGCTTCAACGTGGAGATCGGCGAGGCGGGCGCGGCGTTCGGTGGCATCGCGGTGGTGACGGGCATCCTGGGCACGTTCCTCGGCGGCTACCTCACCGACAAGGGCCAGCGGCGGTTCCCGAACCTGGGCATCGACTTCAGCGCGCTGACGCTGCTGCTGGCCGCGCCGTGCGTGTACTTCTCGCTGCAGGCGGGCTCGCTGACGCTCACCTACACGCTGTTCTTCGCGTCGATGCTGCTGCTGTTCGTCAACACCAGCCCGGTCAACGCGCTCACGGTCAGCTGCTTGCCGGCCTCGGCGCGCGCCACCGGCACGGCGATCAACGTGATGATGATCCACCTGCTCGGCGACGCGATCAGCCCGGAGTGGGTGGGCCTGCGCAGCACCGAGGCAGGCCATGCGGGTGCGTCGGCGGCGGACGCACTGGCGCATGGTCTGATCATCACGGTGCCTGCGGTGCTGGTGTCGGGCGTGGTGCTGTTCCTGGCCCGCTCCTCAAATCGCGATCACCTGGCAGCGCGCGTCGGTTAGCGTGGTGTTGTTGCCGTCGTTGCACTCGACAATGGCGTTGTCCGGGTCGACCACGGTGTAGACGGTGACGTTGCGGTTGCCGAGGTTGAGCTGCACCGGCTGGGGTGCGCTGGCGCCGTTGGCCGGCACGTTCTCGATGGTGATCGTGCGTAGCTCCTTGGCGCCCGAGGCGGGGTTGCCCGCGTAGAAGCGCACCAGCGTGCTCGGCACGGCCTGCGAGCCATCGTTGAGTACCTGCACGCTGAGCGTGGGGCTGGGGCAGCCGTCGTCGTTGCCGGTGACGAGCACACGCAGGTCCGGGCTCGACTGGGCGGGCTTCACCTCGACCTCGCGCGTGTTGTTGCTCTCCATGCACTCGCGCTCCTGATCATCGGGATCGACGTGCGCGCGGATGCGCATCGGCAGCTGCGTGCTGCTGGGCGCGCGGTAGGAGAGGGTGACGAAGGTCTCGCCGCCGGGAGCGAGCGGCGCGCCCAGCATGGCCATGCCCAGCGAGACGTCGCGCTCGTCGTAGAAGCGCACCACCACGTTCGCGCCGACGCGCAGATCACCGCGGTTGACGATGCGCGCCACGATGCGCAGGTCGACGCTCAGCGCCTCGCCGCAGCGAACGTTCGGTGAGCTCACCTGCAGCGCCTCCACCGTCAGGTCGGGCGCCACGTTGCCGAACGGCGGCAGGTTCGAGCGGTAGGTGTTGTAGGAGCGGCCGTTGTACTTCCTCCAGCTGTCGAGCTCGACGTCCGGGATGGTGCCGCTCTCCAGCACGTTGGTCACGTGGTAGGCGTGCTCGTTCCAGATCCGACGCGCGGGCACCCAGCGATCGCTCGGCTCGCCGATCACCTGGATGCCGTTCACGAACGTGGTGGCGGTGCGGTGCACGCAGCCCTCGCTGCGCGCATTCGAACCGGAGAACACCACCTCGGCGTTGCCGTCGCTGTCGACGTCGGCCACCACCGGGTACTCGATGCGTGTGGGGCTCTGCGAGTCGAGCCGCTGGTACACGCGGCCGTCCTTGCCGTCGTAGATCCGGAAGTAGCACTCGTCGTTGTAGACGACCTCGGCCGCGCCGTCGCCGTTGAAGTCGAACACGCTGGAGCCGGTGACGCGGCTGGAGGCGTCCTGCGTGGTGCTGCGCCAGCCGTTGTGCAGGCACACGCACTGGCCCTGCTTGCTGCAGGTGAACTGGGGATCGCCGCAGTCGGAGGCCTGCGCGCAGCCGAGCGCCGGCGCCGTGCGCGCCATGTTGCCCGCGCCACTGGCGGTGGGATCGCTCGAGTCCGGCGCGCCATCGAGCGCGGCATTCCAGGCCGGGCAAGCCGCGGTCGCGGGCTGGAAGTCGTGCATCACGTAGCTGGTCGCGAACGCGGTGCCGACCTCGGGGAAGCCGTCGCCGTCGAAGTCATCCACGTTGGGCGGGCCGCCGTTGTCCGGGCCGAGCTGCACGTCGACGCGCGCCACGCACTTGCTGCCGTCCCAGCCGCAGGTGGCTCCGTCGTAGACCAGCAGCTTGCCGTTGGAGATCAGCAGCACCTCCGGCGAGCCATCGAGCGGGTGCGCCACGTTGGTGGGGACCTCGGGGGTCTGCGGCGCGCCGAGCACGTCCGCGATCGCGCAGAAGCCGTTGATGTTGGCGTTCCACAGCACCACGAGCTTGTTCTCGCAGAACGCGCGCGTGTCCGGGTCGAGCGCGGCCAGGTTGCCGGGGCAGGGCAGCTTGGTCGGGTCGGGCTCCGGCAGCCGAAACGCAGTGCCGCCCGAGACGATCTCCAGCTTGGCGTCGCCGTACAGGTTGGCCGTGCAGCTGACCGGACCCTGCCCGTTGTTGGTGCCGGCCTGGCCGGTGCCCGTGAAGGTGCGCAGCACGCTCAGCCGACCCATCGCGTCTTCGCCCAGCACGAACACGCGCGGTCCGATGATCAGCTCCGCATTGTCCTGGCCGTCGAGGTTGGCGATGGTCACCGCGGCGTTGGCGCCGGTGATGTTCCCGACCTCGTTGTCGGAGATCAGCTCGCCCGTGTTGCGGAAGATCAGCACGCGGTGGTTGGGCGAGCCCCCCGTGGAGTTGTTGGGCGAGTGGCCCACGCTCACGATCTCGGGCGCTCCGTCGCCGTCGAGGTCGCCTACCGCGATCGCTCCGGTGGGCTCGAGATCGCCGTCGTTGCACGCGCAGTCGGCGGCCGCGACGGGCTGACCGAGTGCATCGAGGATCGGGTCGCCTTCCTTCCAGAGCTTGCCCTGGCAGTACGCGAACATATCCTTGCCGGCGAGCGCGCCGCCGCCGTGGACCGCGCGCAGTACGCCGTGGTCCTGGTAGTTCGCGTCGCAGAAGGTGGTGAACACGATCTCCGGCACGTCGAGCTCGTCGATCAGGCCATCGCCGTTATCGTCATCCAGGTTGGCGACCACGGGCACCGTGCTCGCCTGTGCATGGCGCGGGAAGGGACGCCCGGCGGCGTCACGCGAGCGCGGTCCGCTGGGGTTGTGCACGAGCCTGCGCATCGCGTCGTAGCCATCGGCATCGTTGCCACCCCATGGGAAGCCGGGCTCCGCCTTGGGCAACAGCGCCGCGAACGGCTGCGGCGGCAAGAAGCACGTCGGTGCGCGCCCGTTGCCGATGCACACGCCTTGCGCGCACTCGGTGTACGCGGGGCAGTCCCAGTCGTCGCGGCAGGTGCAGGCCGCGCCATCGCCGGTGCTGGCGCACGCGCTGACCAGCTGTCCTTCGGACGAGCACGTCACCTGATCGATCTGTCCCGCGCCGTTCGGCAAGCACGCGCGCACCACCGCGCCCTCGCAGCTCGTCGCGGAGGGCTTGCATACGTCGCCGATGCACAGGCCGTTGGTGCAGTTCTGCGCTTCGCCGCAGTCGATGTCGCCCTGGCACGTGTTGTCGACGCACACGAAGCCGGTGCCGACGCTCGCTGGCACGCACGCCTCGGTGGCGCCGCAGCCGAGCTCGCTGCAGCTGTTGTCGACGCAGCCAGGCGCGCTCGCGCCTTGCTGCGTGCAGCGCTGCCCTGGACCACACGCGGGCGTGCACTCGACCACGCACTTGCCGACGTCCGACTGGACCTCGCAGGTCAGTCCGTCCGCGCAGCTGACTCCCTCGCAGCTGCCCACGCAGCGCGGCGTGATGTACGAGCGATCGCAGGCCTGCCCGATCGCGCACGGTGCTTCGCCGCAGCGCGTATTGGGTGTGGCATCGGGTTGCGCATCGCGAGCGCCGTCGGCGGGCGTGCTGCCATCGCTCGGGACCGTCGCATCCTCGGGAAGAAGACCACCCCCGTCTTCATCTTCTTGCGCGCCACCACCGACGTTCGTGCTGCACGCCGCAAGACACACCGCCATCAGCACCGCGACGCGGCGTGACTCCCAACCGAGGCTGTCAGACATCTCGCTATGGTCCGAACAGGCTCTCGCGATTTCAACGCTGTAGTCCGATGTGACGAGGCGCGTGCATGTGGGAAGGGAGATCCCTTTCGTCCGGTAGGTAATACGGATGCGCACTTTCGGGGAAGTGCGGGAGGTTCATGTGCACGCACGTCAGTCTGCAGCGGGAGCATGGTGCCTTGCGTGGCTTGCGGCCTGTTCGGGCGGAAGCGGCGACGGCCTCAGTCAGCGCGGCGTCGAGGAGTCGGACGCCAGCATGTCGACCGCGGCGGATCCCTCCAGCACCGGCGAAGACGCGGCCACGTCC
>JBEVNG010000466.1:0-6476 GCA_040508235.1 Polyangiales bacterium | reverse complement strand
GAACGGACGCGACCTCTCCCAGTTCGAGTGGGCCATCTTCCTGTACTGCTCCGTGCGTCAGGACGGCGACCGCGCGCGCGACGACGTCAGCAAGTTCCTCGGTAGCGCGTACGGCGACAAGCCGCAGGCGATGCTCGACCGCATCGCGCCCTCGGGCACGCCGGAACAAGTGGCGGCGCTGCTGCAGGAGTATGTCGATGCCGGCGTGCGCCACTTCATCATCTCGCCCGCCGCGCCGAGCGAGACGCTGGAGGTGGTCACGCTCGCCGCCAACGAAGTGCTGCCGCGCCTGCATCTGCCCGAGTCCAAGTAGATGAGCGAGCCAGCGAACGGGCCCTGCCACGGGCTCCAGGTCGTCGAGCTCGCGCGCGGCGTGTCCGAGCTCGGCCTGGGCATGGCGGGCGGCGTGCCGGGCATGATCCTCGCCGACCTCGGCGCGAGCGTGGTGCGCATCGTGGACCCGCAGCCCATCGGGCTCGATCGCGACGTCGCCTGGGGACGCGCCTGGCACCGCGACAAGCAGCTCGTGCGCACCGACGATCGCGCGCGCATCAAGGCGCTGCTGGCGAGCGCGGACGTCGTGCTCGCGTCCGGCTGCGAGGCGCGCGTCGAGCAGGAAGGAGTCGGCCGTGGCAGTGCGTCCGGGGTCTACGCGCGCTGCCGGCCGAGCCGGACCGCACGCGGCACGGTCGCCGACCATTCGCTGCTGGTCGAAGCCGAGGCAGGCTTCTGCACGCAGCTGCAGGGACATCGCGAAGGCCCCATCTTCGTCGACGCGCGCTCGGCGTCCGCGGGCACGGCGTTCTTGCTCACCAGCGGCGTGCTCGCGCTGCTGCGCAGGCGTGCGCTGACGGGCGTCGGTGGCTGGATGGAGACCTCCCTCTACGACGGCATGCTCGCCACGCTGGGCACCATGATCGGTCGCTCCGAGCGCGCGCCCGAGCACGTCGAGAGCTACTGGGCCAAGGGCTCCACGTTCCCCAACTTCATGTACCGCTGCGCCGACGGCGAGCTGCTGCAGATCTGGTTCGGCGGCAAGGGCATGTACATGAAGCTGATCGGCGTGCTCGGCGACGAGCAGGCCAGCGAGGGCTACTACGCCGATCAGGTGAGTGGCGCGCTGCAGGCGCGTGCGCTGCGCTGGCGTTCGCGCTTCGCCGAGCAGCCGCGCGCGTACTGGATGGAGCGCCTGCGCGCGGCGGGCGTCGCCTGCGAGCCGGTGCTCGCGCCGGGGGACGTGCTGTCTGATCCCCACCTCAAGGCGATCGGCCTCGCGATCGAGCGTGACCGAGACACTCTGGTAGCGAGTCCGATCGCCGTCGAGCCAGGCCAGACTGCCGGAGGCGACGCATCGTATTCACCGGGAAGCTTGCTGTCGGGCGTGCGCGTGCTCGATTTCTCCGCGTTCGTCGCGGGACCGCTCGGCGCACAGGTGCTCGCGGATCTCGGCGCGGACGTGATCAAGGTCGAGCCGCCCGAGGGCGAGGCGATGCGCGCGGCCACGTACGCGCTCGCGGCGTGCCATCGCGGAAAGCGCAGCCTCGCCATCGACATCACGTCTCCCGACGCGCGCCCCGTGGTGGAGCGCCTGATCCGCTGGGCCGACGTGGTGCTGCACAACTTCCGCGTCGGCGTGTCCACGCGGCTCGGCATCGACGAGGCGACGGTGGCCAGGCTCAACCCGCGCGCCGTGTACTGCCACGCGAGTGCGTTCGGGACGTCCGGTCCGCGCGCGCTGTTTCCCGGCAACGACGCGCTGATGCAGGCGCTCACCGGCTTCGAGCACGCGCTGGGAGGTCCCGGCAACGAGCCGCTCGCCGCGACCTGGATTCCCATCGACATGGCGGGCGGCTGGCTCAGCGCACTCGGCATGCTCGCGGGGCTCTATGCCGGCGCAGCGGGGCGTGGTCAGCGCGTGACCACGAGCCTGCTCGGCGCGGGCATGTTGCTGCAGAGCGGCGTGTATCAGCACGAAGGTCGCGTGGTGCGCCAGCCCGAGCTCGACCGCGAGCAGACCGGCTACGGACCTGGCTATCGACTGTATCGCTGCGCCGACGCCTGGCTGGCGGTGGTGATCCCGGATGCCGAGAGCTGGCAGCGCCTTGCGCGCGAGCCCGAGTGCGCGGCGCTCGCTCTCGACTACACCCCGCTACGTCGCGGAGCGGATGACCATGCCGCGCGGAACGCGGAGTCCATTCTGCAGACTGCCTTCGCGTCTGCAACCGCGGCGAGCTGGCGCGAGCGTCTTCACGCGCTCGGCGCGCACGCGGAGCTGAGCGAGGCGATCGATCGCGATCAGTTCCGCCGCCGCATCCTGGACGACGCGCTCAACCAGCAGCTCGGGCGCGTGATCGCGTACGAGGCGCTGAGCTGGGGCCGCTTCGAACAGCTCGGCATCCTGCTGCGCTGCGGACCCGACGCGTCCGGCGCCACGCCGCGCAACTTGCCGGAGATCGGCGAGCACTCGCGCGCCGTGCTGCAAGAGCTGGGCGTGGAGGCCGCCGTGATCGACTCGCTAGTGCGGGCGAAGGTCGTGCATCAGCCCGCTTGACGGGTGCGCGCGGCCTCCAGCGTGGCCGCGAAGCCGCGGTGCAGGTGCTGCAGGGCGGGCTCGTTGCGGCCGATCACCATCGTCTTCATGATGCCGGTGCGCAGGCCAGGCTCGGTGCGGCCGGCGACCCAGAAGTCCTCCGCGTCGACCACACCCTTGCAGATCCACTCGATCTGCTCGGCCGCCTTGTCGCGCACCTCCCGCGCCAGGTCGGGCCGCACGTAGGCGGTGTGCAGCACCTGCGACGTGCTCGCTGTGACCGGCAAGATCTGCCACAGCTCCAGGTGCCGCGGACCGACGGTAAGACTGGTGTTGGGGAACAGACAGTACTGGTAGGTGAAGTGGTCGATCACGTTCTCCCACTTTTCTTCTTCCAGCTCGCGTAGCTTGCCGATGGTGCGCACCGCCGAGCAGTTGCGCAGGTGCGGGCCGAGCGCGTCGAACGTCAGCACGCCGCCGTGGGCGAAGTCCTTGAGCGTGTTCTTGTGCAGCACGTCGAAGTGGTAGTTCTCGCGGTAGGTGTCCAGCGTGACCTTCCAGTTTGCGTTGACCGCGTGCGCGTGCGGCTCGCTGAACGGCTCCCAGGTGGAGAGGTTCAGCATGCTCAGCTCCCGCGCCAGCTCCGGCCCGAGGTAGTCGTCGATGTTCACCGGCGCACCGGGGCGCAGGCGGCCCACGATCACGCCGTGGCCCTCGTCGACGGGCAGCTCGATCAGGCCCTTGTCCTCGCGGCACATGCCCGCGAACGCCTTCATCACGGGCAGGCCCACCAGCGCGCCCTTGGTGTCGTACGTCCAGGCATGGAACGGGCACACGAAGCGGGCCTTGTCGCCCTTGCCATCGACGAGCTTCACGCCGCGGTGACGGCAGGCATTGAGCATGCAGTGCACGCGTCCGTCGCGGTCGCGCGTCAGCAGCAGCGGCGTGCCGCACATCTCGATCGCCAGGTAGCTACCGGGACGCGGCAGGGCGCCGGACATGCACAGCACCACCGGATGATCGAGGAACAGGACGTCGCGCTCTTCGATGTGGCGCTGTTCTGAGACATACGTCTCAGAAAGAACCTCCAGGCAGTCCTCGGCCATGTCGGTCGTTCCGTGCTCGATGTGATCGAGCAGACGGCGCACCAAACTATGCTCCAGTGATCGCCTCTCCACGCTGCCTCCCATTCGGCGAACGCATCACGAAGTGCAGCTCGCTCTGAAGAGGCGACGGTACTGCGCTCGCTCTGACACGGCAACCGCGCAAGACGACACGCGCATGGGAGATCTCGGAATGAGTCTCATGGCTCGTTGCAAGCGCGTAAGGCCCATCGCGGTTGCACCACGCTGCGACGGCGGACTACGTTCAGCGTCGTCTACACAGACTACTGGAGAACATCGATGGCAGCGTACGACCTCAGTTGGATGATCTCGGTGGATGACCACATCCTCGAGCCGCCGAACGTTTGGCAAGAGCGCGTGGACAAGAAGTACCGCGACGCGGCGCCGCGCTTCGTGCGTGATGGGGACGGCGAGGCCTGGGTGTTCGAAGGCAAGCGCCTGCCCACGCCCGGTCTGTCCGCGGTCGCCGGCAAGGCGCGTGAAGACTTCAGTCCGCTGCCCATCACGTACGACGAGATGCGTCCAGGTTGCTACGACCCCAAGGCGCGCCTCGAGGACATGACGCGCTCGGGCGTGGCCGCCTCGCTCTGCTTCCCGTCGCTGCCCGGCTTCTGCGGCGAGACGTTCTTCAAGGCGAAGGACAAGGACCTCGCGCTGGCTTGCCTCAAGGCCTACAACGACTGGCACCTGGAAGAGTGGTGCGGCGCCGCGCCGGGTCGCTACATCCCGCTGATCCTCGTGCCGCTCTGGGACGTCAAGGAGTCCGCCCGGGAGATCGAGCGCTGTGCCGAGAAGGGTGCTCGCTCGTTCGGCTTCTCGGAAGATCCCGGTCGCCTCGGTCTGCCGTCGATCCAGAACCCGGACCGCCACTGGGAGCCGATGCTCAAGGCAGCGGCCGACACGGAGATGGTCGTGTCGATGCACATCGGCACCAGCGGCACCATGCTCAAGACCACGCCGGAGTCGACCCTGATGGTCACGCTCTCGTGGGGCGCGGGCTCGGCGATGTCGGCGGCGATGCTCGACTGGCTGTTCAGCGGCGTGTTCCTGCGCTTGCCCAAGCTCAAGGTCGCGCTCTCCGAGGGTGGCATCGGCTGGATGCCTTACTTCCTGGAGCGCGCGGAGCAGGTCTACGCCAAGCAGCGCTTCTGGGCGGCCAAGAGCGACTGGACGATCGATCTCGCCACCGGCAAGTTGATCCAGAACGAAGCGCGCCACATGTCGGACGAGTTCGACGTGCGCAAGCTGTTCAAGGAGCACATCTTCGGCTGCTTCATCGACGACATCCACGGCGTCAAGAACGTCGACACCATCGGCGTGGACAACGTGATGATCGAGACCGACTACCCGCACTCCGACTCGACCTGGCCCAACTGCCTGCAGGCCGCCAAGGCCCAGCTGGAGGGGCTCTCGGACGAGTACAAGTGGAAGATTCTGCGCGGCAACGCGGAGAAGCTGTTCCGCTTCCAAGCAAAGGTCTGAACCCTCGTCCGGTTGGGATCAGTAGGCGCCCGAGCTGCTCGCTCCGGGCGCCTTTTCACGTCTCGCCTCGTGCGCCGGTGGACGGTGCGTGTACCGTGAGGAAATGATGAGTCGAGACAACTTCGGTGCGGACACCACGGCGGACGAGGTGCTCCAGGGCATCGACCTGACGGGCAAGCGTGTGCTGGTCACCGGGGCGTCGGGTGGACTGGGCGCCGAGACCGCGCGTGCGCTGGCCGCGCGTGGCGCCGAGGTGATCGTCAGCGCACGCGACATCGACAAGGTGCAGGACGTGATCCGCGAGATCGGCGCCTCCACCGGTGCGCGGCTCGCGTTCGACGCGCTGGAGCTCGGCTCGTTCGCCAGCGTGCGCGCCTTCGCGCAGCGCTTCCTCAACCATTACGATCGCCTCGATCTGCTGATCAACAACGCCGGCATCATGGCCTGTCCGCAAGGCAAGACCAGCGACGGCTTCGAGCTGCAGTTCGGCACCAACCACCTCGGCCACTTCTTGCTGACGGGTCTGCTGTCGCCGCTGCTCGGCCAGGGCGCGCGTGTGGTGTCCGTCAGCTCGCTCGCGCACACCATCTCGCCGGTGCTGTTCGACGACATCCAGTTCGAGCGCCGGGCCTACGACAAGTGGGTCGCGTACGGCCAGTCCAAGACGGCGAACGTACTGTTCGCGGTGGCGCTGCACGAGCGGCTGGCGCGTCGCGGCGCGTCCGCGTTCTCGCTGCACCCGGGCGCCATCGAGACCGACCTCGGGCGCTACCAGAGTGAAGAGGACCGCGCGCGCAGCCGCGCCGCACGCGAGCGCGGCGTGGTGAAGTACAAGTCGATCCCCGCGGGCGCGGCGACGTCCTGCTACGCCGCCACCGCGCCAGAGCTGGAAGGCAAGGGTGGTGCGTACCTGATGGACTGCGCCATCGCGCCCGTCAGCGAGGCCGCACGCGATCTCAGCAGCGTGCGGCCGTACGCGATCGATCCGACGATGGCCGAGCTGTTGTGGAAGGTCTCGGAGGAGCTGGTCGGCGAGCGCTTCGCTTACTGACTGTCCGGCACGCCGCTGATGCGGATGCCCGAGGCGGGCACCTTGTGGCGCCGGTTGATCCCGATCAAGACGGAGGTCAGCGCCTCCGCGACCACGGAGTTGGCCAGCGCGCCGGCGTACCAGCCGCGCAGCTTCGCGTCGCGCGCGAGTCCCACCGTCAGCTCCGCGGCCTTGGCGTCGTCGCTGCAGACCAGCACGTCGCAGTCGATGACGTGGTGGGGATCCTTGAGGTGGTGCGCGGAGATGTTCTGGAACGCGGAGACCACGCGCACGCGCTCGCCGAGCGCAC
>JBEVNG010000159.1:0-11646 GCA_040508235.1 Polyangiales bacterium | reverse complement strand
CCGAGCCCGCCGCGGTCGCGCCGCCTGCACCGGTCGCGCAGGTCGAGGCGCCCAAGCCCGAGGCGCCCAAGCCCGAGCCGGTGAAGAACAACGCGCCTCGCTCGGCGGTCAGCCCTGGCGCTCCGAGCGCGGTCCCGCCGGCGCAGAGTGCCGCGGCGCGTCCGGGCGCTCCCTTCACGAGCGCCGTCACGGGCGCCGTGTCCGCGACCCGGCCCAACGCCTCGGCGCCTTCTGCCAGCGCGGTCAAGCCCACCGAGCGCAAGGCCAAGCCCGCCGCCAGGCCGGCCACGCCGGACGTCGCCGAGCAGCCGGCCGCTAACTACGCGCCCGGCTACGGCAAGACGCTCGACGGCACCCACTACGCGCCCGGCTACAACCCCGCGCCGCGTCCGGGCCCCGATGCGAACCGGGGCAAGCCGAACCTCGCGCCGGCCGACGAGTCGCGCAGCAACGAGCTGCCCGGCCTGCCGATCAACCCGTACGAGTAAGCAGGCGCTGGCGCTCGGCGGCAGTCGGGCGTACATCGCGCGCGGCTCGCGCGCGCAGAGCCAAGCAGCACCCCCCTCGTCGCGATGGGCGGCCACGTGCCGCCGAGGTTGCCGATGCGCTTACTCGTCGCCGTTGTGCTTGCTTGCTTTACGTCCCCACTGGCCCTCGCCGAGGCGCAGATGGCGCCCGCCGAGTCCGCGCTCGGTGTGCCCCCCGAGAATGCGCCGTCGAGCGCGCCGAGCAGCGCGCCCGCGCAG
The DNA here is from genome assembly GCA_040508235.1 of Polyangiales bacterium. Lineage (GTDB taxonomy): Bacteria > Myxococcota_A > Polyangia > Polyangiales > DASUME01 > DASUME01. The sequence continues at coordinate 10,900 of JBEVNG010000159.1, read as the reverse complement.
CCCGAGCCGATGGTCGCGCCCGCGCCCACACCCGTCGTCGAGCAGCCGCCCAAGGTCGAACCCGCACGCGCCGAGCTCGCCGCCACGGAAGACACGCGCGCGATGCACGCGTACTTCGCGCAGCAGCTCCAGCTCTCCGATGGCTGGGTCGAGTTCGAGGCCAAGCGCGACGAGCGCACGCGTGCCGCCGAGCGCGTGTTCTTTCCGATGGCGCTCGGCATCGAGGGCGCGCTCGCGGCCGCTTACGCCGCGGGCGCCAGCGACGTCACCGACTCGTCGCGCATCATCGCCGGCGTCACCGCGGGCGTGACGGTCGCCGCGATGGTGCCCACGATCCTCGCCAAGTCGCGCAGCGGCAAGCGCGCTTGGTTCGCCGCGGGCGCGGCCGTGTTCTCGCTCGGTGCCGGCGCGACATTGATCGCGGCGCCGCAGGACAGCAGCGACAAGAGCGCGCGCTGGGCGGGCGCGTCGCTCGCCGTGCAGGGCCTGATGATGTTGCCCGTGGGCTTCATCCAGGGCTTCCCCGAGGAGTCCGAGTACGAGGCGTACCGCAAGCTGCCCGACTCCGAGCGCCCTGCGGCGGCTGCCAAGCTGCTGGCGCGCGTGGACCGCTTCGAGCAGCGCGCGGCCGCGATCGCGCTCTGGAGCACGCTGGCGAGCGCGGTGGTGTTGGGCGTGGGCGCGGCGGTGACGGAGGACGGCGATCAGGCGCGCGTGCTCGGGGGGCTCACGCTGGTGCCGGTGGTCTCCGCGCTCGCGCTGTTCGCGCCGCGCCTGCTGGTGCGCAATCGCCTCGACCGCTTCGCCTTCGGCGAGGCACCACGTCGCCTCCCGCTCAACGGCTGGTAAGGCGCTCGCGTCTCTACTCGACCACCTCGCCCGGGGGCGAAGGCGACGGTGGAGCAGGAGGCCCAGCACAGCGCGCGAGGGCGGCGAGGAACGCTGCGCTCAGAAGTCGGCGCGCAGGCCCAGGTTCGGGATCGAGATGCGCGGCGCACGCACGGCGGTGCACTGGCGGAACACGCAGTTGGCGTCGAGGTACTCGCCCTGCGCCGCGACGTTCAGCCACTCCAGGTAGGCCGTCATGTCGCCCCACTTGCCGCGCCACGCGTAGCCGATGCGCACGTCCGGCCGGATGAACCAGGGCAGGCGCTGCTCGTAGGTCGGCGAGAGCTGCTCGATCACGCGGCCCGAGCGCGCGTGGAAGCGCCCGCCGATCGAGAGCCCACGCCAGACGCGGTACTGCAGCACCAGGTTCAGCACGTGGCGCACGTCGAAGTCCGGTCGGAACTTGCCGATCGAGCGAAACGCGTCGGCGTTGGCCTGGCCCAGCGTGTAGCTGATCCAGCCGGAGAAATCGCCGCCGAGCTCGCGCTTGAGGAAGAACTCCAGGCCGTACGCGATGGCGTCGCTGAGCGGCGGCTCGTCCTCGATGTCCGCGTCCATCACCAGCTCGGGCAAGAGCAGGCGCGTGTACGTGTGCAGGTAACCCTGGACCTCGAAGCGCACGTCCTTGGGCAGCTGGTAGGCGACGCCGACCTCGTACTGGATGGCCCGCGTGAGCCCGCGGTCGAGCGCGACCTCGGTCAGGCCGGGCAGCGGCAGGAAGAACACCGAGGGCTGGTGGCCGAGGCCGAACGCCGCGTGCAGCTCCAGCTTGTCGGTGGCGTCGACCGTGAGCCGGATGCGCGGATCGACCGCGACGTCGGTGCGCTGCTCCACGTGCCAGTAATCGAGGCGTGCCCCGAGCTCGGCGCGTAGCCGCGGAAGCAGACGAAGCTCGCTCTCGACGAACAGGCCGCCCTGGTTGCGGGCGGCGGCGGCGGCGATCTGCGGCAAGCGGATGCGCAGGTCGCCCTCGGGACTGGCGAGCGAGCCGGTGCCGTTCACGATCGAGCCGACCGAGCCCTGCATGTCACCGCCCACGCGGACGCGCGCGCGCCGGCGTCGATGCTCCAGCCAGAAGCGCGGGCCGAGGTTGTTGGCGCGCACCTGCACCGCGCTGCCCAGCTCGGAGCGGTCGTGCCCGTAGCGCAGCGCGACGCCGAACTCGGTGCGCTCGGAGAAGTGGTGCACGAAGCGGGTCTCGATGCGCTGAAACTGCAGGCCGGTGGCACCCGCGCCGGGCACCGTGCTGACGCCTGGCAAGCGGATCGCGTCGAACGAGCCGAGCCACACCAGCTCGAACTGATCGCGCTTGGTGATCGGGTAGCGGTAGCGCAGCTGCCCGTCCCAGTAGTTCATGCGCGTGCCCTGGTTGAGCACGCCGAGGCCCTTGGCCACCAGCACCGCGGCCGGGTAGCCGACGCGACCGCTGATCGTGATTGCGCCCTTGCCGAGCTTGCTCTGCACCCAGCCGCCGACATCGAGCAAGCGCAGCTCCACCTCGGCGTCGAACGTCTGGTCGTACGGCGTGCCCTCGGCCAGCAGCAGGCCACCGGCGCGTCGCCCGTAGCGCGCCTGCGGTACGCCGGCCTGGAAGCGCACCGCGCCGGTCGCGCGCGGGTGGATCACCGCCGGGCCAAAGCCCACGTGATAGAGCTGCGGCAGCGGGATGCCGTCGTAGACGTAGCCGGTGGAGGAGGGCGGCGCGCCTCGCACGTAGACGTACGGCACGCCGCTCGCGATTGGGATCACGCCCGGCAGCGCGTCGAGGATGCGCAGCGGATCGCCGAACGAGCCCGGCAGATCGCGCGCGCTCTCGTTGGGGATCTCGCGCGCGCCGGCGGGCGGCGTCGCCTTCACGCGCGCGGTGGCGCCGAACTCCGGCTCCTGCGCGGGCTCCGCCTCGACGGGTTGCGGCTCGGGCAGTCCCGCGTCGAGCGAGACGAGCACCAGCGCGGGCGCGGCGTCGGGCACACCCGCATCACTCGCGCGCGTGTACTGCTCGCCGCCGTCGAGCGGGAAGATGTACTCGACCGACGGCGGGTCGTAGTGCAGCAACTCCTGCGCGTGCACGGGCGACGCGACACAGACCAGCGACACGAGCAGCAGGAGGCGCGTCCAGGCGCGCGGTTGCCCCACGCGCGAGCCAAACAACGAGCCGCATCGCTTCACAGGGCCGCGAACCACAACCCAGCGCGTGGGCCCTGCAGGATGCCGTAAATGATGCCCGGGAGGGGCGCTTGCACGATCTCGTAGCTGACCACGTCGTCATCCACGCGCGTGCTCTCCTCCGCGGACAGCAGGTGCGCGTGCAAGGCGCCGCTGAACACGAAGTTGTCCGGGTCCGGATCGATCACGGTGATCGGCGGCTCTAGCGTGAGGATCACAGGCTCGTGCACCGCGCTGGGATAGAACACGCGGTAGCCGTCGCGATGAGCGCGCTCGGCGACCACCAGCGGGCGCGCGGCGGGCACGCTCGCATCGGACGTGCCGGGTACCCCCGCATCCAGCTCGATCGACGCGACCACGGCCTCCAGCTGGCGCTGATCGATGACGCCCACGGTGGCGACGCGCTCGCTGTCGACGGCGTACGCGACCAGCCACAGCAGCTGTCCCGTGCGCTGATCGCGGAAGGTCTGCAGGCGCTGCACGCCGCGGTAGCCGGCGGTGAACTTGCCGTCGAGCGACCAGATGCCTAGCTGCGCGTCGACCGACAGGCCGACCATACGCTGGCGCGCGATCACGCTGACGCCGCTGTTCGGGCGCGGGTCGAGCAGCGCGCGCGGCTTCATGCCGGTGAGGCCCTCCGCGACGTAGAGGTTGTAGTCGTCGGGATCCGGCTTCTCGCGCGCGAGCTCGAAGGTCAGCTCCGACGCGGTGTACGAGCGAAACACCTTGGGTGCGAAGCGTCGGATCGCGCCGGTGGTGAGGTCGATGCGCACCAGCTGCTCGTCCGCGCAAGGCATGTGCAGGTCGAGCGCGTTGTCCTGGTACGACGGCGAGCAAGCGTCTTCCGCGATCAGCACCGGCGCGAAGCTCGGGCCCTTGGCCTCGTAGAGGTTGCCGCGATCGACGTACGCGACGCGCAGCTGATCGCGCAGCGTCTGCACGAAGTAGTCGCCGACGTCGCTGCCGAGGGTCAGCAACAGCGTGCCGTCGAGCGCGCGCTGGGTAAGCTTGCGGTCCTCCACCAGCCAGAGCGACTCGGGCAAGCCGGAGGCGTCACTGCGCTGCACGGGCACGTACGCGGTGACGCGCTCGGCGATCTGGGTCGACTTGTTCGACCACGGATCGACCAGGCGCAGCGTGTTCTTGGAGTCGCGTACCAGCGACACGTTGCGGCTGTCCGAGCGCAGCTGGAGCATGCCCAGGTCACCCGGGAGCGTCTCGCCGAACGGGCCCAGCACGCCGCACTTCTCGTCGGTGTAGTAGAGGTTGAGCTGCTCTCCGTCGCGCTTGAACACGGGCAGCAGGAACGCGCGTGCGTCCTTGCCGCGCAGGTTCGGCGCGACCAGCGGCTGCACGAACCACGGCACCACGGAGCCCGCGGGCAGCGCGCAGCTCTCGCGCGTGTCGAGGCGCACGATGTGCAGCGTGAAGGGGGACGCGGCGCCGATGGACACCAGCGCGTTGCGACCCTCGGAGTCGATCAAGCGGCTTACCCGGGCGGGCCCGGCGAGCACCAGCTCGGGAGCCACCTCGCGCGCGATCGGCTGCCACTCGCAGCCCACGCCAACGACGGAGCCGACGGCGAGCCAGAGCGAGAAAAGAAGACGCACGCATGCCGAGCGGGCGCCTGGTCGGCGCGAGCTGTTAAGGGTCATGCACCTCGGGCACCGTCGCATGTTCGCCGGATCGAAACAATGCCAGAAGGCGGCGTGCGCTGGCTACCTCCTGAAGACGCTTGGGGATCGACCACTTCCGGGCCAAAGTGCCGGCCATGACGAGCTTGTTCATCGAGCAGCGGCGCGGCTTCGCGGTCGAAAGCGTGCACGCGATCGACGCCGTGACCTGCGATGCCTCGGGGGACGTGCGGGTCCTCTCGGGCATCGATCCGCTGACCACGTTTCGGAGTGCCGCCAAGCCGTTCCAGCTCGAGGTCACGGTGGAGCTGCTGCAGGAGCGCGAGCGCTCGCAGCTGAGCGCGCTGGACCTGGCGCTGGGCACGGCCAGCCACCACGGCGAGGGCTTCCACATCGAGGCGCTGTCGCGCTTGCTCGCGAAGCTTGGACGCTCCGAGTCGGAGCTGCTGTGCGGAGTACACCCGCCGCTGAGCCAGGCCGCGGCCGAGGCGCGCCTGAGCCACGGGCAGCCTCCGTCGGTGCTCTGCAACAACTGCGCGGGCAAACACACCTTCATGGCCACCGCCAGCGCGGCGCGGGACTTCGCCGCCGACTACCGGCCGGCCGACCACCCGCTGCAGCGCGCGATCCTGGAGCGCCTGGTCCAGCGCACCGCGCACGGCATCGTGGGCAGCGTCGTCGACGGCTGCGGCGTGCCCTGCTTCGTGCTCAAGCTGTCGGCGATGGCGCGCGCCTACGCGGGCCTCGCGCGCGAGACGCGGGTGCGCTTGCCGTCGGCGCTGTCGGCGATCGGGCGCGCGATGCGCGAGCACCCGCTGATGGTGAGCGGCACGGACGCGTTCGACGGCTGGCTGATGCAGAACAGCCAGCTCATCGCGAAGGTGGGCGCGACCGGTGTGCTCTGTCTGGCCGTGCCCGACCACCACCTCGGGCTGGCGATCAAGGTCAGCACCGCCGTCGAGGCCGTGCGTCCGATCGCGGTTATGGCGATCATGCAGCGCTACTACCCCGGCTTCATCGGCGCCGAGCTGCCGGAGCGCTGGCGGCTGATCAAGAACCACGCGGGCGAGGTCGTGGGAGAGAACGTGGCGCGCTTTCAGGATTAGCGCGCCAGAGCCGCGCAGGCCGATGCTGCTCCAGGGTCGGGCTCTCCGGTGCGCTCGCCATGTTGGCCGCGCCGTGGGGCCTCGGCTACGGCATGATCTCGCCGGCCGGCTTCGTGATGCGTTTTTAGGCGTTCTGCGGCGGCGAGACGGGCAGGATCGGCGCCCAGATCAGGCGGAACAGCAGCTCGTCGGGGATGCGCACGCCGCTCTCGGAGAAGAACAGCGCGTTGACCTCGAGGCCCTCGTGGCGCTCGCCGACGAACGCGATGCCCTCGCCGTTCAAGTTGTACCCGAGCTGCACGATCGCGTTCTTGCGCCAGACGCCGGTCTCGCCGACGCGCAGGTCCTCGGGCAGCGTGTAGAAGCCCTCGGCCGGCAGGCGGCGCAGCGTGCGCTCCCAGAGCGGATCGGTCATCGGCACCGTGGGCTCTCCCCAGTACCAGCGGTTGTGCACGTTGCGGCCGGGACGAACCACGAATTGGTCGTTGCCGTTGCGCTCGTCACCGACGTAGACGAGCGAGTTGGCCGGGATGGCTTGCGGCGAGAACGGGTGCGCTTGCGTGGTGCGGTAGAGGCCGGCGGCGATGGTCATGAGGCCAACAGGATAACTCAGCGCGCGGAACTCGCCGCTGCGCGCGCGCTCAAAAGAGGCGCCAGGAAGCGCCCAGTGTGCGATGCCTTGTTGCGCGCAACCACCTCGGGGGTGCCCTCGGCGATCAGCAGGCCGCCGCGCTCGCCCCCCTCGGGGCCCATGTCGACGACCCAGTCCGCGCACTTGATGACGTCGAGGTTGTGCTCGATGACCAGCACGGAGTTGCCCGCGTCGGCCAGCTTCTGCAGCACGTAGAGCAGGCGGTGGATGTCGGCGAAGTGCAGGCCCGTGGTGGGCTCGTCGAGGATGTACAGCGTCTTGCCGGTATGCCGCTTGCCGAGCTCGCGGCTGAGCTTCACGCGCTGGGCCTCGCCGCCGCTGAGCGTGGTCGCCGGCTGGCCAATCTTCACGTAGCCGAGCCCGACCTCGACCAGCGTCTCCAGGATGCGCTTGAGGGTCGGGTGCGCGCTGAACAACGCCAGGCAGTCGTCGATGCTGGTGTCGAGGATGTCCGCGATCGACTTGCCCTTGTAGCGTACGGTCAACGTCTGCGCGTCGTAGCGCTTGCCCTCGCACACCTCGCACGGGACGTAGACGTCCGCGAGGAAGTGCATCTCCACCTTCACCACGCCGTCGCCGCTGCACGCCTCGCAGCGCCCGCCCTTGGTGTTGAACGAGAAGCGGCCCGGGCCGAAGCCCTTGCTGCGCGCGTCCGGCAGCTGCGCGAACACCTCGCGGATCTCGTCGAACGCCTTGGTGTAGGTGCCCGGGTTGGAGCGCGGCGTGCGTCCGATCGGGCGCTGGTCGATGGCGATCACCTTGTCGAGCTTGTCGAGGCCCTCGAGGCCGGCGTGCTTGCCCACGCGCACCTGCGCCTTGTGGAGCGTGCGCTCCAGCGCCGGCAACAGGATGCCGTTGATCAGCGAGCTCTTGCCGGCGCCGCTGACGCCGGTGACCGCGACCAGGCAGCCGAGCGGCAGCGTGACGTCGACGCCGCGCAGGTTGTGCTCCTCGGCGCCGCGGATGACCAGCTCGCCCTTGGGCTTGCGACGCTGCGTGGGCACCTCGATCTTCTGCACGCCGCTCAGGTACTGGCCGGTGACGCTGTCCTTGACCTTCAGGATGTCGGCGGGCTTGCCGCTGAACAGCACCTTGCCGCCGAGCACACCCGCTCCGGGTCCGAAGTCGACCAGGTGATCCGCCGCGCGGATGGTGTCCTCGTCGTGCTCGACCACCAGCACCGTGTTGCCGAGATCGCGCAGGCGCTCGAGCGTGGCGATCAGGCGCTGGTTGTCGCGCTGGTGCAGGCCGATCGACGGCTCGTCGAGTACGTACATCACGCCGGAGAGCTCGCTGCCGAGCTGCGTGGCCAGGCGCACGCGCTGCGCTTCGCCGCCGCTCAGCGTGGGGCCCGAGCGGTTGAGCGTGAGATAGTCGAGGCCGACGTTGAGCAGGAACGAGAGCCGGCGCTCGACCTCGCGCACCGCGCCCTCGGCGATGCGGCGCTCGTTGGGCTTCAGCGTGAGGCCCTGCATGTGCGCGTGGGCGCGCGCGATGGTCAGCGAGGTGAGGTCGGCGATGTTGGTGTCCGCGATGCGCACGGCCAGCGTCTCGGCGCGCAGGCGCTTGCCGTCGCAGTGGTCGCACTCGCGCTCGCTCATGAACCTGGTGTAGTGCTCGCGCATCGCCTCGGACGAGGTCTCGCGGTAGCGGCGCATCAGGCTGTTGAGGATGCCCTCGAACTTCATGCCCCAGGAGCCGGCGTTCTCGCTGTCGGCGGCGCCCCAGGTGACGCGGATGCGCTTGTCGCCCAGGCCGTACAGCACCTGATCGCGCTTCTTCTTGGGCAGCTTGGCCCAGGGCGTGTCGAGGTCGACCTGGCAGGCCTTGGCCATCGACTCGATGATGCGGAAGGTCCAGCCTTCGCCTTTCTCCATCGAGCTGCGCCAGGGTGCGATCGCACCTCCGCGGATGGAGAGCGAGGCCTCCGGGATCACCAGCTCCGGGTCGACCTCCATGCGCGTGCCGAGCCCGTTGCAGGCGGCGCACAGGCCGAGCGGGCTGTTGAACGAGAACGACTGCGGCGACAGCTCCGGGAAGCTGATGCCGCAGCACGCGCGCTTCTCGCTGAACGCGAGCGCGCTGCGCTTGCCGCTCTCGTCCTCCAGGCGCACCTCGCCCTGGCCCTCGCGCAGCGCGGACTCGACGCTCTCCGCCAGGCGCGTCTGCTCCTCGTCGCTGACGGTGACGCGGTCGACCACCAGCTCGATGGTGTGCTTGAGCTTCTTGTCGAGCGCGGGCACCTCCTCCAGGCGATGCACCGCGCCGTTCACGCGGACCCGCGCGAATCCGCGCTCACGCAGCGACTGGAACAGATCCTTGAACTCGCCCTTGCGGTGCGTGACCAGGGGCGCGAGCACCAGCAGGCGCACGCCGCGCGGCAGATCGAGCACCTCCGTGACGATCTCGTCCGTGGTGCGGCCCTTCACGCGCTTGCCGCAGACGTGGCAGTGCTGCACGCCGATGCGGGCATAGAGCACGCGCAGGTAGTCGTAGATCTCGGTGATGGTGCCGACCGTGGAGCGCGGGTTGGTGGAAGCGCTCTTCTGCTCGATGGCGATGGTGGGCGAGAGGCCGCTCAGCTTGTCGACCTGGGGCCGGTCGAGCTGGCCGAGGAACTGGCGCGCGTAGGCGCTCAAGCTCTCCACGTAGCGACGCTGGCCCTCGGCGTACAGCGTGTCGAACGCGAGCGACGACTTGCCCGAGCCACTGACGCCGGTGAACACCACCAGCTTCTTCTTGGGGAGCACCAGGTGGTCGATGCTGAGGTTGTGCTCGTGCGCGCCGAAGATCTCGATGCGCTCGTCCGGGTGGCTCGTGATCGGCGCGAGCGCGGGGATGCGCGTGGGCTCGGCCGAAGCGCGCGGTTCCTCCGCGCGCGAGCGAACTAGCGCCTTGCCTTGAGGAGGCGTCGACTTCGTGGTGCGGCGACTGCTGGCGGGGACGCGCGGCATGCGGGGCTTTAGCACGCCGAGGGAGTCATCTGTACAGTATCGAGCGTTACGTCTTCTTGACGTGCTCGGCTTCGATGCGGGACACCACGCGCTCGAACGCGGTCATGCCCTTGGAGTCGACGGCGCGCAGCCCGAGGTTGGACGTCAGCGTCTTCTCGTCGCGCCAGACGACCTCCATCTTGACGGCGATCTTGCCCTCGTGCGGGTCGTCGAAGGAAACATCGAGGGTGGTGCCGAGCGCGGGCGCCTTGCCCTCCGCCACCACGAACATGCCACCCTGGCTCATGTTCTTCGCCTCGGCCGCGACGCGAACGTCCTGGCCCTCGACCCACACGTGCTGCTGCGTCTCGATGCGCGGGTGTCGCCGCCGTCGCTCGTCATCACTCATGCGCTTCCGATCAGCGTAACCCGATTGGTGCAGACGAGTGAAGTACCCAGCTCCGCACGGAGGTCGAGCGGGCCCTCCGGGCCGCGCGAGCGATGAAGGCGCACATGTGGCTGGTTCGCCGGCTCGCAGCGCCGTGTCAGGCGCTGCCTGGTGCCGGTGACGCAGCCCACTCAGGCCGCGGGCAGCTCGCTCGTGCAGAACCTGCAGCGCTTGGCCGCGAGCTGGACCTTCTCCAGGCACTGCGGGCACTGCTTCTCGGTGGGCGCGGGCGGCGGCGGCGGCGCGGCCTTGAACTTGTTGATCGTGCGTACCGTCAGGAAGAGGACGAAGCCGACGATCAGGAAGTCGACGGAGACGGACAGCAGGTCGCCGATCAGCAGCCGGACGTCGCCCTCGGGGCCGTCCGGGGCGCGCTCGACCAGCGTGATCGCCGTGCTGCGCCACTCGCCGCTGGGCAGGATCAGCGACACCAGCGGCATGATGATGTCGTTCACCGTGGCGGTGACGATCTTGCCGAAGGCCGCACCGATGATGACACCGATCGCCAGGTCGACGACGTTTCCCTTGAAAGCGAACTCGCGGAACTCTTTCCACATGCGCCGGCTCCTTCTGAAACGCTACGTTCCTGCTTCGCGACGTGCTCCCGCCCCCCCGGGTTGTAGCCCGAAGCAGATGACCAGGAGGCAAAATCAGATGGCGCAGCGCGCATTCGACGTCGTGGTGTTCGGCGCGACGGGGTTTACCGGCGGTCTGGTCGCGGAGTATCTCGCACGCAACACCAAGGACGTGCGTTGGGCGATCGCGGGACGCGATCAAGGCAAGCTCGAGGCCGTTAAGCGGAAGCTCGACGTTCCGGTGCCGATCCTGATCGCGGACGCGCGCGACGCGGCGTCGCTGCGCGCCCTGGCTGGTCAGACCACCGCCATCGCCACCACGGCGGGCCCGTTCGCGCTGCACGGCGACGAGCTGGTCGCCGCGTGTGTCGAAGCGGGCACGCACTACTGCGACCTGAGCGGCGAGATTCAGTGGATCGCGCGCATGATCGAGCGCCATCACGAGGCTGCCAAGCGCACCGGCGCGCGCATCGTGAATGCGTGTGGCTACGACTCGCT
>JBEVNG010000463.1:0-8522 GCA_040508235.1 Polyangiales bacterium | reverse complement strand
TGCGCCGCACGCTGACGCAGGACCACGACGTTGTGACGCTCGACAACGCGGCCGAGGCACTGCGCCGGCTGGAGGCGGGCGAGCGCTACGACGCGATCGTGTGCGACCTGATGATGCCGGGCCTGAGCGGCATGGACTTCCACGCCCGCGTGCTGCGCGACTTCCCGGACCTCGCCGACAAGATCGTCTTCTTCACCGGCGGCGCCTTCACGCCCCGCGCCCGCGAGTTCCTGCGCCACGTGCCCAACCAACGCGTCGAGAAGCCCGTAGCCGGCCACGAGCTACGCCAAGTCATCAACGCGATGGTGCGTTGACCAGGCGCTGCAGCGTCGCCTGGAACTCGGGCACGCTGACGTTGAGGTGCTCGATCACGCGGCCGTAGAGCTCGGCGGAGGGCACGCGGCGGCCTTTGCGTTCGCGCTCGGCCTGGGAGAGCTCGTAGAGGATCACGCGCTCGAGGCGGGTCAGGCCGTCGCGCACGTCGGGCAGGTGGTCTTCGCGGGTGCGATTCCAGCGTGTGCTCATCGCCCCGAGAAGATGGCACACTCGCGCGCGTGCGCGCATCGCTCCCGTTCTTGCTTCTGGTCGCCTGCTCCGAGGCGGCTCCCACGCAGCCCGTCGCAAAGCCGGTGGAGGCGCCGGTCGCCACGCCCGTGTCGGAGGCCACGCCGGTCGCTGCGGCCGCACCGGCTCCGGCCGCGCCGCGCCTGAAGGGCAGTGCGCCCGCTGACGGTTGCGTCATCGAGCTGGAGCAGCGCCTCGCGGCCGGCACGCGTGGGCTCGCGTTGCCCGAGGGCGTCTTGGTCGCCTCGGACGACGCGTTGACGCTGTGGCAGCTCGCGGAAGACTTTCGCGAGGGACCCCGGCTGAAGCTCGACGCTCCGATCGCCAAGGCGAGCGCCACCTGCCGCGACGGGCGCTGCGAGCTGGCGTGGATCGATCAGAAGATGCGCCTGTTCCACAGCCAGCTTGGCGCGGAGCTGCGGCCGGCGAAGGAGCTCGCGCGCGGGGTCGACCGACGCTTCGCGCCCGCGCTCGCGACGCAGGGCGACCGCACGTTGATCGCGTACACCGCGACCGTCGACGAGGTGATGCACACCAAGCTGCTCGGCCTGCGCGGCGACAAGCAGGAACCTCTGCAAGACATCACGCCGGAGAGCCACGGCGCAGCGGCGCCCACGTTCTTGCTGGGCGCCAGCACGCCAACGCTGGTCGCGATCGACGCGCACGCGGGCATCTCGCCGCTGCTGGAGCTCCCGCTCGACGGCACGGGCAAGCCGCGCGAGTCGCTGGTTCGCACGCCCATCAGCCAGCCGTTCGAGCCGCCGCAGCTCGCGGCCGTGCAGTGGCCGAGCGGCGAGGCGGAGGCGTTCTTCACCGTGATCGGCAAGCTCGCGATGACCGCGATCGGGCGCGTGCCACTGCGTCGCACCGAGTCGATCACGGCGCTGTCTCCGTCGCGCGGCTACGGCGAGCTCTCGTTCGCGGTCGCACGCGGCACCCAGCGCGCGCTGTTCGCCTGCGAGGTGCCCGTGTCCGCGGCCCCCAAGGCCGAGCGCAAGCTGGAGCTCACGCTGAGCGATGGCAAGCGCGACGCGCACGCGCTGGAGCTCGAAGCGCCCGCGCTGGCCCCGAGCCTCGCGCGCACGCAGGGGGGCTACGTGCTCGCGTTCACGCGCGGCAGCGAGGTACACGCGACGCTGCTGCGCTGCGCCGACTGATCACTCGTGCTTCAGCCGTGTGCACACCACATCGGGCTCCAGCTCGCGCGCGCTGCGGGCAGGCTTGTCGCTCCAGGTCACGCACACCTCGACCTCGCCCGCACCATCGAGGGTGAAGGCGCCGGGCCACGGAACCTGGTTGCCGCACGCGAGATCCGCAGGAGCCAGCGGCTGGTAGCGCTGCCCGTCCTGGAACATCACCACCGCCAGCCGCGACGAGTACGCCGGTGGGCAGGTCACCAGCAGCTTGAAGCGCTCGCCGTCGCGATAGCCGCGCACCGTGCTGCCGGTCCGCTCACTCAGCAGCGTGATCGCGACCTCGCCGCCCTTCACACCGGGGGAGCCGGGCAGATCGCTGGTGGGGATCATCATCAACGCGAAAGCAGCCGCCAGCGGCACCACTGCCCACCACCAGGGCGAGAGCGCGGGCTTGGGCGCCGGCAGCGGAGGCATCACGAACGTGTCGTTCAAGATCGTGTCGAGGCACGCGCGATCAGCACTCGACTCCGCGAGCCTGCGCTCGACGTCGTCGCGCTCGCTGCCCGCGAGCTCACCCAGCGCGTAGCGCTCCAGCTGCAGCCAGGAGACCGTCATGATTGCACCTCCGGAGCCAGCGCCCGCATCGCCTCGGTGGCGCGCGTGAGCCGGTTCTGCACGGTCTTGCGGCTGACGCTCATCACGGTGGCTATCTCCTCCAGCCCCAGCTCGTCGAAGAAGCGATAGATCAAAGTCTCCATCACGCTTTCCTCCACGCGGTCGGCCAGCTTGCACAACACATCGAGACCGAGAGCCTGCACGTCCGGCGCGATGCGCGCGGGGTAGGCCAGAGCCGGCGACTCGCGCGCCAGCAGCCGCGACCGAGTCCTGCGGTCGCGCATCATGTTCAAACATCGGTGAGTCAGTGCCCGGTACAGCCAAGGCAACTCGAACTGCTCGGGCTCCGGTCGTTGCAACAAGTCGAGGAACAGCGCCTGCACCGCGTCGAGTGCGTCGTCCTCGTTGCGCAGCAGGCGTCGCGCCTTGCGCAAGAGAGCGGGTCCGTAGCGCCGGTAGCTGTCCACGCTCAATCAGCGCTCGTACTGGAAGTTCACGAGGTCCCAGCTGGCGCTGCTGTACTGCTGGCACTCGTCGGTGCTCACGTCGAGCGTGGTCGAGGAGCATGAGCCCTGACAGCATGCGCCGGCGACGCGCGGGTCCGAGCTCGACTTGCACTGCGCGTTGATCTCGCACGCCAGGTTGCTGAATGGCTGCTGGACCGGAATCGCGTAGCAGGTGCGGATGCGCGAGACGCCGTTCTTGGCGTAGCGGGGGAGCAGCTCGTAGATCGACGCCTGGGCGCCGGGCACGCTGCCCTCTTCGCCGCACACCTCGCCGGCCGCGCAGTCGCTGCTGGTGCGGCAGGCGTAGCCGCAGCGCTTGACGCGTCCCGCGGGCGCGCCACAGCGTGAGCCGCCGATGCACTCGGCGTCGACCTCGCACAGCGCGCCGCGCGGCAGGATGGCGTCGAAGCGGGGCACGCACGTGCGCCGGTCGGCCTCGAACGCGTCCGTGTAGCGACAGCGCTGCCCGTTGCTGCACTCGGCGTCCGTGGCGCAGTCGCCGCATTGCCCGAGCACGCACTTGCCGCTCGGGCAGTCGTCGTCGCCGTTGCACTCGCCGCAGACGCCGTCCTGCTCCGGATAGCGCACCAGGCTCGGCTTGATGCCGAACGCGCAGCTACCCGCCGCGCACTGGCTGTCGGCGCTGCAGCCTTCGCCCTTGCCGCAGCTGCCACTCGCGGCGCAGGCGCGGCACACGCCGGCCGCGCAGGCGCCGCCCATGCAGTCCTTGTCCGCGCGGCAGGCGCTGCCCTCGGCGCAGCCGCCGGGGCCGCATGGCGAGCAGCGACCGAGCACGCAGTAGCCACTGGTGCAGCTGGCGTCGTCGAGGCAGGTCGAGTCGTTGCCGAGCGTGGTCGGCGGCTGGCCCGCGCAGGCCTCGCGGCCGAGCAGCAAGCGGATGTCCTCGATCGCCGCCTCGCCCGGCCCGAGCTTGGCGAGCGACGTACGCAGGTGACGTGCGGCCGAAGGGGTGCGCACGTAGTAGTTACGGCGCGTCCACTCCCCGGGCTCGAGCGGGATCCGGGTGTCGATGCTGCCGTCGTTGCCGTAGTCCAGCTGCAGCTCGAACTGCGCATCCGGGGCCACGTTCGCGGTCAGATCGATGCGCATGCAGTCCGGGAACGTCGCCATGTCCACCTTGCGCGTGATGCGCGCAGGCGTGCCCACGAGCCGGTGTGCCAGGGCATCCTTGTGCCAGCTGCCCGTCTCTTCGATGCTGCCCTGTTCGGTCTGCCAGAGGCAGGTGAACTCCGCGCATTCGATGCCACCCGAACCCGAGAACCCGTAGCTGAAGACGCAGCCCGTGAAGGTAGCCAGGCCGGCGAGCAGCAACTTGTCGATGCTACGCATGATCACCAACCTCCCACCGCGCCATTGACGCGAAAGCCAAACATGTAGGTCATCGAGCCTGCGTTGTGGCGCTCGTCGAGCTGGTTCTTGAGCGTCGGCGCGAACGCGTAGCCGGCAGCGAGCCACCAGCCGAGGTGCCTGGAGAGGCCGAAGTCCAACCCGGCCAGGCCGCGTAGCGCCACGTTGTAGTGCGTATCCGTGGTGTCCGTGGTCTGCTGCCGCGTGTCCGTGATTTCGTCGTACGAGAACTGGCTGGTCGTGAAGCCGATGCCGGCGCCAGCTTCGCCGAACAGCACCAGCCAGCGTCGCACCAGCGGCAGCCGTGCGCGCAGGCCGAGCGTGATCGCTCGGGTACGCCAGGCCATCTGGTCGCTGGTGTTGATGCGGGACGAGCGGAACGTGCGCGCGTCCAGCATGCCGTAGCGAGCGGACACACCGAGGTAGCGGTTGAACATCCAGCCGCCGGCGATGTCCGCGCCGAAGCCCGGACCTTCCCCGCCGCGCAGGGAGAACTGGTTCAAGCGCCTCGTGTAGTCGTCGTCGAACGACGTCGTCACGGACATTCCGACCTCCAGGAACCAGCTCTCCAGCGCGAGCGAGTCCGCGTCGCGGCGCACGCCCTCGTACTTGGCGAGGTCCTCCGGCAGCGGCACCTCCGGACACTGCTCCGGCGCCAGGGACGCCACCGCGCCGCGCGTCAGCGAGACGGTGCAGCTGCGGGCGCTGGTCTGGCCACGCACCAGCACCTCGTACTGGCCGCTCGGCAGCGCGATCAGCAGCGGCGCGCCGGCCGCCTTCACCAGCTCCGCCATCACCGCGCCGTGGCCCGCCTGCTGCACCAGGATCTTGCCGGTGATCGCGCCCGAGATCGCGAGCTGCGCGTCGGCATCGACCGGGTAGCTCAGCGGCACGTCGCCGCGGCCGGTGATCGCGGTCTCCAGCGTCGCGTGCTGCGAGCCCACCTGCGTGCGTGCGGTGTCCGCGAGCGTGTGCTGGTACGCGTAGGCGTAGGCCTCGTCGAGCGACACGCGCCCGTTGCGATCGCGGTCGCCCGCGCCGCGCAGCGACACCAGCAAGTGGTGCGTGAAGTAGCTGGAGCCGAGCTCGCGCGACTCCTGCGACAGCTCGGACGCCGTGCTCGACGCCATCACCGCCACACCCGAGCTGTTCAGGTCCTGCACCGACCGCACCGAGAAGTCCGCCGCGGGCGCCGCGCCCTTCACGCCCGAGAACGCGCCGCTCTGGCAGGCATCCAGCACCACCACCGTCAGCGTGCTAGGCAGCGCCATCAGCGATGCCCGCAGCTGCGACAGCGGCAGCTCCTGCGCGCCCAGGCTGAGCGCGTTCGCGCGCGCATGGCCAGAGTAGTAGAAGACCAGCTGGGCGCGCTCGCCAGCCGCGGCGTGGGCGGTCAGCTTGGTGCGCAGCGTCTCCAGTGAGCCCTCCACCTGCGCCAGCGTGGGGTCCTTCAGGCGCTCGATGTGCTCTGGCGGGGTGCGCCCGATCTCGCGCAGCACCGCGGCCACGTTGTCGGCGTCGCGCTGGGCGTACGAGAGCCTGCTCTGGCCGTCGCCGCCGAGGTTGCTGCCGATGACGAGCGCGTACGACTGAACGCCGCCATCCCCACGCGCCACCAGCGGCGACGCCAGCAGCGCCGCCAGCATGGCGAGGACGATTGTCAGCCTGGATTGAAGTGGCATCGTTCCCTTAAGCCCGCGAGCCGGGCCATCTGGGAACCGGGCGCTATTTTTTCTGTGCGGCCTTCGCCCAGGAGTCCTTGAGCGAGATGGTGCGATTGAAGACCAGAGCATCCGCCCTGGAGTCCGCATCCACGCAGAAATAGCCGACGCGCTCGAACTGGTAGCGTGCTTCCGGGGTGACGCCGCGCAGGCTGGGCTCGACTTTGGCGTCCCGGATCACCTCGAGCGAGTTCCGGTTGGCGATGTCGCTCGGCGTCTTGCCCTCGGGCAGATCGAGCGGGTCGTCGACCGTGAACAGCTTGTCGTAGAGGCGCACCTCGGCGTTCAGCGCGTGCTCGGCGCTGACCCAGTGGATGGTGCCCTTGACCTTGCGACCGTCCTTGGGCTGCCCCCCGAGCGAGTCCGGGTCCCAGGTGCACTTGAGCTCCACGATCTCCCCGGCGTCGTTCTTCACGACCTCCTGGCAGCGGATGATGCATGCGTAGCGCAGGCGCACCTCCGTGCCGGGCGAGAGCCGGAACCAACCCTTGACCGGGGTCTCCATGAAGTCGTCGCGCTCGATGTACAGCTCGCGCGTCAGCGGCACCTTGCGGTTGCCCCAGCTCGGATCCTCGCTGTTGTACTGCGCGTCGAGCTCGACCGTCTCGCGCTCCGCGAAGTTGGTCAGCGTGATCTTCAGCGGGCGCAGCACCGCCAGCACGCGCTTGCTGGAGCCGTTCAGGTCCTCGCGCAGCGTGTGCTCCAGCAGCGCGATGTCGATCAAGCTGTCACGTCGCGAGACGCCCACGCGCTCGCACACACGGCGCAGCGCGGACGCCGTGTAGCCGCGCCGACGCATGCCGGCGATCGTGTGCAGCCGCGGATCGTCCCAGCCCGCCACCACCTTGTCGGTGACCAGCTTCTGCAGGTTGCGCTTGCTGACCAGCACGGTGTTGAAGAACAGCTTGGCGAACTCGGTCTGCTCGGGCCGCGGATCGAAGCCGAACTGCGACACCACCCAGTCGTAGAGTGGGCGATGGTTGGCGAACTCCAGCGAGCACAGCGAGTGCGTCACGCCCTCGAACGCGTCCGACAGCGGATGCGCCCAGTCGTACATCGGGTAGATGCACCAGGCGTCGCCCGTGCGGTGGTGATGCGCGTGCTTGATGCGGTAGAGCAGTGGGTCGCGCAGGTTCAGATCCGGCGACGTCATGTCGATCTTCGCGCGCACCACGTGGGCGCCGTCCGGGAACTCACCGGCGCGCATGCGCGTGATCAGGTCCAGGTTCTCCTCGACCGAGCGCGTGCGGAACGGGCTGTCGACGCCGGGGCGATAGAAGTCGCCGCGGTTTTGCCGGATCTGCTCCAGCGTCTGGCTGTCGACGTAGGCGAGCCCGCGCTTGACCAGGTCGACGGCGCAGTCGTAGAAGCGCTCGAAGTAGTCGGACGCGAAGAAGAGGCGGTCCTCCCAGTCGTAGCCGAGCCACTTGATGTCGCGCTTGATCGCCTCGACGTACTCGATGTCTTCCTTGACCGGGTTGGTGTCGTCGAAGCGCAGGTTGCACTGCCCGAAGGGGGCCTGGGCGGCCGCGCCCCAGTTGACGGTGATGGCCTTGCAGTGGCCAATGTGGAGGTAGCCGTTGGGCTCGGGCGGGAAGCGCGTGCGGAGGTGACCCTTGAACTTGTCCGCGGCGAGGTCGGCCTCGACCAGCTCGCGGATGAAGTTTGGAGCGTCCTCGGTACCCGTCTGCTCGCGCGCCGCGGGACCGCCTGCTTCGGCCCCTGTGCTGCGTGGGTTGGCGTCGGCCATAGACCGGCGTTTATAGCAGACCACACAGCGCCATCGCCTGTGCTCGACAGGAACGCCACAACCGATGCGCCACGGCCCGGCGTGCCGACACTCACGGACGGGATTCTTGCAGGTTGCGTGTCCCCTCTACTCTTGGCCCGGATCGTGAATACGGTTGGTACAGGAGAAGCAGCCATGACCCTGAGACAATCAGAAACCCTGCTACGCGCGCTAGTCGCGCTGGCGCTCGGGCTCGGATTCGTCGGCTTCGCTACCCACGCACGTGGCGCCCACCAAGCGCACTCGTCGGTGAGCCCCGAGGCCACGACCGTCGAAGTCGCCGCGACCCCGATCGCGGACGTCTCGACCCGCGCCGGCATCTGAGCTAGCCCAGCTAGACAACACCGGTTTCGACCCTCGGCCGCGCCCCTGCATTCGCGCAGTGAGCGCGGCCGTCGACGCCGGTCACGGGCTTGATTACAGTAGGCCGGCTTGACCAAACGGCCCGTCACGATGCTCAGCGATGAGCTGGTCGACTTCATCGCGCAGGGTGTATCGCTGCTCGTCGGTACCTGCGATGCGGACAGGATCCCCCACGCGATGCGTGCGGTGGGTCTCCAGGTTCATGACGATCGGCGTCACGCCACCGTCTATTTGCCTGAGGTAACCGCGCAACACACCGTCACCAATGTCGCGGTGAACCCGCGTGTTGCGCTGTTCGTGTCTCAGCCCATCGACCACAGGTCGCTGCAGCTGAAGGGCTCCGTGATCAAAGTCTCGCCAGCCAGTGACGGCGAGCGGCCACGGATCGAGGCGTATGTGGCGCAGTTCGGCCGCGGCCTGAACAGCGTGGGCATGCCGTTCGAGCTGTCGAACATGCTGT
>JBEVNG010000450.1:0-12953 GCA_040508235.1 Polyangiales bacterium | reverse complement strand
GCCGATCCACCTCGAGTACCTGCGCAACATGGGGGTCGGCGCGACCCTCACCGTGTCGCTCGTGCGCGCGGGACGGCTGTGGGGGCTGATCGCCTGCCATCATCGCGTGCCGCGCCATGCGTCGCACGAGGTGCGCAGCGCGTGCGAGCTGCTCGGTCGGCTGGCTTCGTCGCTACTCGCCATCAAGGAGGAGAGCGAGGACCTGGAGTACAAGCAGAAGCTCAAGGCAGTGCACCTCAAGCTGGTCGAGTTCATGACTGGCTCGGACGATCTGGTCTCGGGCCTGGTGCAGCACTCGCCCAACCTGCTCGACCTCGCTGCGGCGGAGGGTGCGGCGGCCGCGATCTACCTGGAGGGGCAGTGGACGCTGATCGGCAATGTGCCCTCGGTCGATCACATCGCCGCGCTCGCGCACTGGCTCGGCGCCCAGCCCGCATTCGAAGTGTTCAGCACCAGCTCGCTGCCCTCGATCTACCCGCCCGCGGAGGCGTTCAAGGACGTGGCCAGCGGCTTGCTCGCGGTCTCGATCCCCAAGAGCGCGCGCAACTACGTGCTGTGGTTTCGGCCCGAGGTGGTGCAGACCATTCGCTGGGCCGGCAACCCCGAGAAGTCGGTGCGCGCGGACGACGGCGGCTCGCGGCTCCATCCGCGCACGTCGTTCGAGCTGTGGAAGCAGATCGTGCACAACAAGTCGCGGCCCTGGAAGGGCAGCGAGCTGGAGGCCGCGCGCGAGCTGCGCAAGGCGATCATCGAGCTCGATCTGCAGCGCCAGTTCCGCGCCGAGCAGCGCGCGCGCGCCGCGGCGGAGGCGGCGACTCAGGCGCGAGATCACGTGCTGGCGGTGGTCACGCACGACCTGAAGAACCCGCTCAATGTGTTCCGGCTGGGCCTGGAGCTGCTCACCAGCACGACCGCGGAGCTGCCCGCCGCCGCGCAGAGCGTCGCGGCCAGCGTGCTGCCACGCATGGACAGCGCCAGCCGACGCATGAGTGGGCTGATCGACGATGTGCTCATCCTCGCCAAGATCGAGACCGGCGAGCACGCGCTGGAGTCCCGCGACGTGCAGGCGCGCGACCTGCTCTTCGATGCGCACGAGATGCTGGAGCCGCTCGCGGCCGCCAAGGCGATCACGCTGCGTGTCGAGGGCGGCGCGCAAGGCGGCGCGGTGCGCTGCGATCGAGAGCGCGTCATGCAGGTGTTCTCCAACCTGCTCGGCAACGCGATCAAGTTCACGCCGCGCGGCGGTGAGGTGACGGTGCGCTTCGAGCGCGGCCGAGACGAGGCCATCTTCGCGGTGCGCGACACCGGCCCGGGCATGCCGGCCGCGGACCTGCCGCACGTGTTCGACCGCTTCTGGCAGGCGCGCAAGACAGCGCGGCAGGGCGCCGGGCTGGGCCTCGCGATCGCCAAGGGGCTGGTCGAGGCGCACGGCGGACGCATCTGGGTGGAGAGCACCGAAGGCCTGGGCTCGACCTTCTTCTTCAGCTTGCCGCGCGACTCGGTCGGCTAACGAGCCGAGCGCAACGCGCGCTTGTCGACCTTGCCCACGCGCGTGAGCGGCAGCGAGTCGACGAAGTGGATCTCCTTGGGCACCTTGTACGGCGCCAGAGATGCGCGGCAGAACGCCAGCAGCTCGTGCTCGCGCTCCTCTTGCGACACGGCGTCGCCCGCGACGCGCTGCACGTACAGGTGCACCACGTCGTTGCCCGGCCGCGCGAGGTCCGCACGTCCGACCAGCGCGCAGCCCTCGATGAACGGCAGGTCGCGGAGCTGGTTCTCCACCTCGACCGAGAACACCTTGAAGCCGCCGACGATCAGCATGTCCTTGCTGCGGTCGAAGATCTTCAGGTAGCCCTCGCCGTCGAACGCGCCGACGTCGCCGGTGTGCACCCAGACGCGGCCGTCGATGGTCTGCAGCGCGGTGCGCGTCTCCTCGGGCGTGTTCACGTAGCTGTGCATGACCTGCGGACCGGAGACGACGATCTCGCCCGGCTCGCCCGCCGCCACGTCCTCGAACGCTTCGTTCACCACGCGCACGTCGGTGCCCGGCACGGGTACGCCGACGAAGCCAGGCTTGAAGCGCGCGGACGGGTTGATGGTCTGCACCCCCGCAGTCTCGGTCATGCCGTAGACATCACAGATCTTGCCGCGACCGATCACGACCTCCAGCTTCTCGACCTCCGACTCCACGAGCGGGGCCGCGCCCGAGATCACCAGCCGCAGCGCCGAGAAGTCGAGGGCGGAGAAGCTCGGACGCGTGACCAGCACCTGCAGCAGCGTGGGCAGCGCGGCGAGGATGGTGGGCGGCCGCTTCTCCATCTCGTCGCACAGGTGCTCCACGTCGCGCGGGTTGGGGATCAACACGAACGTGGAGGCAGTGCACAGCGCATTCAGCAACACCGTCAGGCCGCCGATGTGGAAGACCGGGAACGCGGACGCGACGATCTCCGCGCCATCGCGCAGGCGGAAGAATGGCTCCAGCTGCGCGCGCGTGACCAGCATGTTGCGCGAGCTGAGGCGCGCTCCCTTGGGCATGCCCGTGGTGCCGCCGGTGTACATCACGTAGAGCACGGCATCCGCCGGAACGTGGCTGGGCAGCGCGGGGCTCGGGTCCGCTTGCTGGAGCAAGGCCGCGAAGCCGTGCACGTGCGCCTGCTGGATGGGCGCGGACGAGAACGCCTTGGGGCCGTCCGCGAGCAGCTCCGTGGGCGTCGAGAGCAGCACCAGGCTCAGCGACGGCACGCTGGCAACCAGGGTGGGCACGAGCGTCTGCAGTGCGTCATCGGACGTCAGCAATACCTTGAGGCGCGCATCCTGCGCCTGCGCGATGCACTCCTGCGCGCTGGTGATCGGCGAGATGCAGGTCACGACCACGCCGATGCGTGCGGCCGCGACCAGCGCGACCACCAGCTGCGGTGTGTTCGGGAGGTGGATGCCGAGTACCTCGCCCGGCTGGCAGCCCGACGCGAGCAGCGCGCCCGCAAATCGGTCCGCCAGGCGGTCGAGGTCTGCATACGAGAGCGACTGACCGAGGAAGACCAGCGCCTCCCGCTCGCCGAGGCGACGTGCGTGCTCACGAACGTAGTCCGACAGCGTCAGGTCCGGGAGGTTGCTCAGGGTAAGTCCGCCGATGCCGAGCGAACGGTACGTCTCAGTCCAGGGCGTTGGAAAAACACTCATCTTGGGCCTCGCGGCCAAGTCTAGTGAGTCTCCGGACCACGCGCATGGATCGGGTTACTGCAGCTCCGCCATGCTGGGCACCATCGGCGCCGGACAGGGCTCGTCGACGTGGTGCGAGGTCTCGGCGGTGAGCACGTCGAAGCGCTCCAGCGAGGGGCGCAGGGAAGGGCCGTTGTCGGTGCCGCTCGCGTAGCGCCGGAACATGAAGTCGAGCGCGCTCCAGTCGTCGTTGTCCGCCAGGATATCGAGCGCGCCGTCGCCGTTGAGGTCGCGCGAGTACGCCATGCCGTCGGGCTTGCCGTTGCAGTTGAAGTCGACCGCGCTGCTGCCGGTGCGACCGAGGCCCATGTCCTCGCGCACCGCGCTCTCGTCCATGGTCCCGCTGCCACCGGTCGAGTAGTCGATCATGAACTTGGTCAGGTCCGCGCTCGGTGAGTTTGTCAGCTGGCTGACGCTGGTCAGCGTGCAGCGCTTGGAGAAGTCGTAGCGGTCTCCTTCGGCGTTGCCGATCGTCGGCAGGCCGAGCGGACTGTACAGGTAGTTCATCACGGAGACGTAGTTGGGTTTTCGGTTGAGCGAGTCCGCTCCGCCGTGGCGCAGGCTGAAGTTGTGCCCGAGCTCGTGCATGATGCTCGCGGCCTGGTAGCTGGAGATCAGCGTGCGCTGCGCCGCCGTGTTCGCGGTCAGGCCGAAGCCACCCAGCGTGATGATGCTGTCGTTGCCGGGCAGCTCGCCCACGCCCGACGAGCCGCCGCTGCCGTCCACCTGCTGCGACCATGCGAACAGCTGGTAGTAGAAGACCATGCGGCGGTTGGCGGCCATGTGCTCCGCCTTGATCTCGTACAGGCTCTTGATCGCGGCGTCCTTGGGCGCCAGGCCGACCGCGGTGGCGAACGGCACGACGTTGCCGCCGCCGAGGTTGTAGTTGGCGGGATCGAAGCTCGGCGAGAACAGCGGGCCGACGTCGAAGTGCAGGACGATGTTCTTGCGCAGGAACGCCGCGGCTACCTTGTCGAGCGCATCCTTGCGCGGCAGCGTGGCCGGATCGGCGCCCGCCATGTGATCGATCTCGATGAACAGGTCCTTCTGGTTCGTGCGCGCGCCCATCGCGTACATGCTCAGGCCCCCGAAGGTGCCGCCGGGGATCTCCGCGACGTCGGGGATGCCGTCCTGATCCGCGTCGTCGCTGCTGTACACGTCGTTGGGGCCGCCGTACGTGGGCACGCTGAGCAGCGCGAATTCGTCGCCCGCCGGTGGGATCTTGCCGGGGCGATTGGGGTGCTGCAGCGAGTAGCCGTAGGCCGCCTCGCCGCGCGGCAACGCGGGTGCGCTACCTCCGCCGTAGGTACCCCCGGTGGTCGGCTCCATGGTGTTGGATCCCCAGCGCAAGAAGGACGCGGTCGCGCCCGCGGGGTTGAGCAGCTCGACGAAGCCATCGGAGCCCCACCACGGAACGCTATCGCCTTCCACGATGTGGAACACGTTGGCGCCGTCGGGCATGCCGCCCGCCACCTTGCCTTGAATGATCGCGTGGCCGAACTGCGGGATCGAGACCTGCGGCAGCGCGAACAGGCGCGAGGGCGTGAACGCGGTGGGCGAGAGCGCGGACGTGCGCACCTTGTAGAAGCCGAGGTTCTCCGGGGCGGCGCCGGTGTTGATGATCTCGAACCAGCACGCGGAGCTGGAGAACGGACAGGCGCCGACCTCCGCGATGCGCACCTGGCCCTGCGCGTCGCAGATGATCGTGATGTTGACCGCCGCGCCGTCGATCACGCCGTCTCCGCCTTGCACGAAGCAAACCTGGCTCGGGTTCGTCGGCTGGTGGCTGATCTCGGTCCAGTAGCGATAGCCATCCGGAAAGCCCTCGAAGCCCGCCATGAACCCCGGATCGATCGGAAACTCGCCGGCCTCCGTGTTCATGACCAGGCCTCTGCCCTTGAGGCCGACCGTGTTGATGTGGAACGGGTAGGTGCGCGTGACGCAATCGATCCGCACGTCCTCGACGTCGGCCTCCGCGACGCCTTCTCCGGTCACCACCGCGCAGTCCTGCCGAGGTTCGGTCGGCTGTTGCACGATCTCGATGTGATAGGCGACGCCATCGACGAGCGGGCGTGCGAACTCGAACTTGCCCGCTTGCGCCGCGACGAACACGCTGTGGGCGCCACCCTCGGCCGCATCGTCGTTGTCGCCTTCGTCCATCAGCGCGATGCGCAGGCCCTTGCCTTCGAGGCCGTTGATCACGCCGCCCACGGTCCAGTCTTCGTCGTGGCACAGGATCGAGAACACGGCGTCGTCGAGCTTCTGCACGTCGCACTCCTGCGCCGGCGAGTCGGGTTGCGTGGCGACCGTGATGTCGATGTTCTGCATCGGCGCGAGCAAGGGCACGTGCCAGACGCCGTCGCCCGGTACGTCGAGCTCCTGCGAGCCGGCGATCGAGAGCGCGAGGCCCGAGCCGTGCAGGCCGGCGACGTGCACCAGCGCATTGCTGAAGTTGCCGGCGTCGTCGCGCGTGCGATCGATATAGATGACGGAGGCGTCGCCAGCCTGAGGATCCGCGACCGGGCTGCAGCCGGACAGCACGAGCCCGACGGTCAGGCAAAACCGACTGAGAGACGCGGGCCGGAAGAACGGTGCCATTACCTCCAACACGATCGGCAGTCCGCAGTCGGACTTGAACGCTGAGTCTTCTCTCATGCTGAGATCGGTGGTTGTCCACGAGCGTCCAGCACACCCGTGCCCACGCGCGCGTCGGGCGATGGCGTACAGGCTGTTGCCGGGCTGGAGCCAACGCCCTTGCGGCGCATGCAGGGCGCGATAATCCAAGGCATGACCAGGGCGGTTCTGTGGACCACGCGCGCGCAGGTGCGAACCCGCGTCGACACGCTTCTGCAGCGCCACGACGAGGTGGTGGTGGCGCTCGAGGGGGCGCCCGATCCGTCGTTGCCGTCGCGTTGGGCCAGCGTGCGCGCGCAGCTGCCTGCAAGGGCGTGGTGCACGCCGCTGCCGCACACGCATGGCTTGCCGACCCGGCTCGATCGCACGCTTGCGTTGCCCGTGCGGCTGGGCGCGTTCGATCACCTGGAAGAGGAATCCGGGGAGGACGAGGTGCCCGCCCTCCCGCATGCCGAGCGCGCGCTGGTGGTGTTGCGCGCGCAGCCGTTCCATCGTGGTCACCTGGCGCTGGTGCAGCACGCGCTCACGCTGGCGGAGGAAGTGGTGGTGGTGATCGCGGCGGCCGAGCGCTCGCATGCGGCGCGCGATCCGTTCACCGCGGGCGAGCGCCTGGCGCTGGTGCGCGCGGGGCTCACGGACTTGCTGGCACGCTGCTGGCTGGTCGCGCTGCCGGCACCTGCCTGGCCCGCGCTGGCGCTGCCCGAGCTGCGCTACATCGCGCCGCCGTATCAGCTCGTGGTCACGCACAACCCGTTGTTGGCAGCGATGGCGGTGCAGCACGGCAAGCGCGTCGCACGGCTGCCGGAGCCCGTGCGCGTCGCCAACGACGTGCTGAGCGCGACCGCGATCCGCGCCCGGCTCGCGCGCGAGGGCGCCGGGTCATGGCTCGACGCGCATGTGCCCGAGGCTTGCGCCGCCTTGCTCGCCGGGAGCGCGCTCTCGGAGCGCTGCGCGGTGATCGCGGCCGCCGGAGGCTGACGGTTCCGCTCGCGTCGCGCGCGATTTTGCGGCATCACTTTGCGCACCATGCGCGTGCTGGCATTCGTGATTCCGGAGAAGGGCCACCTCAACCCGCTGCTGCCCACGCTGCGGCGGATCGCGGACGCGGGGCACGAGCTGGTGCTGGCGAGCGCGCGCGACCTGACCAGCGTGCTCGCCGCGGCGGGCATCGCGGGGCGCGCGGCACGCTTCGAGGCGCCCGCTCCGCCGGCCAGCTTCCTCACCGCCGGGCGCGAGTTCGCGGAGAAGCTGCGCGATGCGCGCTGGCTCGCGGGCTGGATCGAGGCGCTGCTGATCGACGCGGTGCCGGCGCAGCTGCCAGGTGTCGAGGCCTTGATCGCCCACGAGCGGCCGCATGTGGTGGTCGCCGATCCGATGATGTACGCGGTCGCGATCGGCTGTGCGCGCGCGGGGCTGCCGTGGGCCGCGCTGTCGTCGTCGCTCAACCCGGTCACGCCGCGCGCGTGGAGCACGGCCCTGACCGAGACGCTCGATCGGCTCGCGCCCAAGCGCGCGGCGCTGTTTCGCGATGCCGGCGTCGAGGTGCCGCGCTTCTTCGTGTCGGACGCCGAGAGTCCGTGGCTCAACCTCGCATTCACCGCGCCGCTGTACGTGCCGCACGCGGTCGACCCGGCGATCCAGCTGGTGGGCGCGACGTTCGACGCCACGGACATCGCGTGCCGCGGAGACGAGACGCCGTTCCCCTTCGAGCGCCTTCGCGACAAGCCACGACTGTACGTCTCGTTCGGCAGCCAGGCGTTCTTCCAGCCGCGCTTGTTCCAGCAGGTGTTCGCGTGCGCGAGCGAGCTCGGCATGCAGGTCATCGCCAGCGTGGGCGCGCTGCTCGAAGACACCGAGTTCGTGCGCGCCGCGCCGCCCGACGCGGTGCTGGCGCGCTACACGCCGCAGCTGCAGCTGCTGGAGCGTGTCGACATGGTGGTCAGCCACGGCGGCGCCAACTCGGTGGTGGAGGCGCTCTCCTTCGGCAAGCCAGTCTTGCTGCTCACGCTGTGCAACGATCAGCCACTGCAGGCGCGCTTCCTGACGGCCTCCGGCGCGGGGCTCGCGCTCGACGCGCAGGCGGGCGAGGTCGAGCTCGCGAGCCTGCGTGCGGCCATGAAGCAGCTGCCCACGCACGCCGCACGTGCCGTGCGGATCGGAGAGGCGCTGCGCGCGCAGGGTGGCCCCACGCGCGCGGCCGAGCAGGTGCTCGCGCTCGGGAGGGGCGTGTGAACGTCGAGCTGCTGCTGCAGGCGGGACGGACGCGCGGGAGCGACCTGGCGCTGGCGTCGGGCCGCGTGGTGATGCTGCGCGAGGCGCGCTGCCTGTTCGTGGAGACCGCGTCGTTCATCGAGTCCGCGACGCGGGCGGCACGCGCCTGCGAGATCGCGCTGCGCGAGCTGTCGTCCGAGCACGTGTTGATGCGGGCCGCCATCGAGCGCGGCTATCGCGTCGAGGACTTGCTGGTGCTCGAGCTGAGCGCGCCTGCGGAAGCGTGGGACACGCTGCGTGCGTGGTGGGCACGACGCCTGTTGCCCGAGACCGCGCTCCGCTTCGTGGAGGCGCCGACCTTCTCCGCACGCGGCCTGTTCGCCGAGCGCGGCGAGGTGCCCACGTCGCAGCGCAAGCTCTACGCGCAAGTGGAGGGGCGCGTGCGTGTGGAGGCGTTCGAGCTGCACGTGACCGAGCACTGCAACCTGCGCTGTACCCACTGCTGCAACACCTCGCCGTACCTGCCGCCCAAGACGCTGGAGCCCGCATTCATCGCGGACACGCTGGCGACCATGAGCCGCGTGCTGCACGCGGACGTGTTCAAGATCATGGGCGGCGAGCCGCTCTTGCACCCGCACATCACGGAGGTGTTGCGCGTGGTGCGCGAGAGCGGCGTCGCGGACGTGGTGCGCCTGTTCACCAACGGCCTGCTGCTGTCCAGGATGGACGACGACTTCTGGCGCGCGCTGGATCAGCTGACGGTGTCGACATACTCCAGCGCTCCGGTGCGCGAGGAGCACCTGGCGCTGATCGAGGAAAAGGCGGACCGCTTCGACGTGGTGCTCAACGTCAAGCCGGTGCAGCACTTCTCCCAGGTGATGCACGATGCACGCAGGCGCGACGACGCCGCGGTGCGCGAGACCTGGGACGCGTGCTGGCTGCGCCATCGCTGCCTGGTGGCGCGCGACGGTCGCTTCTACATCTGCACACGCGCGGCCTACCTCGAGGACCTCCATGCGCGCGTGCAGCTTCAAGACCCGTTCGCGGACGCGCGCGAGCGACGCCTGGCGGACAGCGTCGCGCTCGACGACCCGCGCCTCGATGAACGACTGCTGGCGTTGCTCAACCGCGGCGAGCCGCTGAACAGCTGTCGCTTCTGCCTGGGCGGCGACGGACCGCGCGAGACGCACACCCAGCTCGGGCGCGACGACGTACGCGCGGGGCGGCTGCGACGCCTGCCGTTGCGGAGCGCCGGGTGAGCATGCGCGTGCGCGTGGTGGTGCCCGCGCGCAACGAGGCCAAGCGTCTGGGCCTTCTGTTGCGCAGCGTGGCGGAGGGTGCGCGCATCGCCGCGCTGCGAGGAGCGAGCTGGACCGTGGAGTGTGTGGTGGTCACCGACCGCTGCCACGACACCACGGCGAGCATCGCCCGAGCGCACGGAGCGTATGGGATCGAGAGCCGCGCGCCAGGCAAGGTGGAGGCCCTGCGCGCGGGCCTGGATGCGGACGCGGGGATCCATGTCTGCGTCGACGCCGACGTGGTGCTCGGTCCGAACACGCTGTTCGACCTGGTCGACGCGCTGCTCGCCACACCGCACGCGCTCGCGAGCACGCCGCCGTTCGCGCCCGAGCGGGCCGAGGGGTGGCAGACGCCGCTCGCATGGGCGCTCCATCGCTACAACGCGCGCAACGGCTTCTCCAGCGAGCGCCTGTGGCTCTCCGGGCGCTGCTACGCGGTGCGCGAGCTGCGGTTTCCCACGCTGGAGGAGGTGAGGGCGCGCGGTGGGGAGGGGCACCTGCTCGCGGACGACGTCTGGCTCAGTCGCGCGCTGCTCGCGCAGGGGCCACACTCCATCCTGCGCGTCGATACCGACCCCGTGACCTACCTGCCGCCGCGCACGCTGCGAGGCATGTCGCGCGTGTACCGGCGCATGCGCCGCGAGCTGGCACGCGTGGATGCGCTGTTCCCAGAGCTGGCTGGCCCCGGTCGCGACCGTCGTGTCGATGCGGTGCGCGGCGCGAAGGACCACTTGGCGCTGGCCATCTTCGACGTGGCTCTCTCGCTCGTGCGCTGGCACGCGCGGTTCGTGCCGGACGCGGATCCCTGGCCCGTGGTCGAAGAGAGCAAGGGATGAAGCGCCATCACGCGCCGGGCGTGCGTGCGCTCGAGGTTTGGGATGTGGTGCTCGATGGCGCGCCGCTCTACCTGCTCGCGGAGCAAGCGCTGCCGTCGGCGATCGTCGCGCTGGTGCGCGCGCTGCAACAGGGGTCGGCGCGTCGTCTGCGTGCGGACCTGGCGCTGCCGCGGCTGCGCGTCGATCGCGTGCTGCTCGGCGGAGGCGGCGTCACGGAGCCCGCATGCGCGGCGTTGTCGAGGGCGAACATCGAGGCTCGCGTTCATCCCGACCCGGTCTGGATCGGCGAGGCCGGTGCCCGCGCGCTGTGCGCCCAAGCCGTGTTGGAGATCGGGCAGACCTCCGTGAAGTACAGCGATCTCGACGGCCGTGTGCGGCTCGCGCGTCCGCTCGACCGTGTGCCGCTCGAGTCCGCGTCACGCTCGCTCGATCGCGCACTGCTGCGCGCGCGTACGCTGGAGTTCCTGGCGTCGGCCGCCCAGGGGCGCCGTCGCCCCGCGTCGCTGGTGCTCGCGATGCCGTGCGAGCTCGGGGACGACCTGCGCGTCGCCGGCTGCAGCTATCCGTGGACCGACGGCGACCCGCGGCTGATCGCCGACCTGCTCGCGCTCGCCGGGCTCGACGACGTGCCCACGCGGGTGCTGAACGATGCCGAGCTCGCTGCCGTCGCCGCGCAGCAACTCTGCGGCCCGCACACGCTGGTGCTGACGCTCGGCCTCGGCCTGGGTGGCGCGTACCTCGACGCCCCCTGACGACGCCTCACGCGACGCCGACCCGCAGCTCGATGCATTCGCGCACGGCGTTGACCAGCGCGTTGGGGGCGAAGGGCTTGGCGACCATCGCGGCGGCCTCGATGCGCTCGGCGGCCTCGCGCGCATCGCGGTCGGCGCTGACCACCACCACGGGGATGCGCGCGAGCTGCGGGTCGGAGCGCTGCATCGTGCGGAAGTCGCCTCCGTCCAGCATCGGCATGTGGAGGTCCAGCACGATCGCATCGATGGGATGGTGCAGGCGCGCCTCCAGCAGGCCGTCGCGACCGTCCTTGGCAGACACCGCGTCGAACCCGGCTTCGAGCAGCAGGTCGACGATCTCCTCTCTCAGCTCGTAGTCATCGTCGATCACGAGCACGCGCGGGCCAGCAGTCTGCATGGTGTCCTCCTGCTCCGCTCTCAGCAGCTACCATGCCGAGCTGTCCGTGAGGTCCGCGATGCCCGCGATGCCGTGGATCGCGGCCGTGCTGACCTGAAATGAACGGTTCAGTGGGGCGAACGTGCACAGTCGCGTGTGGCGACGCGGCGCGTCTGCAACTCAGTGTGCTCGCAGCTCGGCAGCCATCGCGGCGAGGATCGAGTCGAGTGTCAGGTGCACGTTGAGCACGTTGCCCAGCGCGAGGTTCGCGACCGTCACGCCCATCGCCACCAGCGGCGAGCCGAAGACCAGGTGCAGCTTGGTGTCGTGCTTGTGCCGCATCGCCCATTGCGTGAGCTGTCCCCGACACGAGGACTCGTAGCCGGTCATCTCGCGCCAGTTGTGGAAGGCGACCAGGTAGGGCGTGGTCTTCAGCTGCGCACTCGCGTGCGTGGTGATCGCGCGACTCAGCGCGGGCGTGAGGTGGCCCCAGACCGTCGCGACCTGCACGCCCGGCCGCGAGCACGCGACCACGATGCGGCCCACGCCATCGTCGACCTCGACGGCGTCGAGCGACGACGCATAGGTCTCCCAGCGGCGCGGCGGCATCACCGATGGACCCTGCGCAGGTGCGACCAGCACGCGGGCTCGCTGTCGCAGATGAGCTCCGTCTCGAGCACACCGCCCTCCAGGCTGGTGCGTCGATGCTGCATCGCCACGGTCGAGCTGGCGACCAACACCGCGCTGCCGCGGAAGTTGGGCTGCGCCTTGCTGAACTCCTTGGCCCGCTGAAAGTGCGCCGCCGCGTCGGGGGAGAGCGGCTGCATGTCGCGCAGGTCACAGAAGACGCGGTAGGCCGCCCCGCGGTAGCTCTCGATCGCCCGGTTGTGCTCGGCCACGAAGCGCTCCATCTCGTCCGCGCCGGGCGAGCCGCTGAGCACGAGCACCAGGATTCCGGGCTTGGACGTCGCATCGACGCGGAACGAGCTCATCGACTGGCGATCGTACCAGTCGCTGGGCACGGCCGGGCACAGCCCATCGTGTGCCCGGCGTGTGTCCTTGCGAAGGTGTCGAAACTGTTAGATATTGTTCGCGGGTCCGGGCCCGCTGGGCTGGCGTGCGCGTTGCTCACAGTCTCGGCATGACAGCTCCAGCAACGGTCCAGAAGGCACCCCATCACTCCCTGCGGCGGGGCGGCACCATGCTCGCCTTGGCCTGGCTGCTCGCCGTCGCGAACGGCTGCGGCTTCACCGTCAGCGCACAGCAGTGTGGTCCGCTCAACACGCCAAACTGGATCGCATGCATGTTGGACGCGGCGCCCTACCGCGAGCTCGACTCCAACGCACGCTCGACGGTGTACGAGACGCCCACGCTGATTCGCGTGCAGCACGGACAGGCGTGCGTGAAGGCGCCGAACACCACGGATGGGAAGACGACGGGCTTCCGCATCCAGGACAGCGCCTCGGTCCCGCTTGCGCTCGCGGACAGCGGAACCGTCTACATGAACGGCTGGAACCTGCGCTACAGCGACGGAGATCATCACGTGCAGGCGCTCGGCTCCGCGATCGTCAACGCGAAGACGACGCGCGGCAAGGACGAGCTGCTGCTGAGCTGGGAAGCCGGCGGC
>JBEVNG010000458.1:0-3999 GCA_040508235.1 Polyangiales bacterium | reverse complement strand
AACGCGATCGTGCGCTACCTGTGCGCCAAGCAGGGGTCGCTCTATCCCGAGCCGCTGCGCGAGCGCTTCGATGCGGAGCGCTGGATGGACTGGCAACAGACCACGCTCAACCCGGCGGGTCGCGACGCGTTCGTGCAGCTGATCCGCACCGCGCCCGAGCAACGCAACGCCGCGCTGATCGAGCGCTCGGCCGCGGCGATCGCGCCGCTCTGGGATCTGCTCGATCGACACCTCGCGCGGCAGTCGTTCATGGCGGGCGAGAGCTTCACGATGGCGGACATCCCGATCGCATGCGATGCCCATCGCTGGCGCGGGCTCCCGCTCACACACGCTGCGCGGCCTCACCTCGACCGCTGGTACGCGCGGATCGCGGAGCACGCGAGCGCGCGCGGGGTCTTCGACGTGCCCCTCCAGTGAGGATTCTCGTGCGGCCTGCCTGTGGGTAGGACACCCTCTGGCCAGCTCGGTCACACCCTGATTGCAAAGCTGTACTCAGGCCCGAGTGCAGAACGTCCGCGCGGCTGTAACCGGTCAAAAACACCCTCGAAAGACGCCTTGGGGCAGTGCATCCAGCGGAGCTTGCGTGCAGACTCTCC
Organism: Polyangiales bacterium; assembly: GCA_040508235.1. Classification (GTDB taxonomy): domain Bacteria; phylum Myxococcota_A; class Polyangia; order Polyangiales; family DASUME01; genus DASUME01. The sequence goes on along the minus strand of JBEVNG010000458.1, from coordinate 3,403 downwards.
CCACCTCGAGGCTCGGAGTGTTGGAGGCTGCCATGCAGCGCTGGGTTGTTTCGATCATCGGTACGTTGCTCGTGGCGTGCGCCGGTCCGGCCCGTGTGCGCGAGACCGTCTCGCGGCCGCGCATCGCCTCGAGTGCGTCGTCGTCACGCGCATCGGCTCGCTCGAGCAAGGCGCACACGGCGGCGAGCAAGGGCAGGCCGGCGGCCTCGCGTGACGCCAAGGACTCCGACGAGGACGAGCTCGAGCCGCAGGACTTCTCGGGTGTCGCGGTCGCAGCCCCCAAGGAAGACAGGAACGCGAAGATCGAGCGCGACGTCGATGTCGCGGGCATCGAGGGCACGATGACGGCGTTCGACGTGCGCACGCCGCTCGAGGAGCGCGACGCCGACTTCGATCGTTGCCACGACGAGCACCGCGGTGGCTCGGGCCGCATCGTGTTCCACATCCACATCCTCGCCAGCGGCGACGTCGGCTCCCTGAAGGCGCACCCCTCCAAGGTCCGCAGCAAGGACCTGATCGAGTGCTACAGCGAGGTCGTCTCCAGCACGCACTTCTCCAAGCCGCACGGCGGCTACGCGGACGTGAAGTGGACCACCAAGGTGGGGCGCTCGCGCAAGAAGCGTGAGGACATGTTCCAGCGCAAGGTGCGCTGGGACACGCCCGCGGGCGGCGTGGCGAGCATTCAGCGCAGCGCCAGCAACGACGGCGACAGAAGTCACGGCGACAGCAGCAGCGGCTCCGAGGGACGCCGCGAGCGCCGCCATCGCAGCCGCTCGCATCGTCATCACTGAAGCGCGAGGGCCAAGCCTCTCGCGCACCTCGGCCATACTAGCCGCATGGGCGAGAGACTCTCACGGCGTGTGGTACTGCTGGCTCCGCTGGGCATCGCGGCGAGCCACTGGCTGAGTGCCTGCTCCGAGGACCCGACGGTCCCGTCGGACGAGCGGGATGCCGCGCCCGGGGAGGCGCCCCGCGATGCGGGCGTCGATGCGCGAACCACTCCGCGCCAGGACGCCCAGGCGCCGGTCCAAGACGCCGAGGTCGTGGCTCCCGAGGACGCCGAGGTGCCCGACGTCGAGGACGCCGGCGCGCCCCTCGACGCCGCGCAGGACGCCCGCGTGGAGGTCGATGCGAACCTCGCCAACGTGCCCTGGGCCAGCGGCGGCACCAGCGCGATGGCGGGCAACTACCCCGACCCGTTCGCGGGCGGCCCCGGCTCGGTCTGCGCGCTGTACCCCGCGCAGACGCTCGGGCCCTGCTACGCGAGCCCCGTGCAGACGCGCGAGGACATCAGCGACGGCGTGATCGGCGTGCCCGTGCGCATGTCGTTCCTGGTCGTCGACAGCGACGGCTGCACGCCGGTGGCGAACGCCGAGGTGGACGTGTGGAGCGCGGGCTCCAACGGCGTGTACTCGGCCTTCGCGAGCGGCACCTGCAACCCGGACCGGCTCGACGTCGCGCGGCTCAACTACTGCCGGGGCAAGCGCAACACGGACGCCAACGGCCGCGTCGACTTCAGCACGGTGTTCCCCGGCTGGTACCGCGGGCGCACCATCCACATCCACTTCACGGTGCGCGCGAACGGCCGCGAGTTCATCACCTCGCAGCTGTACTTCGACGACGCGCTGAGCGACGAGCTGCTGAAGCAGAAGGACTACGCCAGCCGCGGCGCGCGCGACACCACCAACCGCACCGACTCGATCCTGCGCGGTGGCAACGCGGCGCCAGTGTTGTTCGAGACCGCCAAGCGCGCGGACGGCGCCCTCCATGCCTGGAAGACGCTGTCCGTGAGGGCTTAAAACGGCAGGTTGTAGAGCTTGGTGGCGTTGGTCTCCAGGACCTTCTTGCGCACCTCGGGGCTGTAGCCGCCGAGCGTGTTCATGATGTGGTCCTGCACACCCGGGTAGAGCGACGTGGGGTGCGGGAAGTCGGTCTCGAACAGCACCTTGTCGACGCCGAGCGTCTCGAGCAGCTTGAGCGGCCCGACCTTCTCGAACCAGAACGTGACCCAGAACTGATCGCGGAAGTAGTCCCACGGCCGACGCTGCAGCAGCTTGGACTTGCTGGGTAGCATCTCGTCGAACTGGTGCTCCAGCGCTTCGATCGCGAACGGGACCCAGCCCATGCCGCTCTCGATCAGGCCGATCTTCAGCTTGGGGTGGCGGTCGAGTCGGCCGCTCACCATCCAGTTGCCCAGCGTGGCCGCGTTGCCGATCGAGAACATGGTCGCGACCACGGACAGCTTCTGCTCGAACGCGAAGCCCTCCCAGCACAGCATGTTGGGATCGATCGCCGCGTTGAGGTGGAAGTTGATCGGCGTGCCGGAGTCGGCGCACAGCTCCAGGAACGGCGTCCAGTAGTCGTCGAGGAACGAGGGCACCGTCTTGAGGCGCTCGGGCGTGTCGGGCAGCACGAAGCCCTTGAGGTCGAGCTGCTCGATGCAGCGCCGTGCCTCCAGCTCCATCTCTTTCTGGTCCCAGAGCGGCAGGTGCGCGAGCGTGAACAGGCGCTGGCCGGACTCCTTCTGGCGCTCGGCGGAGGCGTCGTTGTAGAGCTTGATCACCGTCAGCGCGAGCTCGGGATCGTTGAGCGCCATCAGCGAGCCGGCCTGGGTCACGCCCGAGTTCTGGTAACAGATCTGGGCGTGCACACCCATGTCGTCCATCGCCCCGAGGCGCGCCTTGATGTCGTGCGCGCCGGCGTGTCCCTCGTCGAGCGTGGGGAAGGCGAGCCGACCGAGCAGCTTGTTGTTGTCCTTGCGAATGACGTTGCCGCCCGTGGATCCGAAGTTGCGGTCGCCGACGAACCAGCGGTCGACGCCATCGACGCGGCGCACCTGCGGGACCTTGTCCTTCAGCCGCGCGGGCGCGCGCGACGTGAACAGGTCCGGCGCCTCCGTGATGTGCGTGTCGCAGTCGACGATCTTGATGCCGGCGAGCTCGGGGCGTAGGCCCTTCGAGTTCTTGGCGTAGTCCACCTCACGCAGCACGCCGCCCGGGAGGTAGCCCTCTTCGCTCCAGTACCGCCGGGCCGCGGCCGCACCCTCGATCTTCGTGTCTTCCGCCATCCGCCCACTCGAGCGATCGGCGCCGATTCTCGACTGGCACGGGACGGCCAAATGATATGCCGCCGCGGGTGTGCGTGAGCGCGCGGCAGGCCGGGATCACGTGGTCATCAGCATCTTCAGCGCGCCGCCGGTGCGGGAGTCGAACAGCTCGTAGGCGGCGGGGCCTTCACTGAGCTTCATGCGGTGGGAGATGAACCGCTCGGGGTGCAGGCGGCCGCCGCGCAAGAGTGCGATCAGCGGGGACCAGTGCTTGATGATCGAGCACAGGCTGGTGCGGAAGGTGATGCCCTTGTTGAAGGCGAGCGCCATCGGGAAGGGAAACGTGCGCGACTGGCT
>JBEVNG010000299.1:0-10669 GCA_040508235.1 Polyangiales bacterium | reverse complement strand
TCGCGCGAGGGCTGAAAGCGCGGGCGATGCTGCAGCACGTGCTCGCGCGCCCGCTGCAGCTGCTTGCGGCAGGCCGCCTCGCTCTCGCCGATGATCTGCGCGATCTCGCCGTGGCTGTAGTCGAAGACCTCGCTCAGCAGGTACACCGCGCGCTCGACCGGCGTCAGGCTCTCCATCAGCACCAGGAACGCCATCGAGATCGACGACGGGTCGATCTGCGGCTTGGTCTCGGTGCGCACCGGCTCGGGCAGCCACGGACCGACGTAGTTCTCGCGGCGCACGCGCGCGCTCTTCCAGTGGTCGAGGCACAAGCGCGTCACGATCTTGGAGAGGTACGCGCGCTCGGAGTCGGGCTCCGGCGCCTCGCGAAAGCGCAGGTAGGCCTCCTGCACGATGTCCTCCGCTTCCGCCGCGGAGCCCAGCATGCGGTACGCGATCGACCAGAGGTACGGGCGATGGTGCTCGAAGTCAGACATGGGCGCGGTCCGTGGGCAGCATGGGGTTGGCGCGGAAGCGGAGCGTGTGAGCGAGCCGTGCGAGCTTGCTCTCGCCGCGCAGCGCCCACAAGGTGCCGCGGCAGACCAGCTCCTTCACGCGCGTGGCCAGCCCGCCGCGCAGGTAGCGACCCTGCAGCTGGATCACCGCCTCGTGACGGCCGATGCTGAGGCAGTAGCCGAGGTGGCGGTACTTGAACGCGCGCGCCGGCTCGCCGTGAACGATGCGGGCGAGGTTGTCGCCCAGCGCCATGCCCATCGGCAGCGCGCTCTTGCAGCCCATCGGCATGCCGGCGACGTACGCGAGGTCGCCCGCGATGTGCACGTGGCGGTGGCTGGGCACACGAAGCTCCGCATCGACCTCGACCTGGCCCAGTCGATTGACGGGTAGCCCGGCCTCGCGTGCGAGCGGCGATGCGCGAAAGCCAACGCTCCACACGCAAGCCGCGAAGGGCAGCTCCCCCGCCGGCGTGTGCAAGCGGTCCGCTTCCACGCGCGAAACGTCGGTGTGCTCGCGCAGCTCGACGCTCAGCTTGCTCAGCACCTTGCGCACGTGCTCGCGCGCGGCCGGGCTGCACTCGGGCGCGACTTCGCCGCGCGTGATCAACACCACGCGCGCACCTCGATGCGCCTCGGCGATCTCCGACGCGGCCTCGATGCCGGTGAGCCCGCCGCCGACCACCACCACCCGACCACCTCGCTTGGCGATCGCGGGCAGTGCGCTCTCCAGCCACGGCAGCGAGCGCGGCTCCAGCGTGAACGCATGCTCGCGCGCGCCCTCGACCTGCGCGTCCGCGAACACCGAGCCGGTGGCGAGCACCAGCTGATCCCAGCTCACCGTTTGCTCGTCGACGCGCAGCGTGCGCTGCGCGAGGTCGACGTCGTGGACCCAACCGAGCTGCAGCTGCACTCCGGTTCCACGCAGCAGCTCGGACAGCTCGAGCACGGGCTGCGCGATGCCTGCGGCCTGCTCGTGCAGGCGGATGCGCTCCACGAAGCGCTCGCTGCCGTTGATCAACGTGACCTGCGCGCTGCCACGCGCCTTGCGTGCCACACGAAGTGCACAGGTGAGGCCCGCGTAGCCTGCTCCAACGACGACGATCCGCATCATGGTCATCTCCTTCGCCCGGAAGACGAAATGACCCCGTCAGACGTGACAGCCCCCGCGAAGAAAGCGACTAATCCTCGTAATACTTCGGTATTCTTGCGTACTGCTCGACCAGGCCGCGCAGCCTCGTGGCCAGCTCGGGGGTCAGCGCGTCCGCCGCGAGGCGGTAGGTCCAGTTGCCTTCGGCGACGCCGGGGCGGTTCATGCGCGCCTCGCTGCCGAGGCCGAGCAGGTCCTGCACGGGCGCGATGGCGGTGTCGGCGACCGACGCGTAGAGCGCGCGCAGCATCGCCCAGTGGAAGGGCTCGTCGCTCGCGAAGCCGCCGTAGAGATACGCGCGTGCGGCGGCGCGCTCGTGGCTGGCCGCATCGGGCGTGCGCGGGCCCTCGGGCTGCCCGGGATCGTCGTACCAACCGACGCTGGTGTCGTTGTCGTGCGTGCCGGTGTACGCGACGCAGCGGCGTGGGTAGTGATGCGGCAGGAACGTGTTCTCGCCGGGTGCGCCGTTGAATGCGAACTGCAGGATGCGCATGCCGGGCAGCGCGAGCCGCTTGCGCAGCGCGACCACCGACTGCGTTACCAGGCCGAGATCCTCCGCGATGAACGGCAGCGCGCCGAGCTCCAGCTTGATGGCGTCGAACAGCTCGTCGCGCGGGCCGCGCAGCCAGCGGCCGTTGATCGCGGTCTCCTCGCTGGCGGGGATCTGCCAGAAGCGCGCGAAGCCGATGAAGTGGTCGAGCCGGATGATGTCGAAGCGCTCGCGGGTGGTGCGGATGCGCTCGACCCACCACTGGTAGCCGTCGCGCGCGAGCTGCTTCCAGCGGTACAGCGGCGTGCCCCAGCGCTGGCCGGTGGCGCTGAAGTAGTCGGGCGGAACGCCGGAGACCACGGTCGGCTGGCCGCGGTCGTCGAGCTTGAAGATCGACTGGTTGCCCCAGACGTCCGCGCTGTCGTGCGCGATGAAGATCGGGGCGTCGCCGATCATGCCCACACCGCGCTCGGCCGCGTACGTGCGCAGCGCGCGCCACTGGCGATCGAACAGGAACTGCTCGAACTCGAAGAAGCGCAGCTCGTCCTCGAGCGCGAGCGAGGCCATGTGCAGGGCCTCCGGCTCGTGGCGCGCGAGCTCGGGCGCCCACTCGTTCCACGGCTTGCGATCGTGAGCGTGGCGCAGCGCCATGAACAGCGCGTAGTCGGGCAGCCAGAACTTGCTGCGCTCGCGGAACTCCTCCAGCGCGGAGGCATGCGCGTGGGCGTCGAAGCGCGTGAAGGCGCGCCGCAACAGCGCGCCACGCAGCTCTCCGGCGGCGTCGTAGCTGGCGCGCGTGGGGTCGAGCGAGAGGCCGACCTCCTCGTGCGTGAGCAGGCCGTCGTCGACCAGCGGGCGCAGGCTGATCAGCAGCAAGCTGCCCGCGAAGGCGCTGACACCGCTGTACGGCGAGAAGCCGGGGCCGACAGGGTTGATGGGCAGCATCTGCCACCAGCGCTGCCCGGCGGCCGCCAGGAAGTCGACGAACGCGTACGCCTCCGGGCCGAGGTCGCCGTTGCCGTGTGGGCCCGGCAGGCTGGTGGGATGGAGTAGTACGCCGGCCGCGCGGTGATCGAGGGTGAAGCTCATGGGCCCGCCAGGATGACCGCTTGCAGCGGCAACAGGTCGACGGAGTGTTCGCCGCTGCGCAGCAGCTCGGTGTAGCCCTCGGGCAGCTCGAACGCGGTCTTGCCGAAGTTGGCGAGCAGCACGCGCTCTTGCCCCTGGTGAGAGCGACGCACGCGCAGCACGTCGCCGAGCGCCTCCGCGCTCAGCTCGCCTTCGGTGCGCAGCACCGGGTCTTGCTGGCGCAGATCGAGCAGCGCCTCGTACAGCTCCAACACACGCGCGTGCTCCGGCTCATCGCGCTCGTCCCAGGGCAGCTTGCTGCGCTGAAACGTCTGTGCGTCCTGCGGATCCGGGATGCGCGCGCGGCGCTCCGCGTCCGAGAACGCGGCGAAGTGCTTGAACTCCTCGCGCCGCCCCCTGGAGACCGCCTCGCCCAGCTCCGCATCGTGATCGCTGAAGAACAAGAACGGCGCGCGGGTGGCCCACTCCTGGCCCATGAACAACATCGGCGTCGAGGGCAGGAACAACAGCAGCGTCGATGCCATGCAGTACGCCTCCAGCTCGACGTCGTCGTTCAGGCGCTCGCCGAGTGCGCGGTTGCCGATCTGATCGTGGTTCTGGATGCAGTACACCAGCGCGCTGCGCGGGAGATCTCCGCGTGGGTGGCCGCGTGGCGCGTCGCGGCCAGGAGGCGTCTCTCCCTCGTACAGCCAGCCGTGCTCGATCGCGCGCGCGATGCCGGCCGCGCCGGGTTGGTAACCTGCGTAGTAACCATCCCGCTCGCCGGTCAGGGTCACGCGGAGCTGGTGGTGGAAGTCGTCGGCCCAGATCGCGTCGAGGCCCAGCTCCGTGACGAGCTTCGGCTCATTGCGATCGTCCTCGGCGATCAACAGCGGCGCCTGGAACAGCCGATGTGCGGCCTCGACCAGCTCACGCACCACGTGCTTGTCCGACTTGGGATCGTGGATCTCGTGCACCGCATCGAGGCGCAGGCCGTCGAAGTGGAACTCTTCGAGCCAGTAGCGCGCGTTGTCGATCACGAAGGCGCGCATGGCCGGGTGCGCGTAGTTGGGCGCGTCGCCCCAGGGGTTCTTCACTTCCTTGGTGAAGTAGGCCGGGTGGTACGCGCCCAGGTAGTTTCCGGCCGGACCAAAGTGGTTGTAGACCACGTCGAGCAGCACGCCCAGGCCGAGCCCGTGCGCTTCGTCGACGAAGGCGCGCAGCTCGTCCGGCGTGCCATACGGCGCATGCGGTGCCCACAGCGCGACGCCGTCGTAGCCCCAGCCACGGGCGCCCGCGAACGACGCCACCGGCAGCAGCTCCAGCGTGGTCACGCCGAGCTTCACCAGCTCGGGCAGCTTGTCGATGGCCGCGCGGTAGGTGCCGGACTGCGTGAAGGTGCCGATGTGCAGCTCGTAGATCACCTGCTCGTGCAGCGGGCGCACCACGTGGCCGTGCTTGAACTGGCGGCGCGGCTCGATGACCATCGCCGCGCCGTGCACGCCGTCCGGCAAGAAGCGCGCGTACGGGTCGGGGTACTCGGTGCCGTCGAGCGCGAACTTGTAGCGGGAGCCGTGCGGCGCCGGCAGCGTCAGCGTGTGCACGCCGTCTTGCAGCGGCATGGCATGGCGCGCGCCGTCGAGGACCAGCTCGACCTTGGACGCCTGGGTGTAGCAAGCGAAGCGCGTCTGCGCGCCCAGCACGTGCGCGCCGAGCTGCGAACCGAGTGCGTTCTGTTCGACCATGTCAGCCCTCGTTCTCGCGCAGCAGCAGCGCGACCGGAAGATCGCTGAAGACCTCGGACAGGCGCAGGCTACCGCGCGCGTTCAGCACGGCGTCGGTGAGCACGTTGCGGTAGCGGCCCGCGTACGGGACGCGCAGCTTGCCGTCGCGCCAGCTCTCGCGCAGCGGGAAGGCCTGCTCGCCGCGCGTCAGCAGGTAGCTGAGCCGCGGCACTGCCACGATCAGGCGCGCGCCACCGTAGCTACGCGTGAACGCGACCGCGCTGTCGGGTGCGGCCAGGCCCTCGTAGTCGCCGCGCAGGAACAGGTCCGGGTGCAGCTTGCGCTGCTGCAGCAGGGCCTGCGTGAGGAACAGCTTGAGCGCGCCGCTCTGGTAGTCGCGCAGCAGCTCCGCCACCGGCGTCTCCTTCACGCGCGCCAGCAGCTGCCGCCGGTGCGCGAAGTCGACCGGGCGACGGTTGTCGGGGTCGACCAGGCTCTGGTTCCACAGCTCGCTGCCCTGGTACGTGTCCGGCACGCCGGGCGCGGTCAGCCGCAGCACGGTCTGCGCGAAGCTGTTGCACGCCCCGTGCGGCTCGATCACGCGCACGAACGTCTGCAGGTCCTGCACGAAGCGCGGGTTCGCGAGCAGACGCCGCGGCAGCTCCTGCACGGCCTCGTCGTAGGCGGGGTTCGGGTTGGTCCACGACGTCTCCTGCTTGGCCTCGCGCGAGGCCTTGAGCAGGTACGCCGCCAGCCGCTCGGCGAGCTCTTCGACCTGCCCGTCCCAGCCGTACGGCACCGCGCCCACCAGGCACTGGAACAGCAGGTACACCACGCCGTTTCCTTCCAGCGCCGGCAGCACCGCGTGGATTGGCTCGACGAACTGCAGCCAGCGTCGCACGGTGCGCGCCCACAGCTCGGGCAGCTCCGACAGCACGGCGATGCGCGCGGAGGTGTCCTCGCCACGCTTGGTGTCGTGCGTCGAGGTGCTGATCATCGAGCGCGGCCAGGCGCGCGCGCGCTCGGCGTTCTGGCGATGGAACGACTCGACGCTGGTGCCGAACTGCCCCGGCATGCCGCCCACCTCGTTGAGGCAGACCAGGCGATGATAGCGATAGAAGGCGGTGTCCTCGACGGCCTTGGCGGTGACGGGACCGGTGAGCTGCTGGAAGCGCAGCGCGAAGAACGTGTGCTCCTTGCGCGCATCTTCGTCCTCCGGCTCGGTGCGCAGGAGCAGCAGGTCCTCCAGGAACGCGAACAGCGTGGGGCTGATCGACGGCACCCGCCGGCGGGCGCGCGCCAACGCACTGCGCACGCGCTGCTGATCCGCGTCCGAACGCTGCTCGCCGAGCGCGTTGTCCGCGCGGAAATAGGTGCGGTAGACCGGGAAGGCGGCGATGGTCTCCGCCAGCGCGCGCGTGAGGCCGGCGCGCGTGAAGTCGCGCCACTTGCGGTTCTGGCTGGCGATGCGCTCGAGCGAGCGACCGAGCATGTTCAGCTCGCTGGCGAAGCTGTAGCGCAGCACCAGCTGCTTGCTCTCGTAGACGTGCTCCTGGAACGTGTGCCGGTCGCCGGTGATGCGTACGTAGAGCTCGCTCAGCGCACGCTCGGCTCGCGCGTTCACCCACAGCCCGAGCGCGGCGTTGGCGAACTCGTAGCCGGTGGTGCCATCGACCGGCCAGGTGGTGGGCAGCTGCTCGCCCGGCTCCAGGATCTTCTCCACCAGCAGCGGCAGCGGGCGCGCGAGGTCGTCCGGGCTCGGCGCGTCCTCGCCCGCCGGCACCACGGTGGGGAAGCGCCGCTGCAGGTTCTCGAAGTACTGCACCGGGTCGAACAGACCGTCCGTGTGGTCGAGCCGCAGGCCGTTGATCTTGCGCTCGTCGATCAGGCGGAAGATCAGCGCGTGCGCGTGATCGAACAGCGCCTGTTGCTCGACCATGCGCACCGCGGCCAGGTCGTTGACGTCGAAGAAGCGGCGGTAGTTGATCTCCTCGAACGCCACCCGCCACGACGCGAGCCGGTAGCTCTGCTGACGCAGCAAGCGGTCGAGCGCGTCGAAGCTGGTGGGCAGGCCCGGCGTGCCGTTGAGCTCCAGCAGCTCGGCGTCGAGCGCGAACTTCACCACCGCGCTGCCCTCGACCACGCGCTGGAGCCTCTGGCGGATGACTTCCTTCTCGCGCGAGCGCTCGCGTCGCTCCCGGGCGCCCGTCTCGTGGCGCTCGGGCAGGTGCTTCAACGCCGAGCAGATGCTCTCCAGCTCGATGCGCGCGGGGTCTTCCTCGCTCAGCTCGCTGCGGTTCAGCATGCCCTCGATCAGCGGCAGCACGGTCTTGGGGCCGAGCGGCAGCCGGCGCTCCCAGTACGCGAGCCTGAAGCAGCAGTCCTCTTCCCACACCACCTTCAGCTCGCCGCGCTCCAGCACCTCGCCGTATTGATCGCCGAGCGTCGGCAGCAGCACGCGGTCATGCAGGTCCTCGCGCGCCGGCGACCAGTCGATGTCGAAGTACTCCGCGTACAGCGAGCTGGGGCCGTTCTCCAGCACGTCGTCCCACAGCTTGTTGGCGCCGGCGATGCCCATGTGGTTGGGCACCCAGTCCACCAGCAAGCCGAGCCCGCGCTGCTTGAGCTTCTGCGAGAGCGCATCGAGCGCCGGCTCGCCGCCGAGCTCGTCGTTGATGCGCGTGTGATCGACGACGTCGTAGCCGTGCGTGCTGCCGGGCGTGGCCTGCAGGATGGGCGACGCGTACAGGTCGGTGATGCCGAGCTCGCTCAGGTAGTCGACCACCTCGGTCGCATCCGCGAGCGTGAACTTGTCGTTGAGCTGCAGGCGGTAGGTGCTGTTGAGCGCGTGCACCGAGCCGCCCGCGCGGATCACGCGCGAGGGTGCGCGGAAGAACTTGAGGGAGCGCGCCACCAGCGTGGTGCTGTCGCCCGGCAGGCAGCGCTCCTCGGCCTGGTCGTCGTTGGTGTCGAGCAGCAGCTGCCACGGCTCGCGCACCGCGGACATCTTGGGCACGGTGAACGGAATGTCCTGCTGGCTGGCGTTGATCAGCAACAGCAGGTTGTCGTCGACCAGCGGACGTCCGGCCTCGTCGACCTCGTCGATGCCGCGGCCAGCCAGGAACATCGCCATGCTCTTGGTGTGCGGGTTCTGCCAGTCGTCGACCGACATCGCCTGCCCGTCGTGGCGCAGCCAAACCAGGTCCTGCAGGTCGGTGCCGTGGATGCCGCGGCTCTGGAAGAACTTGGAGCGGTGCAGCGACGGATGCTCGCGACGGATGCGCAGCACGCGCTTGACGAACTCCATCAGCGCGCGCTGCTCTTCGTTCCACTCCCAGTCGAACCAGCTGACCTCGTTGTCCTGGCAGTAGGCGTTGTTGTTGCCGCCCTGCGTGCGGCCGTACTCGTCGCCCGCGACCAGCATCGGCGTGCCCTGCGAGAGCAGCAGCGTGGCCAGCAGGTTGCGTCGCTGCCGCTTGCGCAGCGCCAGCACCTCGGCGTCCTGCGTGTCGCCCTCGACGCCGCAGTTCCACGAGTGCTCGTGGTTGTTGCCGTCCTGGTTGCCCTCGCCGTTCGCGTCGTTGTGCTTCTCGTTGTAGCTGACCAGGTCGTTGAGCGTGAAGCCGTCGTGCGCGGTGACCAGGTTGATGCTCGCGGTCGGACGGCGGCCGCTGGCTTCGTACAGATCGCTGCTGCCGGTGAGGCGATAGCCGATCTCCGCCGCGCGCCCGCCGTCGCCGCGCCAGAGCGAGCGAACCGCATCGCGATAGCGTCCGTTCCACTCCGCCCAGCGCACCGGGAAGTTGCCGACCTGGTAGCCACCCTCGCCGACGTCCCACGGCTCCGCGATCAGCTTCAGGTGGTTGAGCACCGGCGACTGGTGAATGAGCGTGAAGAAGCTGGAGAGCTGGTCGACCTCGTGCAGCGAGCGGGCGAGCGCGGAGGCGAGGTCGAAGCGAAAGCCATCGACGTGCATCTCGATGGCCCAGTAGCGCAGCGAGTCCATGATCATCGCCAGCACCTGCGGATGGCGCACGTTGAGCGTGTTGCCGGTGCCGGTGTAGTCGAAGTAGAAGCGCGGCTGGTCGGGGACCTGACGGTAGTAGGTGGTGTTGTCGATGCCCTTCAGGTTGAAGGTCGGCCCGAGGTGGTTGCCCTCGGCGGTGTGGTTGTAGACGACGTCGAGGATCACCTCGATGCCGGCGCGGTGCAGCGCCTTCACCATCGCCTTGAACTCGCGCACCTCGTCGCCGAGCACGGTGCTGGAGCGGTAGCGCACGTCCGGCGCGAAGAAGCCGATGCTGTTGTAGCCCCAGTAGTTGCGCAGGCCCTTGTCGAGCAGGGTCTTGTCGTCGACGAAGGCGTGGATCGGCATCAGCTCGATGGCGGTCACGCCGAGGTCGCGCAGGTAGGTGACGATGGCCGGGTGCGCGATGCCCGCGTAGGTGCCGCGCAGCGCCTCCGGCACGTCCGGATGACGCATGCTCAGGCCGCGCACGTGGGCCTCGTAGATCACCGAGCGATGCAGCGGGATGCGCGGCGGCTCGTCGCCCTCCCAGTCGAACTCCGGATCGATCACCACGCCGCGCGGCACGCCGAGCTGCGGCGTCTCGGTCTTGTGCAAGTCGTCGTGGCCCAGCTCGTACGCGAAGCAGCCGTGCTCCCAGCGCTCCTTGCCCTCGAGCGCCTTGGCGTACGGATCGAGCAGCACGACCTCGGGGTTGAAACGCAAGCCGCGCTCCGGCTCGTACGGGCCGTGCACGCGGAAGCCGTAGCGCTGGCCGGGCTTGAGCCCGGGCACGTAGCCGTGCCAGACGAACGCGGTCTTGTGCGGCAGCGAGAGTCGCGTCTCTTGCCCGGCCTCGTCGAACAGGCACAGCTCGACCCCGCTGGCATTCTCCGAATACAAGGCGAAGTTCACGCCCTCCCCGTCCCAGGTGGCGCCAAGGGGATGCGAGGAACCGGGCAGCAGTTTCATGTTCACCGACTAGAGAGGGCGAGAGATGTGCCGCGAGCCGGACTGACTCGGCCGACAGCAAGTGCGTCCCGATGCGTCACTTGCAATGGTGCTCGAGGATACGGGTTCCGACATCGCCCGGTGGGTGGTCTAGGTGTATAGTCGCGGCCGCTTGGGCTCCCCCTTCGGGGCTCGAACCGAGGAAATGGCTTCACGCAAGCGTAAGGAACCGGTCCCTCCTCCCGTCAACTCTCGTACCGCGAGGCCCACGGTCTCCGATGCCACGGGCGACGAGGTGGGCGCGGCCGAGATGAACCGGCGTGTGTCAGAGGTGCTCAAACGCATCCGCAAGCAGCGCGAGCTCTCGCTCGACCAGCTGGCCACGCGCAGTGGCGTCAGCCGGGCTGCGCTCTCGCAGATCGAGGGCGCGCGCACCAACCCCACCCTGAGCGTGCTCTGGAAGATCGCGGTCGGCCTGGACATCCCGTTCCAGGAGCTGCTGGAGCTGCCGGACACCGGCGAGGCCCGGATCCTGCGCGCCGGAGATGCCGTGGTGCTGCGCAGCGCGGACGGCCGCGTCGACAGCCGGCTAGTGTCGCCGAGCGGCTCGGAGAGCGCCTGCGAGATGTACGAGCTGCGCCTGGCCCCCAAGGGCATGCTGCGCAGCGAGCCGCACGGCAAGGGCACCACCGAGACGGTCTACGTGCTCAAGGGCGCCGTGCGCATCAACGTCGGCGGCGCCGAGCACGACCTGATGGCCGGCGACAGCATCTTCTTTCGCGCCGACGT
>JBEVNG010000296.1:0-16167 GCA_040508235.1 Polyangiales bacterium | reverse complement strand
GGCTCGTCCGCCACGAACTCGACCACACGCGTCGCGCCCACTGGCACCAGCACCGTGGTCTCCGGGTACTGCGCGGACTTGGGCACGTAGCCGCCGTCGGTCGCGGTCATCACGAAGTTGGTGCCGTGCAGGTGGATGGGATGGTGATCCATCGGCCCCAGGTTGCCGAAGCGCAGCCGCACGCGCTCGCCCTTGCCCACCAGCAGCGGCTGCGTGGCGGGGAACGCCTTGCTGTTGAACGTGAGCACGTTGAAGTCGCTCATCTCGTTCGGGTCGGGCCGCTTGGCGCCCGCGTCGATGCGCCACTCCAGCGACAACAACGCAAAGTCGCGATCGACCCTGGGACCACGCGGCCTCTTGGGGTGCACGATGAACATGCCGCCCATGCCGAGCGCGATCTGCGTCATCTCGTCGTAGTGCGGATGGTACATGTACGTGCCCGGGTGCTTGACCGTGAACTCGTACGCGAACGTCTCGCCGATCGGGATCGGCGCCTGGTTCAGGCCCGACACGCCGTCCATGCCGTTGGGCAAGATCAAGCCGTGCCAGTGCACGCTGGTGGGCTCGGGCAGCTTGTTGGTGACGTAGATGCGCAGGCGATCGCCCTCGACTGCCTCGATGGTCGGGCCCGACGTGGTGCCGTTGTAGCCCCAGCAGGTCGCCTTCAGGCCCGGCGTGAACTCGTGCTCCACCGGCTCCGCGATCAGGTGCCCGACCTTCACGCCCTTCACGACGCGCCACGGCAGCGTGCGACCGTTGGGTGTGACCACCGCCGGCGTACCCGCGATCAACGGCGCACGCTCGACGGGTGTGCTGTCCGCGACCTCGGCCTTGGAGAGCTCGGTGGTCGCGGCCGCGAGCACATGCGGGTGCTGCTCCTGGGCCGACGCGCGGCGCGCGAGCATGAGCGCGCCAGCCGCGCTGCCAAAGCGGATGAAGTCTCGCCGATCCATCAGTGGCCCCTCTCGCTCTCGCCGCGCGACATACTCGCGTGCTCGTCCGCTTCGTCTTCCTGTCCCACCAGCTTGCCGGCCAGCAGCGCATCGAGCGCCGCCTGCGCGCTCCAGTACGCGGCCTGCGCATCGACCGCCGCCAGCTGGATCTCCAGCTCCGCGCGCCGCGCCAGCAGCAGGTCGAACACGCTCACCTGCATCGCGTTGAACTGCAGCACCGTCTGCTCGACCACCGTCTGCTGCGCGGGCACCAGCGTGTGCTGGTACGCGTTCGCTCTAGCGTACGTCGACAACACGCGGTTGCGCGCCGCGCGCGCCTGCGAGCGCAGCTCGATCGCCAGCCCTTGCTGTCGCTCCAGCAGCGCGTCGAACTCCGCCTCGTTGGCGCGCAGCTCGCCCTGCTGGCGATCGAACAGCGGCACCGCCACGCTCACGCCGCCGCCGTAGCGCCAGCGCTTGTCCATGTTGGGATCGTCGGGCTTGGTGTGCAGCGCGTGCACGTCGACCTCGACGCCCGGCAGCCAGCCGGCGGTGCGCGTGATGCCGGTGCGGCGCGCGGCCGCCTCCAGCCGCTGCGCCATCGCCTTGAGGTCCAGGCTCGCGCCCAACACCGCCGCCTCCAGCTTGTCTGGCAGCGTGGGCTCCGCCGGCAGCGCGGCCAGCCCCTCGGCGAGCTTCCAGCTGGTCTCCTCGCCGTACAGGCCGAGCAGGCGCTGCATGTGCTCGCGTTGATCGGCCAGCGCCAGCTCGTGGCGCGCGACCTCGATGCGCGCGTTCTCGAACGCGACGATCTGCCGCGACGCCTCCAGCGGCGGGATGTTGCCCGCCTCCAGCAGCGCCACCGCCGCATCGCGGCCCGCGGTCAGCGCATCGAGCGTGCGCTGCGCGAAGCTGAGACGCTGCTCCGCGGCCGCCAGCTCGAACCACGCCGCGCGCACGCGGTAGCCCAGCTCCACCACGCTGCCCGCGACGCGATACTGCTCCGCCTCCAGCTCGGCCGACGCCGCGCGCGACGCCAGCGGGGCGAGCAGCAGCGTGCTCAGGTCGTACTCGGCGCGCAGCTCGACATCGGAGTCGCGCTCGGGCAGCAGCTCCACCTCGAACGTGGGGTTGCCGACCAAGCCCGCCTGCATCAGCCGTCCGCGCGAGATGCCCAGCTCGCGCAGCTCCGCGCGCAGCGAGCGGTTGTTGAGCAGCGCGATGCGCACGGCCCGCTCGGCACTCAGGGGCTCGCGCAGCAGCGTGCGTGCGTCCGCATCCGTGGTGGGCTCGACGCGCTCGTCCGCGGCCTTGGCGAGCACGGGCGCATGGGACAGCGTGCGCACCCGCCGCACGTCGCCGCTGGTCGAAGCGCTGGCGCAGGCACCCAACAGCACCAACAGCTCAATGCCCCGCATGCCCGCCTCCGTGATGGTGGTGGTGCGCGTGTGGGTCCGGCGTGTGAGCCGCATCACCCGGCTCGAGACCCGGCCAGCCCGCGCTACTCTGGCCGGGCAGCGGCGGTTCGCCGTGCAGGGCCACCGTGACCCGCGCCGGTGCGGCCTCGGGGACTTGTGGCGACAGCGGTCCGTTCGCAGGATAAGAGGCAGGCACCGCGCGGCTGGCGCAGCCGCCCAGGGCGAGCGCGATGCCCACGGCCAGTGTTGTCGCTCGCGGCTGGTCCGCGCGCCTCGGAAAGCTCATGCAGGAAGTCCTCTCACTCCGCGTGTCCGTGCCGCGCGAGCATAACGCCGACGCGCCGGGGCTCTGTTCATTACGCGCGAAGAGGCCCGAGCGTGACCGTAATGATCGCGGTCCCCCTGCGTCATCGGGTCGGAGCATGACATGAGCAACCTTCAACGCAGCGAGTTCCCGGTGCTGGGCATGACCTGCGCGAACTGCGTGGGCCGGGTCGAGCGTGCACTGAGCGCGGTGCCCGGCGTGGACAGCGCCCGCGTCAACCTCGCCACCCAGCGCGCCCGCGTCGAGTTCGATCCCAAGCGGACCCAGCCGGCCGCCCTCACCTCCGCCGTGCAGCGCGCGGGCTACCAGGTTCCGCGCGCCCTGCCCGCCGAGCGCGCCCGCGTCTTGGCGGAGGCCGAGCGCGCGCTGGAGCACAAGCTGCGTCGAGACCTGATCCTGGCCGCCAGCTGCACGCTGCCCTTGCTGGTGCTCGCGATGTCGCACGGCGCGATCCCCCACCCACGCTGGCTCCAGCTCGCGCTCGCCACGCCGGTGTTGCTCGGACCGGGCAGCTACTTCTTGCGCCATGCCTGGGCCGCGCTGAAGGCGCGCAGCGCCGACATGAACACGCTGGTCAGCCTCGGCGCGCTCGCCGCGTACGGGTACTCGCTGGTCGCGTTGCTCACGCATGGGCACGCGCTGTACTTCGAGGCCGGCGCGGCGATCGTGACCTTCGTGCTCGCGGGCAAGCTGCTGGAAGCGCGCGCGCGACGTCGCCTGAGCGCGGCGGTGCGCGGGCTGGATGCGTTGTTGCCGACGCAGGCCACGCGCGCCGACGGCTCCAGCGTCCCGCTGAGTGCGTTGAAGGTGGGCGACACGCTGCTGGTTCGCCCCGGCGAGCGTGTGCCCGCGGACGCGGTGATCGAAGCGGGACGCTCGGCGCTGGACGAGTCGATGCTGACCGGCGAGAGCCTGCCGCGCGACAAAGGACCCGGCGACAAAGTCGTGGGAGGCACCGTCAACCAGTCGGGCGCGCTGACGGTGCGCGTGACCACGGTCGGCGACGACACCACGCTCGCGCGCATCGTCGAGGCCGTCGAGCAAGCGCAGGGCTCGCGCGCGCCGATCGCCGCGCTGGCGGATCGCGTCAGCGCCTGGTTCGTGCCCGCGGTGCTCGCGATCTCGCTGCTGACGTTCGCGGGCTGGGCGGCGTTCGATCTCGCGCTCGCGTTCGAGCGTGCGATCGCCGTGCTGGTGATCGCGTGTCCCTGTGCACTCGGGCTCGCCACGCCGGCTGCGGTCGCGGTCGGCACCGCACGGGGCGCCTCGCTCGGCGTGCTGATCAAGGGCGGCAGCGCGCTGGAGGCCGCCGCGTCGCTCGACACCTTGCTGTTCGACAAGACGGGCACGCTGACCGCCGGCAAGCCCGTGCTGACGAAGGTACACGGCGACGCGGAGCTGCTGCGCCTGGTCGCGGCCGTCGAGCAGCACAGCGAACATCCGATCGCCAAGGCGATCGTCGCCGCCGTGCCCGGCCCGCTGCCCACACCTTCCTCGTTCGAAGCGCAGGCGGGCGCCGGTGCGTCGGCGGTCGTCGAGGGCAAGCGCGTGGTGGTGGGAACGGCGCGTTTTCTGCGCCTGGGCGCCGATGCAGAAGCGACCGCACTCGCCGCGCAGGGCAACATGATCGCCTACGTCTCGATCGACGGTGCCTCACGCGGGTGGATCGCCGTCGCCGATCAGGTGTTGCCCGAAGCCAAGGGCATCCTCGCATCGTTGCCGCACGAGAAGGTCCTGGTCAGCGGTGACCTGGAGGCGACCGCTCGCAACGTGGCGAGCGAGCTGAACATCCCGCGCGTGTACGCCGAGCGCACCCCTGCGCAGAAGGCCGAGCTCGTGCAAGAGCTGCGCGGCCAGGGCAAGCGCGTGGCGATGATCGGCGACGGCATCAACGACGCACCCGCGCTCGCCGCCGCGGACGTGGGCATCGCGGTCGGTCACGGCACCGACGTCGCCATGGCCAGCGCCGACATCGCACTGCTCGGCCAGGGCATCGCCAACTTGCCGACCGCACTCGCACTCGCCAGGGCGACCATGCGTACCATTCGCCAGAACCTGTTCTGGGCCTTCCTCTACAACCTGGTCGGCATCCCGCTCGCGGCCGGTGTGTTCCATCCGTTCGCGCTCTCGCCAATCTTCGCTAGCCTGGCGATGTCCCTATCCAGCGTCTCGGTCCTGGCAAACTCCCTGCGGCTCCGGAGGTTTCATGTCTGACGTCGTCGCGTTGCTCGCACAGCGTGAGAAGTTCCTGGCCTTCCTGATCGGCAAGGTCGGCGATCGCGCGCTCGCCGAGGACCTGCTTCAAGACGCGTTAGCGCCGCTCGACGAGGCCGACTCGCTCCAGAACGCCGAGGCCTGGTTCTACCGCGTGCTGCGCAATGCCGTGATCGACCGCGCGCGCCGCGAGCAAACCCGCGTGCGCGCTCTCGAGGCCTTCGCGCACGAGCTCGCGCCCGAGGCGCCCTCGAACCCCTGCCAGTGCGTGCGCGCGCTGAAGGACGAGCTCAAGCCCAGCTACCGCGAGGCCCTGGAGCGCATCGACGTCGCCGGCGTCGCCGTGAAAGACTACGCCGAGGAGGCCGGCATCACCGCCAACTCCGCCGCCGTCCGCGTGCACCGCGCCCGCCACGCACTCCGTAAGTCAGTCACCCAAACCTGCGGCGCCTGCGCTAGCCAGGGCTGCACCGACTGCACCTGCGCAGGCTAGCCGCGGCCCAGCGTATCGATTTCATAGGGTCTCGATAGCAACCATTTAGGAAGCTCCAAGCCCGAAAGGACCGCACAAATAGGCGCATGTCGATGCGCAGTTTGTTCACGGTCGTGGGTCTCGCCGGCGTGTTGGTGGCTTGTGGCGAGGAGGACCCGGTTCGCGATGACGATGGCGACCAGGACGTTGAGGAGACGGCCTCGCCCGACGCCAGCTACCAGGTCGATGGCGGCCAGCCCCAGCCCGACGCCGCCCCCGGCACACCCGACGCCAGCGCGGACGCAAGCACGGACGCAAGCACGCCCGTCGGTGACGTCAGCACGCCCAAGGGCGCGCGCTTCTTCCTGCCCACCAACGAGCCCACCAACACCGCGGCGCCCTCGATCGAGCTCGACGCGCAGGGCAACACGCACATGGTCTATCCCAAGTTCGTACAGGGCGACGCGTTCTACGCGTTCTGTCCCAAGGGCAACTGCGCCGACGAGGACGACGTGCAGGTGGTCGAGTTCGACACTGAGGGCACCGTCTACGACGCGATGCTCGCGCTCACCGCGGACGGCAAGCCGCGCATCCTGCTCAGCAGCTTCGCGTACCTCTACTACGGCGAGTGCGACAGCAACTGCGGCGTACGCACGAGCTGGCAGTACCAGCAGATCCTCAAGCACGACAACGAAAAGGAAGTCACCGGCGAGGCCTTCACGCTCGATCAGAACGGCAAGCCGCGCTTCTTGATCCACACCTACCGCGCGCTGGTCGGCATCGGCCAGAAGCCCGCCAAGACCGAGCTCGCCTCGTGCGACGCGGGCTGCACCAGCCCGGAGGCGTGGAGCTACAGCACCATCGCCGAGCCGGAGATCTGGTACGGCTCCACGCTGCGCTACGACGCCACCGGCCGCATCCACGTGGCCACCAACCTCTACGATTACAAGACCGAGAACCCCTCGCCCGACATCGGCGCGTACCTCAGCTGCGCCGCCGACTGCAACAGCGTCGCGGGCTGGACCAACGCCGGCATCGGCTTCTTCGAACCCTACGAGAGCTCCAGCGAGGCCGTCAGCATGAAGCCTCAGGTCTCGCTCGCGCTCACCAAACAAGGCCAGCCGCGCTACGCGCAGATCCACAAGAACAAGGACGGCGTGAAGACCGTGTCTTACTTCTCGTGCAACAGCGACTGCACCAAGGGCGACAGCTGGATCTACGCCTGGAGCCACAGCGGCGAGAACGTGCACGGTGGGCTCGACCTCGCGCTCGACGCCCAGGACCACCCGCGCCTCGTGCACACGGTCGACTACAACATCGCGATCAGCTGGTGCAACGACGCCGACTGCGCGACCACCACGTCCAAGTGGAACAGCAGCTTCGTCGAGCAGGGCGGCGAGATCCCCGCCGACACCATCTTCCTCGAGTGGAACTGCAGCATTGGCGCCTGGTTCCTGCATTCGCCGTCCATTGCGCTCGACGCGGCCGGCGACGCGCGCGTCGGCTACCAGGCGCGCGACATCAGCGGCGGCTTCAAGAACCCCGACCCCACCAAGCCGAGCTGCGTTGCGGGCACGGACATGACGTGGAGCCGCCTCGCGCTCAGCGAGAGCGCGTACTGAGGCTCAGGAGGCGCTCTCGGCCGCGCGACGCTCGTAGTTCTTCAGCTTGGTGTAGAGCGTCTTGCGGTCGACCTTGAGGATCTCCGACGCGCGCGTGCGGTTGCCACCCACGGCCTCCATCACGCGCAAGATGTAGCGACGCTCCACTTCTTCGAGGGTCACGAGCTCCGAAGGGTCATGACCAGCGACCAGGACGTCGGAGGAACGGAACGCTTGGATCTTCTCGGGTAGGTCGGCCACGGTTACCTCGTCGTATTCAGCCAGTGCGACAGCGCGTTCGAGTACGTTGGACAGCTCGCGAACGTTGCCCGGCCAGGCGTAGTTCATGAGCCGTCGTGCAGCCTCGGGGGCGAAGCTGCGAACTTGTTTGCCGGTGCGCGCCGCGATGTTCACGAGCTGCGCATTCGCCAGCACCAGCACGTCCGAACCGCGCGCACGCAGCGGCGGCAGGTCGAGCTGCAGGACGTTCAGGCGGTAGTAGAGGTCCTCGCGGAACAGTCCGCCCTCCACCCGCGAGTCGAGGTCGCGGTGGGTCGCGCTCAGGATGCGCGCATCGAACGAGACCTCCTTGTCGCTGCCCACCGGACGGATCCGCCGGTCTTGCAGCGCGCGCAGCAGCTTGGCCTGCAGCGCCAGCGGCAGCTCCGCCACCTCGTCCAGGAACAACGTGCCGCCGTTCGCCTCCAGGAACAGGCCCGCGCGCGCCTGACGCGCATCGGTGAACGCGCCCTTCACGTGCCCGAACAGCTCGCTCTCCAGCAGGTTCTCCGGCACGGCCGCGCAGTTGATCGCCACGAACGGTCCGTCGCGACGTGCGCTCTTGTCGTGCAGTCCGCGCGCCGCCAGCTCCTTGCCGGTGCCGGTCTCGCCGCAGATCAACACCGGCGCGTCGGACAGCGCGAGCCGCGCCATCATCGAGAACACGTGGCGCATCGCCGGGCTCTCGCCGAGCATCTCGGCCGGACCCTGCTCGGGTGCGGCCACCTCGCGCAGGCGCTTCACCTCGGCGCGCAGATAGCCGAGCTCCGCCGCGTGCGAGATGCGCATCGCCAGCTCGTCCATCTCGAACGGCTTGGGCAAGAAGTCGTGCGCTCCGGCGCGTAGGGCCGCGATCGCGGTGTCGAGGTCGCCAAACGCGGTGACCAGGATGACCGGTACGTCGGGGCGACGCGCGCACAGGCGTTCACAGAGCTCGAGGCCGGTCATGCCGCCGAGTCGCACGTCCGAGACCACCACCTGGAAGGCCTGCCCCTCGACGGCGTTCAGCGCATCGGCGGCGTTGAGCACGTGGACTGGCTCGAACTCGCGACGGAGCAGGTTGCGCGCTACGAGCGTTCCCATCGCTGCGTCGTCTTCCACGAGCAGCACGCGTGTCTTTGGCTTAACGTCGGTCATCGCGTCGCTAAGCCTAAGCAGACGCAGATTCCATGCCAAGCTGCTGGGCTAGCGCAGACGAGGTCCATGCGGATTGCTACCCGACTCTGGATTGCGTTGTTGGTCACCATCGTGCTGGTGCTCGGCGCAGGCGTGTTCATCCGCGTTCGCCACGAGCAGAAGCTGCTGCTCGAGGTCACCAAGCGCGACCGGCGCTTCTTCGCGGTGGTGCTGCAGACCGCGCTGTCGCGCCCCGGCGAAGAAGCGGATCCCCTCGAGGAAGCGCGGCTGCTCCTCGCGCGCGAGGAGATCGCGGAGGCGCACGTCACGATCCGCCTGGTCAGCACGGGCGCGAGCTCCAGCCTGCCCAAACCTCGGCTGAAGAACGCGCAGATGGCGCCGCTCCAACACGGGGAGGTGGTGGTCGAGTCGTACGGCGGCGAGCTGCTGACCTACGTGCCGCTGGAGCAGCGCGACGTCGCGCTGGAGCTCTCGGAGCCGCACGCGATCGACATGCTGCTGACGCGCGTGGGCTGGCAATCGCTATGGACGCAGTCGCTCTCGCTCGCCGCGATGGGTGGCCTGGTGACGTTCGCGATCGTCAGCATCTTCGTGGGTCGACCGCTGCAGCGGCTCACGGAGCTGGCCCGCCAGCTCGGCTCGGGCGACTTCACCGCGCGCGCGAACGTGCCCAGGGGGAAGCACGAAGTCGCGATCCTCGCGCGCGAGATGAACGGCATGGCCGAGCGCCTCGGCGCCGCCAACCGGGCCGTCGAGGAGGCGGGCGCGGAGCGGGTCGCGGCGCTGGAGCAGCTACGTCATGCAGACCGCCTACGCACCGTCGGGCAGCTCGCCTCCGCGCTCGCGCACGAGCTCGGCTCGCCGCTCAACGTGGTGTCCGGCTACGCGCGCCAGATCGAGCAGGATCCGGAGGTCGGCAGCGAGTCGCACGAGAGCGCGCGCACCATCCTGGAGCAGACCAGCCGCATGACCGGCATCGTGAAGGACTTGCTCAACTTCGCGCGTCGCAAGGGGACGCAGGCGGAGGAGATCGACCTTCAGTCGCTCGCCCAGCGCGCCGCGCGCACGCTGGAGCCGCTCACCAAGAGCCACTCCACCAACATCCGCATCGCGGGCAGCGCGACCAGCGTACGCGTGCATGCGGACGGCCAGCAGCTGCTGCAGGTGCTCACCAACTTGCTGACCAACGCCATGCAGGCGATGCCGCGCGGCGGGGACATCGACATCGTGGTCGCGGAGCTGGAGACCGAGCCGCCCACCGGCGTGCATGCACCCAAGGGCCGCTACGCGCGCATCGCGATCACCGACTACGGCGTGGGCATCGATGAGCACGACATCCCGCACTTGTTCGAGCCGTTCTTCACGCGCAAGGGCGAGGGCGAGGGCACCGGCCTCGGCCTGGCCGTGGTCGAAGGCATCGCGCGCGACCACCAGGGCTGGGTCTCCGTGCACAGCGTTCGCGGCAGCGGCAGCACGTTCGAGGTCTTCCTACCGAGCGTCGGCACCAAGGCGGTCCGCCGCGCGCCGACCTAGCCCACACGGGTCAGTCCAGAGTGGGATGGCCCGGGTGTTTCTCCCCGGCCAGGTAGGAACACCCCACCGTGGCCGGCAGGCCGAGCGGGGAGAAATCGAGCGCGCGAGGTAAGGCGCCCGGGGCGAAACGCCTGGACAGGCAGACATCCGACGAACAAGACACCGTCTGATGACACCGACTTCGTCCTCCCCCCGGTCCTCGCACTGGGGTGCCGACTTGCTGTCCGGCTTCCTTGTCTTCCTGATCGCCCTCCCGCTCTGCCTCGGGATCGCGATGGCGAGCAACTTCCCCCCGATCTCCGGCATCTTGACCGCGATCATCGGCGGCTTGGTCGCCACCTTCTTCGGCAGCGCGCGCCTCACCATCAAGGGTCCCGCCGCGGGCCTGATCGTGATCGGGCTGAACGCCGTCAACGAGTTGGGGCAGGGAGACGCCCTCGCCGGGTATCGTCTGACTTTGGCGACCATCGTTGCGGCGGCGCTGCTGCAGATCGCGTTCGCGTTGCTCAAGGCCGGCGCGCTCGGCGACTTCTTCCCCTCCTCGGTGGTGCACGGCATGCTGGCCGCGATCGGGGTCATCATCTGCAGCAAGCAGGTCCACACCATGCTCGGCGTCACGCCCGAGCCGGGCGACCCGATGTCCCTGTTGGCGCAGATCCCGAGCAGCCTCGCGACGCTCAACCCCGAGGTCGCGCTGATCGGCGCGCTCTCGCTCGCGCTCCTGTTCGGCTGGGCGCACGTGCCCTGGAAGCCGCTGCGCCAGGTGCCGCCGCAGATGATCGTGGTCGTTGCGTCCGTGCTGATGGCCGCCGACTTCGACCTCGGCCACGAGCACCACTACCAGTTCCAGGGTCACGACTTCGCGGTAGGGCCCAACTTCCTGGTCGCGCTGCCCGGCAGCCTGCTGTCCGCCGTGCAGCTGCCCGACTTCTCGCAGCTGCTGAGCGCCACGTCGATCAAGTACGTGGTGATGTTCGCGCTCGTCGGCAGCCTGGAGTCGCTGCTGAGTGCCAAGGCCGTCGACGCGCTCGATCCGGACAAGCGCACGTCGAACCTCGATCGCGACTTGCTCGCCGTCGGCGTGGGCAACCTGCTCGCCGGCTTGCTCGGTGGGCTGCCGATGATCTCCGAGATCGTGCGCAGCTCCGCGAACATCAACAGCGGCGCACGCACGCGCTGGGCGAACTTCTTCCACGGCCTGTTCCTGCTGGTGTGCGTCGCCGGTGTGCCGTGGCTGTTGGCGCGCATCCCGCTCGCCGCGCTGGCCGCGATGTTGATCTACACGGGCCTGCGCCTCGCTTCGCCCTCGGAGTTCGCCAAGACTTGGCGCATCGGCCGCGAGCAGATGTTGATCTTCACCTGTACGATCGTGGTCACCGTGGCCACCGACCTGCTGCTCGGCGTGTTCGCCGGCATCGTGCTCAAGGCGCTGATGCACTGGACCCACGGCATGCCGCTGCGCAACATGTTCCGCCCCGAGATCCAGTGTCGCGAGGAGGACGGCATCGTGCACATGAAGGTCGGGCACGCGGCGGTGTTCAGCAACTACCTGCCCATCAAGCGTCAGCTGGATGCGATCGACGTCGACAAGGTGGTGATCCTCGACCTCGGCTCGACGCGCATCGTCGATCACACGGTGATGGAGAAGCTGCACGAGCTGGAGCGCGACTGGCAGCGCGGTGGACGCACGCTGCGCGTGGCGGGCCTCGATGCGCACGAGCGCGTGTCGGCGCACCCTCTGGCCGCCCGCCG
This sequence comes from Polyangiales bacterium, assembly GCA_040508235.1. Lineage (GTDB taxonomy): Bacteria > Myxococcota_A > Polyangia > Polyangiales > DASUME01 > DASUME01. The sequence continues at coordinate 4,504 of JBEVNG010000296.1, read as the reverse complement.
CTGCAAGAACCCGCTGCTGAATGCGCAGGCGCCCGAGGCTGAGTAAGCTCGCGGGCAGATGAAGCCCTCGATTCAGCCCTCGCTCTGGATTCCCCCCGCGCCGCCGCGCACCAAGGTCCGCAAGCTACGCGCCTCGCTGCAGCGCATCGCGCTGCCCGCGCTCGGTGAAGACGTCGCGATCGACGCCCAGGGTCGCCTGATCTGCGGACTCGTCGATGGCCGCATCGTGCGCCTGCACAACGGCGCCGTGGAGCTGCTCGCCACCACCGGCGGCCGGCCCCTCGGCATCGAGGTCGACGGCTCGATCGCAATCGTGTGCGACGCCAAGCGCGGCCTCTTGCGGCTCGACATGGAGTCCAAGCAGCTGAGCGTGCTGGTCGACGCGCGCGAGCACGGCCTGGGCTTCTGCAACAACGCGGCGCTCGCGCGCGACGGCACCATCTACTTCAGCGACTCCAGCCAGCAGGTCGGCATCGACCACTGGCGCGGCGAGCTGCTGGCGCACTCGGGCACCGGACGCTTGCTCAAGCGCACACCGGACGGAGACGTGTCGGTGTTGATCGAGGGCCTGGAGTTCGCCAACGGCGTGGCGCTCGCGGCCGACGAGTCGTTCGTCGCGATCGCCGAGACCACCGCCTACCGCGTGCGCAAGCTGTGGCTGAAGGGTCCGCTCGCCGGCTCGCAGGACGCGTTGATCCAGGACCTCCCCGGCTTCCCCGACAACATGAGTCGCGACGAGCAGGGCCGGCTCTGGATCGCGCTCGCCAGCCCGCGCAATGCGCTGCTCGACTTCCTGCTGCCGCTGCCGGGCTTGATCCGTCAGGTGGTGTGGGCGCTGCCCGAGCGCGTGCAGCCGAACCCCACGCGCTCCATCCACGTGATCGCGGTCGACGACGACGGCGCGGTGGTGCGCGAGCTCGGCGGCAAGACGCGCGCGTTCCACATGGTCACCGGCATGCGCGTGCACGGCGACAAGCTCTACCTGGCGAGCCTCGCCGAGGCCGCGCTCGCGGTGGTCACGCTGTAGCCCTCGCCAGGCTCCACTTGAGCAGCGGCGGCGTGACCATGGTCGTCATGATCACCATCACCACCAGCGCCGAGAACAGGTTCGGCGTGACGACGGCTTGATCCCCGACCTTCAGGCCGAGCCCGATGTTCGCGAAGATCAGGCCGACCTCGCCGCGCGGGATCATGCCGAGCCCCACCGTCAGCCTGTCCGCTTGACCGCGCGTGCCGGCCGCGCACGCGAGCTTTCCGACGATCGCGACCGCCGTGATCGCCGCCGCGAGCCCCAGCACGCCCGGCTGCGCGAACGCGCGCAGGTCGGTTCGCATGCCCATGATCACGAAGAACACCGGCACCAGGAACGCCGTGATCGGATGGATCAGGTGCTCCAGCTCGTGCTCGTCGCGCGTGACGAAGTCCGTGTACTGCGCGCGCTCCAGGATCAAGCCCGCCGCGAACGCGCCGACGATCGGCGCCAGACCGATCAGGTTGGCGGCATAGGAGAGCGCGAAGCAGAACGACAGCGCCAGCGCCAGCAGCACACCCTGGCTGCGAAGCCTGAAGGCGACGCGGAAAACACGCGGTGCGAGCCACAGGCCGAGCAACAGCGAGCCGACCAGGAAGCCGAACGCGAGCAGCAACGTGCGCACGACGTCCCAGCTCGACAGCGCCTGGCCCGTGCTCGCCGCGCCGATCACGCCGGTGACGACCGCCAGGATCACCAGCCCCAGCACGTCGTCGATCACCGCGGCGCCGAGGATCACGCGCGCCTCGGGGCTGGTGCCCTGGTTGAGATCCTTGAGCACGCGCGCCGTGATGCCGACGCTGGTCGCGGTCAGCGTCGCGCCGAGGAACACGTGCGCGTAGGTGCCCGCATCCGGGACCAGCAGCAGTCCCACGCCCCAGCCCAGCGCGAACGGCGTGACCACACCGAGCACCGCCACCACCAGCGCCGTCACGCCGGTGCTCTTCATCTGGGCGACTGTCGACTCCAGGCCGACCTCGAACAGCAGCAGGATCACGCCGAGCCGCGCGAAGATGTCGACCACGCCGTCGTGCGCCATCCACTCGACGCCGCCGACGCCGACGAGGTCCAGGTTGCCGAGCAACACGCCGGCCAGCAGCTCGCCCAGCACGGCCGCCTGCCCGAGCCGCACCGCGACGTCGCCGCCGAGCTTTGCGGCCAACAGAATGAGCGCCAGCGCGATCAGCGGCGTAGCGAGCGGATCCGCATGCGCGTCGCCCCCGTCGGCCAGGGCGAGCGAGGGCACCAGAGCGACTGCCAACAACATCGAGCGCAACACGTGCGCGAGTGTACTCAGTCGGCGAGCAAGCGCGAGACGGTCTTGCGGAACTCGTCCTTGGCGATCGGCTTGGTCACGTAGACATCCACCCCCGCCGCCCTGGCGCGCTCCTCGTCGCCCTTCATGGCGTACGCAGTGACGGCCACGATGCGCAGGCCGGACGTGGCTGGATCCTCGCGCAGAAGGCGCGTCAGCTGCAGGCCGTCCATGTCCGGCAGCTGCAGGTCGAGCAGCATCAGGTCGGGCTTGAGCTCGCTCAGCGTGCGGCGCGCCTGCTGCGCGTCGACCGCGGTGAGGACCTCGCAGTTCTCGGTCGCGAGCAAGTAGGTCATCAGCTTGAGGTTGAGGTCGTTGTCATCGACCACCAGGACGCGCTTCTTCATGTGCCGCTCCGCTGTAGCGGCTTCGCGCTCGCGTCGCCGGGTTCGAGGGGAAGGTCGGTCCTCGCGTGCACGCCGCTAGGGCGCAGCTGCTCGAAATACGAGCTCGCGCGCGCGAGACGCTCGCAAGGCAAGCGCGCCCAGAACGTGCTGCCGCGACCAGGCTGACTACGCACGCCCACACGTCCGCCCTGCGCCTCCACGATGCGGCGCGTGAGTGCCAGGCCCAAGCCCGTGCCACCGTGCGTACCCGGCGTGAGCTGCTCGAAGTCGGTGAACAGGCGGCTGAGGTCCTGGGCCGGGATGCCGACGCCGTCGTCTTGAACTTCCAGCCACAGGTCCTGATCGATCCACCCGCGCACCACCACCTGCCCATCGACGGGCGTGAACTTGATCGCGTTGGAGAGGTAGTTGTAGAGCACCTGACGCATGCGCGCGGGGTCGACCCAGACCGGCTCCAGCTCGGCCGGCACGTCGATGCTGAGCACCACCCTGCCCTTGCTCGCGGCCGGACGCAGCGCCTCGGTGACCTCCTGCACGAGCGGCGCGAGCGCGACCTCCTCGGGGCAGAACTCCAGCTTGCCCGCCTCGACCTTCGCCAGGTCGAGCACGTCGTTGATCATCGTGAGCAGGTGACGCGCGCTGCGCAGGATGTCCGCCAGCAGCTCGCGCTCCTGGTCTTGGGGGATCTCGCCGTCGTGCAGCAGGTCGGCGAAGCCGATGATCGAGTTGAGCGGCGTACGCAGCTCGTGCGACATGTTGGCCAGGAACTCGCTCTTGGTGCGGCTGACCTCGCGGATGCGTCGGTTCTCCGCCTCCAGCTCGACGCTGCGCAGGCGCATCTTCTCCGCGCGCTGGCGCTCCTTGAGCTCGTTGCGGCGCTGGTCCTCCATCATCGCTTCGCGGTGCAGCAAGTACTCGCGCGTGATCGTCCACAGGCTGCGGTCGACCAGCTGCTGCATCACGTTGAGCACCGACTCCAGCTTGGCGGGCCGCGCACCGTAGGTGGCGATCAGGCCTTGCACGACGCGACGCCGCACCAGCTGCGTGGCCTCGTTGATCACGCGTAGCTCGACGCCGCTGTACGCCGCGTGCACGCCGAGCGCGGACAGGCGCCAGCGCAGCGGATCGACGTCACCACGCAGTGCGCGCATCAGGTCGTCCCAGACGCGCTCGACGGTGGGCCCCGCATCCACGCCCGGGAACGCGAGGCAGGCCTCTTCTTCCAGCATGGCGCGCGCCTCGACACACACGCTGCGCAGCGCGTCGAGAGCCGGAAGCTCGGCTTCGCGGAACCACTCTAGATCGATGGGAAGCGGCATCTTCCTGCTCTCGGGTCCGATGGAGTCTCAGAGCATTACTGCATGTCGCACGGTGACCGCCACTTAGATGGACCATCACCTCACGAATAGTGAACCATCAAGATCATCAGGGTGTCTACGGCGAGACTTCGCACGCAAGACTTTCTGCGGTCTCCGCCAGCTCGCACATACCTGATTGTGGACTGCGACTCAGCCCGCGGCCGTCAGGTGCTCGACCAGGATCTTGAGTCCGAGCGCGATCAGGACCACGCCCCCGAACACATCGAGTCGCTTGCCGAGCATCGAGCCGAAGCGTCGCCCGAGCAACACACCGGCTCCGCTGAGCAGCGCGGTCACGATCCCGATCGTCAGCACGGAGGGCAACAACGGCGCACCGAGCATCGGCAGCGTCAGCCCCACCGCGAAGGCGTCGATGCTGGTCGCGATCGCGAGCACGAGCAGGACCTTCAGCGCGAACAGGTCGCGCCCGGCCGCGGTCGGCGCCGCGTCGGCC
>JBEVNG010000261.1:0-32548 GCA_040508235.1 Polyangiales bacterium | reverse complement strand
ACCAGTACACCGAGGGCGCGCAGCTTGCCGGCGAGCTCCTCGGCGGCGCGACCGGGATGGCGCGCGAACACGAAGTTGGTGGCGGAGGGCAGGACCTCGAAGCCGCGCGAGATCAAGCCCTGCGCGAGCTTCTCGCGGCTGGCGATCACCTTGTGGCGCGTGTCCTCGAACCAGGCCTCGTCCTCCCACGCGGCCAGCGCGGCGACCTGCGCCAGGCGATCGAGCGGGTACGAGTTGAAGCTGTTCTTCACGCGCACCAGTGCCTCGATCAGGTGCGGCTGGCCGATCGCGAAGCCCACGCGCAGGCCGGCCAGCGAGCGCGACTTGGAGAACGTCTGCACCACCAGCAGGTTCTCGTGGCGCGCGACCAGCGGGACGGCGCTGGCGGCACCGAAGTCGACGTACGCCTCGTCCACCAGCACCACGCGCGGCGACGACTGCACGATGCGCTCGACGTCCGCGAGCCCGAGCGCGCGGCTGGTGGGCGCGTTGGGGTTGGCGAAGATGATGCCCGCGTGCTCGCCCTGCCCCGCGTACGCGCTGGCGTCGATGGCGAAGTCGTCGCCCACCGGCAGGGTGCGGTACGGGATGCCGTAGAGCTCGCAGTAGGTCGGGTAGAAGCTGTAGGTGACGTCCGGGAACAGCAGCGGCGCGCCGTGCTGGAACAGGCCGTGGAAGGCGTGCGCCAGCACTTCGTCCGAGCCGTTGCCCAAGAACACGTGGTCCGGGGTGAGCCCGTGACGCGCGGCGATCGCGGCGCGCAGGGCGTCCGACTCGGCGTTGGGGTACAGGCGCAGGCGGTCGCCGATCTCGTGCTGGAGCGCCTCGATGACCCGCGGCGACGGGCCGTACGGGTTCTCGTTGGTGTTCAGCTTGACCAGGTTGGGGTCGGCGGGCTGTTCCCCGGGCACGTAGGGGTGCAGCTTGCCGACGATGGGACTCCAATAGCGACTCATGAACCAGCTCCGGCGGCGCTTATAGCGCGGATCGCGAGCACACCCGTTGGGGTGACCCAATCAAGCGTCGCGCCCCCCGCCACGTTAGAGCAACGACCGCGGTCCGCGAAGCAGCGCCGCCAAGGAGCTCGATGCGCAAGTCCATGAGTTTGCTGGTCCTGAACCTCGCCCTGGGCGCGGGTGCTTGTGAGGTATCCACCGGCGAGGAGGACAGCGATCGCACCGGCGACATACGCACTCCGGGTGACGCCGGACGCGTGACCACGGTCGCACCCGATGCGAGCAACACGGCAGCGGTCGGCAACGACGCGGGCGGCGCCAGCGATGCCGCGAGTGCGGACGCGGGAGGCTCCGGGGACGGCGGCTCGACCACGCCCCCGGCTGCCGTGGGCTCGACCAGCCAGGCGCCCGAGCAGTGCGCGCTGCCTCTGCCCACCGCCAGCGCCGCCTGCGCGGGTCCGGACGTGTTCGAGCCCAACGATACGAAGGAGAGCGCGATCGACGTCACGGCCGCGAGCGGCTGCGCACGGGTCCCCGGCAAGCTCAGCTCGGACCGCGAGTACGACTTCTATCAGATCATCACGCCTCGCTCGGACCCGGTGCGCGTCGAGCTCGCGTACGAGACCACGGCCAGCAACGGCGTGGACCTCGGCTTCCGCGTCTACACGCCGACGGAGGTCAACAGCATCGCCTCGAATGACGGCCGGCGTGAGGATGTGACCTGGACGATCTCCGACACCTTCCAGTCGAAGAAGAACTTCGCGTACCAGGTCGAGGTCTACGACAACGGCAACCTCAGCGGCTGCCAGGGCTACAACCTGCGCGTCGATCCGCAGTTCTGCACCGACCCCTACGAGGACAACGACTCGCAGAGCGCGCTGGCCAAGGGCCTCGCCTACGGCACGCCCCTGTCCGCGACCGTGTTCCCCTACGACGAGGACTGGTACGACACGTCCGCGCTCGCCGCTGGCGGCGCGAGCTGCGTGATCACCTCGGACCTCAAGGCCGGCTCGGTCTCGAGGCTCTCCGTGAGCACCTACGGCACCGGCAGCGTCAACTCGCTGCTGGACCGCACCCTCGACGGCAACCAGCCCTCGGTCACGATCGAGGTCCAAGCCGGCGTGGGCACAACCGCGCTGAAGGTTTCCGCGAGCGACTACGAGTGCACCAAGTACACCGTGACCTGCACCCCACTCTGAGCTCGCCTTCGGGGTGAGTGCTTCGGCCCCAGCGCACGGCGCGAGGTAGAGCAAGCCCACGTGGCGCTCGAGTCGCCATCCGAAGGAGTGCGAGTGCGCAAGACGGCCGGTCTGTTGGTGTTGAACCTGATGCTCGGCGCCGTGGCCTGCGAGGTGTCCACCGGCGACGACGACGAAGAGAACAACGGCACGGCGACGGGCCGCGGAGATCCCTCGGGAGGTGAGCGCGGTCGTCCTGTCCCGCCGGATGGCGGAGGCGCTCGCGACGCGGGCACGCCGAGCGGCGACGCCGCCACCGCCACCAACTACGATGCCGGCCAGCCTGCCGCCAGCGGCGACGCGGGCTCTGCCACGGAAGGCTCTGGCGACGCCGGAGCGGTCGTGACCGCGCCTTCCCTCAGCGACTCCTACGTGGCCCTCGCCGAGTGCGTCGCGCGTGCGCCCAGCAACGCCGAGTGCGGAGCCACGGACGTGCTCGAGCCCAACAACATACGGAGCGCCTCGCTGCTGCTGGAGCCGCGCGACGGCTGCGCCGTGGTGTCGAGCAAGCTCTCGACGGGCAAGGACGAGGACCACTTCCAGTTCGTGCCCGAGCGCACGGAACCGGTGCGCATCGCGCTTGCGTACGACGCGCCGCCAGCCAGTCCGGCGGCACCGAAGTTCCAGCTCCACGACGCGATGAACACGCTGGTCACGTACGCCGAGGGCACGCCCGCCGACAACGTCTGGAAGTGGACCTACAACATCGTCGTGAAGAAGGGCATCGCCTACTACGTGCGTGTGTACGACGGCAACGGCTCCAACGCCTGCACCGGCTACACGCTGCGGGTCGAGCCCAACTTCTGCACGGACACCTTCGAGGACAACGATACCGCAGCGGCGGCGACGCCGGGCCTGGCCTACGGCAACACGCTGGAGGGCACTGTCTTCTACCAGGACGAGGACTTCTTCGACCTGTCCGCGATCCAGGCAGCTGGCGCGCGCTGCACGGTGACGCTGCCCGAGATCACGCTCAGCTCCACCGAGACCATCAACATTCACTTCCGCAAGGGCAACGGCGATCTCGTGAAGTCCGACAAGCTGAGCGGCGCCAGCACCTCCAACGCGCTCGTGTTCACGCTGCCGGCCGCCTCGGGCGCCGCGACGCTGCGGTTGTTCAGCGACAAGTACCGCTGCACGAAGTACTCGGTCAGCTGCGTGCCGCTTTGATCACGGACTGGCGGGCTCTTCGGTCCGGGGAGTGAGGCCGAAGAACGCGCGCACCGCGACGTACTCGGCGGTGCGCGCACCGTCCTCGTCACGAGCGACCCAGGGCGACGCGTGCTCGAAGGGTCGCGGCTGGCGGGACACGGTGTAGATCGAGAACAGCGCCCCCTTCTTGCCCGCGCGCGGCACCGCGTCGCGGCGTCGGATCACGTGCAGGCTGGCTCTCTGCGCGCCATCGAACGCGCGCTGCGGGAAGCGCGCATCGCAGCACACCACGCCGATGCCGTCCTCCGAGAGGCAGCGTCCGATCGCCTCCAGGTAGGCCTCGACGCCACCACGCAGCTCCTGGCGCGCGTACACCTTCTGCGCGTCGCTCGCCGGCGTCGCCGTGCCGATGGGCACGTACGGCGGGGTGCCGGTGATCAGGTCGAAGCGCTCGTGCAGGAACGTCGAGCGCAGGTCGCCGTGGATCAAGCGCACGCGCTCGCCCAGGCCGTTGTCCCGCACGTTGTCGCCGAGCAGCTTGAACGAGTTGCGCTGCGCCTCCACCGCGGTGAATTGCGCCTCGGGCAGCTTGTACGCGAGCATCAACAACACCGAGCCGATGCCGCTGCCCAGCTCCAGGCACGTACGCGCGTGCGGCGCGCTGGCGGCGGCCTCCCACGCGGTCAGCACGTCGTCGAGCGAGTAGCGATGGCCGTGCTTGCGCTGGGTAATGCGGAACTCACCGGCGATCGCGTCGTTCGTCAGCTCCCCGAGCTCGTCGGGCTCCTCCACCAACTCCTCCACCATGGCGCGAGCTGTACCTCAGAACGAGAGCTTGACCAGAGGCGCGCACTCCTCCGGCGTCGGCGTGAGGCGCACGCTGAGCGTCCGGCCTCCCCCGAGCTTCCAGCTGTCGCCGAGCGCGAGCTGCGGCTTCTTCACCGGCCGCGGCTCGGGCTGCGCGGCCGGCACCGGGGGCGACGGGTCCGGCGCGTAGTGCTGGGTGGCCGCGCGCAGCGACGCCTTGCAGCCGAGGCAGGGCGGCGTCAGGGCGACCTGCTGCGTGACGTCCGGCTCCTCTAGCGCGAGCTGCTGCGCTTGTGCGCCGCTCGCCCACATCGTGAACGAAAGTCCGAGCCAGAGAGCGTGCTTCATGGAGCCCTCCTGTACCGATACTCGATCTGTCGTCGCGGCAGGCGTCAGCGCAACCCGAGCGCCTTCATCTTCTTGTACATGTGGCTGCGCTCCAGGCCGAGCGCATCCGCGGTCGCGGTCACGTTGCCCAGGTGGTGATCGAGCGCGCGCCGGATCAGGCCGCGCTCGGCGTCGTCGAGGAGCTCGCGCAGCGTCTTGCCCACCACGTAGTCGACCCCGGACTCCTTGGCGCTGGCGTTCGGCAACAGGCGCTTGGCGTCCTGCTCGCTGATCTCGTCGCCCGCGCTGAGGATCACCAGCCGCTCGATCAAGTTGCGCAGCTCCCGCACGTTGCCCGGATAGTCGTAGGCCAGCAGCTGCTGGAGGGCGCCCTCGCTCAGGCGCTTGTTCGGGCGGTCGTTACTGCGTCCGCTCTCGGTCACGAAGCGCTGGGCCAGCAACGCCACGTCGCCACGGCGCTCGCTCAGGCGCGGCAGGTGCAGCGGCAGCACGTTCAGCCGGTCGTACAGATCCGAGCGGAACTCACCGTCCTTCATCGCCTGCGTGAGATCCTTGTTGGTGGCGGCGATCACGCGCACGTCGACCTTGATCAGCTCGTTGCCACCCACCCGCTCCAGCTCACCCTCCTGCAGCACGCGCAGCAGCTTGGCCTGCATCGGCGCGGGCATGTCGCCCACCTCGTCCAGGAACAGCGTGCCCTGGTGCGCACGCTCGAACTTGCCCTTGCGCTGCTTGCTGGCGCCGGTGAATGCGCCCGCCTCGTGGCCGAACAGCTCGCTCTCGACCAGCTCCTTGGGCACCGCCGCGCAGTTGAGCTTCTCCAGCGCTCCCGCGCGGCGCGGCGACTGCTCGTGGATAGCGCGCGCGACCAGCTCCTTGCCGGTGCCGCGCTCGCCGGTGATCAACACGGACGCGCTCGCGTGCGCGACCAGGCCGATCTGCTGGCGCAGCTCGCTCATGGCCGGGCTGTCGCCGAGCAACGCGGTGGAGCCGGCACGCTCGCGCAGCTCGCGGTTCTCGCGCTCCAGCTTCGAGCGCTCGATCGCGCCGGCCAGCGACACCAGCAGGCGCTCGCTGCCGATCGGCTTCTCCAGGAAGTCGAGCGCACCGCTGCGCGTGGCGGCGACCGCGGTGTCGATGTTGCCGTGGCCGCTCATCACCAGCACCGGCACATCCTGGTCGACGCGCAGCTGACGCAGCACCTCCAGGCCATCGAGATCCGGCAGGCGCACGTCGAGCAGGATCGCGTCGTAGGCCCGGGTGCGCGCGCGCTCCAGAGCTAGCTTGCCGCTGCCCGCGACGTCCACCTCGTAGCCCTCCATGCGCAGCGCGCGGCTCAGCGTCAGCAGGATGTTCTTCTCGTCGTCGACGATCAGCACCGAGGCGGGCATGCGCGCAGTCTCGCACGAAACTCCCGGCTTGGCCGCGCGAGCGACGAAGCTGAGCGGGACGGCGAAGTGGTCGGACCAGTGCACGATTTCGCCAAGGATCGCTCCCGGACGCGTCCTGCATGGCCCATGCACGCTCGTACGCTCGCTCTGCTCCTGCTCGCCGGCTGCTCGGACGACGCCCCCGCGGCGGAGACGCAAGACCCAGTCACGGTCGAGGACGCCGCCGCGCCCACTCGCGACGCGGCACGACCGATGCGCGACGCCGCCGCGCCCGCCAGCCCGCGGATCGATGCAGGCCGCGCGCCCCGCTGTAGCCCCGGTCGCTACGAAGGCGAGTTTCGCTGCGTGATCAGCAGCCTGTTGCCCTGGGTGGGCAAGATCTCGTTCGAACTGGTGGAGGAGTCGACCAACGAAGGCGAGTTCTCCACCCTCTCGATCGTGCCGGGCACGCGCATCATGGGCTCGGACGACAGCCTGCAGGGCATGTTCAGCGCGGACCTGACCGGCAGCTTCGACTGCGCGACCTCCACCCTCAACGGCCGGATCGAGAACGGCGTCTATCTGTTCGCGGGCTTCATGGAGTACGAGCTGGAGGGACCACTGCAAGGCCGCTACGGCGGCGACGGCGGCGCGCCCGGCTTCGACGGCACCATGAGCCTCACCAGCCCTACCTTCGAGGCGTTCGGCGAGCTGGGACCGAGCGCGACCTGCACCTGGAGCGCGGGCGCACGCTGACTCACTCCACGAACGCCAGCAGGTCGGAGAAGATTTCGCGCCAGGTCGCGTCGCGGAGCTCGACGCCGGCCAGGTGCCGCACGTAGAACGCGCCCTCGGCCGCAAGGAATGCGATGCGCAGCCGCCGCTGCTCGCGCGTCTTGGCGGACAGGTCACCGATGCGCGCGTGGTACCAGCGCGCCGTGCTCTCGCTTTGCTCGCCCGACCCCACCAGCGCGGCGAGGAAGCCGGCCATGCGACTGCTGGTCTCCCTGGGCTCGTCGGCGAGCGTCTGGATGTGCGCCCGAACACGTGCGCGCAAGCTGCGCGCCTGCCCGGCCACGGCGTCGAAGCGCTGCTGCTCCTTTGCCAACCAGCGGTCGAGCATCGCGTCGATCAACGCCTCACGCGTGCCGAACGCGGACTGCACGCTGGCCTTTGGAACGCCCGCCGCGGCAGCCAGGTTGCCGAACGAGAGTGTGGCCGCGCTCGCACCCGCGACGATGCCCTCCGCCACGTCGAGCAGGTGTTCGCGATCGATCGTGCGCGGTCGAGCCATGGCTTGCCCTCGTTTAGATACGATCGTATGATAATTATCTCGAGCGGCGCGTCGAGGTCTTTTCGTGCTCCTCGCGCAGGGAGATGATGTGATGAGCTGGATCTATCTGGTGTGTGCGGGTCTGGTGGAGATCGGCTGGCCGGTCGGCTTGAAGATGGCGCAGGTCCCCGCCACGCGACTCACGGGCATCACGATGGCGGTGGCGTTCCTGGCCGTGAGCGGCACCCTGCTCTGGCTCGCGCAGCGCGACATCCCGATGGGCACCGCCTACGCGGTCTGGACCGGCATCGGCGCCGCCGGCACGTTCGCACTCGGCGTGTTGCTCTACGGCGACCCCACCACGTTCGCGCGCTTCGTCGGCGTGGCGCTGATCATCGCGGGCGTGATCACGCTCAAGCTCGCGCACTGACGCCTACGCGCCGAGCTTCTTGCGCTGGCGGGTCTGGTGCCAGTCCCAGGCGCGCACCGCGAGCAGCACGGCGAGCGCGAGGCCGTACATCACCGGCTCGCTGGCGTCCTTCTTCACGCGCCAGACGAAGTGGATCACGCCGAGGCCGGCGGCGACGTACGCGAGCCGATGCAGCAGCTTCCAGCTCGTGAAGCCGAGCCGCTTCACCGATGCGTTGGTCGACGTGATCGCCAGCGGCAGCAGCATCAGCCAGGCCAGGAAGCCGACCGTGACGAACGGACGCTTGCCGAGGTCCTCCAGGAAGGTGCGCCACTCGCCTCCGAGATCGAGCAGCGCGTAGGTGAGCAGGTGCAGGCTGGCGTAGAAGAAGCTCAGCAAGCCGAGCATGCGCCGCACACGCAGCGGCCACTTCAGGCCGAACCAGAGCTTGAGCGGCGTGGGCGAAAGCGACGCGACCAGGAAGATCAACGCCAGCAGGCCGAACTGGTTGAGCGCCTCCGCGATAGGGTTCGCCGCCAGCGTGCCCATCGACGCGCGCCAGACGATGATCGCCAGCGGCGCCAGTGAGCCGAGCAAGAGTCCAGGCTTCAGCCATGGCAACGCGCCCGCCACTCAGTAGTTCCTGCGCAGGTCGAGGCCCGCGTACAGCGAGGCCACCTCGTCGGCGTAGCCGTTGAAGGGCAAGGTCGGCCGCCGCGACAGCTCGCCGATGCGGCGCTCGCTGGCCTGGCTCCAGCGCGGATGATCGACGAACGGGTTCACGTTCGCGTAGAAGCCGGACTCGCTCGGCCCCGCGTCGTTCCAGGTGGTGCGCGGCTGCGTGCTCGTCAGCTCGATCTTCACGATCGACTTGATGCCCTTGAAGCCGTACTTCCACGGCACCACCAGCCGGATCGGCGCGCCGTTCTGGTTGGGCAGCGTCTTGCCGTACAGGCCCATCGCCAGCAGCGTCAGCGGGTGCATCGCCTCGTCGAGGCGCAGCCCCTCCACGTACGGCCAGTCGAGCACGCTGCGCTGCTGTCCCTCCATCTGCGTGGGATCGAGCAGCGTGGTGAAGGCGACGTACTTGGCGCGTGAGGTCGGCTCCACGCGCGCCAGCAGCTTGCTCAGCGGAAAGCCGAGCCACGGGATCACCATCGACCACGCCTCGACGCAGCGCATGCGGTACACGCGCTCCTCCAGCTCGAACGCGAGCAGCTCGTCGAGGTCGAACACGCGCGGCTTGGCCACCTCGCCGGTCACCTCCACGGTCCACGGCCGCGTCACCAGCGCGCGCGCATTCAGCGCGGGGTCTTCCTTGTCGAGACCGAACTCGTAGAAGTTGTTGTAGTGCGTGATGTCGTCGTACGAGGTCGGCTGCTCGTTGGCGCGGAACGCCTCGGGCTTCTGCACCGCGAGTGGCGTCACCTGTTGGTCCGGGCGCTCATCGAGGATGCGCCGCTTGCGTGCGCCACCGGTCAGCCACGCCAGTCCGGTCGCCACGCCCGCCGCGGTGAGCACGGTGCGGCCGGCGTTACGCATGAACTCGCGGCGCCGCAGGTAGACCTGCTCGGGCGTGATCTCGGAGCTCGGCGGTTCCTTCACACGCACCACTCTATCGCTCCGCGGCTCCATGGGCCACGCGTGCGGGCCGAGATGACAGCCCCCATGGCGCGTGTTTTCTCCTACCTTCCGCCCATGAACGAGCGCATGGACGTGACGTTTGCGAGTGCCGGCGAGACCTGCGCGGGCTGGTGGTACGAGGCGCCCGGAGCTGGACCGCACCCGGTGGTGGTGATGGGACACGGCCTCGGGGGCACGCGCGAGCTCGGCCTCGATCCGTACGCGCGCCGCTTTCAGGCCGCGGGCATCAGCGTGCTCGCGTTCGACTACCGCCACTACGGACGCAGCACCGGCGAGCCGCGCGAGCTGCTCTCGGTCTCGCGTCAGCTGGCCGACTTCCGCGCTGCGATCACCTACGCACGCACGCGCTCGAACGTGGACGGAACGCGCATCGCCATCTGGGGCTCGTCGTTTGGCGGAGGTCACGTGATGAGCCTGGCCGCGGAGGAGCTCGGTCTGCGCGCGGGCGTGGCGCAGGTCCCGTTCTCGAACGGGCTCGCCAGCTTGCTGCAGATCCCGATCGGGACTGCGATCCGCGTCACGTTCGCGGCGCTGCTCGACATGCTGCGCGCCCTGCTCGGTCTGCCTCCGCATTACATCGCGCTGGTCGGTCGGCCCGGCGAGGTGGCCTTGATGTCCGCCGCCGACTCGTACGACGGCTACCTCCAGCTCGTGCCGCCCGAGGCCGCGCGCGCCGAGCGCTGGCGCAACCGCGTCAGCGCGCGCACCGGGCTGGCCATCCCGCTGTATTTTCCGGATCGAAAGCTGACGCGCGCGCGCATCCCGGTGTTCGTGGCGGTGGCCGAGCACGACACCATTGCGCCCGCCTCGCCCACCGTTCGCGCCGCCGAGCGCACCCCGTCCGCGCAGCTGGCGCGCTACCCGAGCGGTCACTTCGACTACTATCAGGGCGACGGCTTCGAGCGTGTGCTGAACGACGAGCTGACGTTCCTGCGCGCGCAGCTAGGCCTTTGAGCGCGCGCGCTCCTCTGTATACTGCGCGCGATGATCCGGAAGAAGGTCGTGCGTAAGGCCCATGCCATGCGCGGTGAGCTGTACCGCTCGCTGGTGCTGGAGGCCGCGGAGCAGGAGTTCGCCGCGCACGGCTTCGCGGACGCGCGGGTGCAGCGCGTGGCGGACAGCGTCGGGCTGTCGGTGGGCACGCTCTACAACTTGTTCGAGAGCAAGGAAGGCCTGTACGAGGAGCTGCACAAGAAGCGCGCGACCGCGCTGATGGAGCAGCTGGTCGCGAGCTTGAACACCGACGCGCCGGTGCAGGAGCGCCTCGCCAACACCGTGCGCACGCTGACCGCCTTCGCGGCCGAGCACCCCGACTACCTGCGCATGGTGTTCCAGCGCGGCAACGCATGGTCGAACCAGAGCAGCCACTCGCCCGTGCTCGAACAGCGCTTCTTCCAGCGCGGAGTCGAGCTCGCGAGCGCGCTCTGTCAGCTGGCCATCTCGCGCGGGGAGATGGTCGAGGACGAGCCGCGGCGCATCGTGCTGACGCTGATGGCGGTGCTGCAGGCGCAGATGGCTAGCTGGTTGGACAGCGGGCTCAACGAAGACGCCGACGCCGTATCTGCCAGGATCATTTCACTTTTTTCCCGCATGTACGCGATTTGAATCATCGTTCATTTTTTTGAACGCCAGCTCCGATTCATGAGGGTCAACTCAAAAAGGACTCCGCGGTCAATGATCCCGAGGGGGTCGGGGGCCTACTTTCCGGTGCTGTGGAGCGGAGCGTTGACCCTACGCGCAGTGATGCTCGCGATCGCCTTGAGCGCGGTCGCGAGTCGAGTGAGCGCGCTCGATGCGACGCTGAGGGTGGAGCCCGGGGCGACCTGCGTGACCGCGGCATCGCTGCGTACGCAGATCGAGAGCTGGCTGCGCGGGACGGCGGTGGGCGCGGGCATGACCATCGACGTGCGCGGCAGCGCGAGCGATCCGCGCGAGATCGGCTTCGTGCTGCGCGAGGGCGAGCATGCGCTGGCGAGCCGCGACTTCGCTCCCGGTCCGTCGGCATGTGCACAGCTGGAGACGAGCCTCGCGCTGGCGATCGCGCTGGCACTCAAGGCCTCGCTGATGCGCGAGCTAGAGCCCACGCGACCGGGCTGGCGGGTCGGGGTGCACGCCGCGGCGGTCGCGCTGCTCGGCTTCGCCCCGCGCGCTGCATTCGGCGCGCAGGCGATGCTCGATGTCGCGCTGACGGATGGGCTCTGGACACGCGCGGGCCTCGGGTATGCAGCCGCGCGCGACAACCAGCTGCCGCGGGGCCAGGGTGGCTTCGACCTGCGCGTGCTCTCGCTTCGCGGCGAGCTCTGCGGCGCGCCCCTGTTGCATCCGCGCTGGTCCTTGTTCGCGTGCGTCGGTGCACGCGTGGGCGGCTTGTGGGCACGCGGGCAGCGGCTGCCCAGCACGGTGAGTACGCGCGCTCCGTGGGTCGCGCTCGGCATGAGCCTCGGTGCGGGGCTCACCCTGTCGCGACGCTGGTCGCTGGAGGCGGGCGCCGCGTTGCTGGCCTCCGTACTGCGCGCGCGCTTCGAGCTGCGCACGCGCGAGGGCGAGCGCGTCGACGACTACACGATCCCGACCCTGGCCTGCGAGCTGAGCGTGGGACCGCGACTTCGGTTCTGAATCAGGAGGCGCCGACGTGCTGAACCAACGCGAGGAGTTCGAAGAGCGACAGGTGCCCACCTACCTGAGCACGGAGCAGCTCTACCGCGCGCATCGCACGTTCGTGGCGCGCTTCCTGACGCGCCTCGGCGTGGCGCCCGAGGCGCTGGACGACGCAGTGCAGGAGGTGTTCGTGACCGTGCACCGCCGCGGCGGCTACGTGCTCGGGCCCGCCAAGCCGACCAGCTACCTGGCGACGATCGCGATCAACACCGCCGCCGCGCAGCGACGCAGCACGCGCCGCTCGGCCGCGCGCCGTGGCGAGCAGGAGCCGGAGGATCTGGCCGCGCGCGGCTGTGATCCCGGCGAGGTGTTCGAGACGCAGCAAGAGCTCAGTCGCCTGGATCGCGCGCTCGCCAAGCTCGACCCCACGCTGCGCGACACGCTGCTGGCCGCCGATGGCGAGGGCGAGACGTGCGTGGCGATCGCCGATGCGACCTCGGTGCCGCTGGGCACGGTGTACTGGCGACTCGATCGCGCGCGCAAGAAGTTCCGCGAGGCGCTGCGTGTGGTCGATGGCCGGCAGCGACGCCACGCGGGCATGGTCGCGGCGTGGCTCGGTGGCGACTGGTGGCGCTTCGGCAAGAAGGCAGGCATGGGCGGCACGCTCGGCCTCGGCGCCGTGTCGTTGATCGCGGGCTTGTCGCTGTTTGGCAGGGGCGAGCCCCAACAAGCCGCTCTGCCGTCCGCGAAGCGAGCGCCCCTGCTGGGCGTACACACGGCGAGCGTGCTGCCGGAGGTGCTCGTCGAAGCGCCGCCAACCACGGAGCCTGTTCGTGCCCCGAGCACGGAGCTCGAGCTGACCTCCCACGCACCTCGTCCCTCGACGCGCACTCATCACACGCGCGTGAGTGCACCGGCTTCGGTGCCGGTGATCGCCAGCGTGGCCCCCGTGCAGGAGCCACCCGCGGCCCCGCGGCGCGAGCCACCTGCTCGTGAGGTCTCGGAGACGGCGCAGCTCGCACGCGCGGAGGCGCTCTTGGCCGAGCATCCACGCGAGGCGCTGGCGGTCGTGCGTACGCTCGATGGCCGGGAGAGCGCCAACTACCTGCGCGAAGAGCGCGACTACATCGAGCTGATGGCGCTGCTGGCCATCGGTGATCAGAAGGCGGGACGTGCGCGCGCGAGTGCCTTCTTGCGCGCGTACCCGGCCAGCGCGTTCGCGCGCATCGTGCAGGCGAGATCGGGCGTGCGGTGAAGCGTTGGCTCGCGCTGCTGGCGATCGCCGCCTGCACGCGCGCGTCGACCATCGGCTACGTCGAGCCCGTCCTGGATGCCGACGTTGCCGATGCCGCACTCCAAGAAGATGCCGCACCCGAGGATGCCGGCGTGCTGGTGGTCGACGACTGCGTGCCCGGCATCAGCACCGCGGTTCCGATCGCGAACGTGGAGGCGCTGCGAGCCGCGCGCGTCGGGACAGGGCGCTGGCTCTACCCGTACGACGAGACCGTGATGCCGCGCGGCGTCGGCGCACCCGCGCTGATGTGGGAGGGCGTGGAGGCCGAGGCAGTGCTGGTGCGCGTGCAAGCGCGCGCCCTCTCGTACGAGGCATGTTGGTTCCCGGACGAAGCCCAGACCGCGCAGCTCTCGGACGCCGCCTGGACGCTGATCGAGCAGAACAGCCAGGGACGCGACGACCCGATCACGGTCGAGGTTGCGATGCTGCGCGGCTCCCAGGCAGAGCGGCTGCCCGCGCGCACGCTGACGATCGCGAGCGAGCGCCTGGGCGGATCGCTGTTCTACATGGCGTCCTCGGGGCCACTCACCACGGGTCCCACGGGTGTCGCCGTGCTGCAGCTGCCGCTCGGTGCGGCCTCGCGCCCGGTGCTCGCGCCGGTCAGCTGCGGTGGTTGCCACGCAGTCTCCGCCAACGGCTCTCGCTTGCTCGCGTTCTCGAACGGGCTCGGCGCGCTGCTGGCCCTCGACGCCAGCGGGGCGAAGCAGATCGGCACGCCCGTCGCGGGCGAGCTGACCGCGCTCTCGCCCACGGGGGATGTCTACGTCTCGCCCGCGCGTGGCCTTTCGTCGGGCCCGCCGTATCGCGGCTCCGCGCTGACGCCCGCGCCGACGCTGCACGACACGGACACCGGCGCGCCGCTCGACGCCGGGCTGGTCTCCGGCGTGATGATGCCCGCCTTTGCCAGCGAGGGCGACGCGCTGGTGTTCACCGACTTCTCGCTCGCGAACGGCAAGGGACTGGCGACCATGCGCTACGACGCCAGCGCGCGCCGCTTCGACGACTACCGCACGCTGTTCACCAGCGATCGCTACCCGGGCTGGCCCAGCTTCCTGCCTGGACAACGCGGCGTGGTGTTCGCACTCGGCGAGCGCAACGACTACTCCGGCGGCGGCTACAGCTCTCCGGGCAAGCCGCCTCCGAGTGATCTGCATGCGCACTCGCTCGCGACCGGCAGCACGGTGATGTTGCACCGTGCGATGGGCTTCGCCAGCGCGAACGATGCCGACGCGGAGCGCAGCGAGCTGCCGTTCCCCGAGGACGAGCTGCACAAGAGCTACAACCCTCAGGTCGCGCCCACACAGGCGGGCGGCTTTCACTGGGTGTTCTTCGACAGCGTGCGCCACTACGGCAATCGCGGGCTGCGTCGACAGATCTGGTGCGCCGCCATCGACGCCGACGATCCGAGCGCGAGCCATCCGGCGTTCTACGTGCGTGGGCAAGAACGGGACGGCACCACGTTTCGCCCGGTCTGGGCGCGCTAGCAGGAGCGTTGGTTCAACCGACGCGGGCGCGAGGCGCGCGCTCGCGAGCGGGGCTGCTGCCGGTCCAGCGTCGGAACGCGCGATGGAAGCCGCTCACGCTGCTGAAGCCGCTCTTGTACGCGACCTCCTTCACGGTCTGCGTGCCGAGCTCGAGCAGCTCGTGCGCGAGCGTACGCTGCACGTCGTCGACCAGCTGGCTGTACGACAGGTTCTCGCCCGCGAGTCGGCGGCGCAGCGAGCGCTCGCTGGTCTGCAGCAGGCGCGCGGCGTCCGTCATGCTCAGCAAGCTCGGCAAGGTCGCGCGCACGAGCGTGTTCAGCTGCTCGGTGTAGCTCAGCTTGCCCAGCGCCTGATTGCGCTCCTGCTCCGTCCGCGCGCGCAGCACCTGGTGCAGCTCCGCGTTGTGGTTCGGGTGCTTGGTGTCGAGCGCGGCGCTGTCGAACGTGAAGGTCGTGCGCACCTGGTCGAAGTGCACGTGCCGTCCGAGCAGGCGCGTGTACTCGGAGACGTCGTCGGGCTGCGCGTAGGCGATGTCGATGCGGCGGATCGCGTCGGCCTGGCCAAAGTAGCGCAACAGCCGCGTCATGCAGACCAACAACAGCTCCGTGCGCACGCGCGTGGCCAGCGGGCTGGTGGTCAGCGGACGGCACTCGAAGGTGGCGCGGTCGCGCTGCACGTCGAAGCGCAGCTCTTCGCGCGTCGCCAGCAGTGGCTGCATCTGCAGGATCGACTCGATGCCGTTGCGCAGCGTGGGCGCGCTGGCGATCAGCGCGGGGCCGAGATCGAACTGCATCATCGGGGAACGTTCTCCCCAGTGCAGACCGAACATCGGATCGCCGGTGAAGCGCAGCGCGCTCACCAGCAGCGCGTCGAACTCGTCGAGCGAGAACCACGCGCGCGCATCGCCGACACGTGCCGCTTCGAGGCCGCTGTTGGCCAAGAATGCAGTGCCCGGCGTGCCCATGTGCTCGACGGCCTCACTGAGTCCGCGCACTTGGAGCGAGGAGACGCGGATGCCGTGATCGACCGAAGTTTCGCCAAGAGCTGAAGTCATCTCGGAGTGGACTGTACGGATCGACGACGCCAAGGTCCACGCTGCTTTTGCCGAAAAAGAGCGCCAAGGATCGCGGGCCCCGAAGTCCTGAACGACGGGCGTGCCATCTGAATGGGAGTCCTTACTCTCACGTCCGGGCCTGAGCGTGTCTGACTATTGGCCGAACGCGTATCGCTTTGACCTGGAGCGCAGCGCTGCTGGCCCTGGCAACCACCGGTGTATCTGTAGTTACATGCCTGCACAGCTGGGAGAATCTGTATGCACTCAAAGTACCTCTACGGCGGCATCGTGCTGCTCACCGCGGGCGTGGCGTACGCGACGGTCGACAGCATCGACGCAGGCTGGCAGCCCATGGTCTCGTTGTTCGGCGCCGGCGAGCGCAGCGACGCACTGACCGCCATCCGCGCCGTCAACCACGCGTCCGCCGTGGCGATCCACAACACCAAGCGCGATCCGTCGGTGCAGGAGTTCATCGATGGCACCATCGAAGACCTCTCCGACTTCAACCTCGGCGACTTCCACCAGCGACTGCCCAACCAGAACGGCGAGTATCGCGAGCTGTGGGTCAAAGGCGAGCTCCAGGGCGACACCTATCGCGTGACGCAGGCCAAGGACAAGAAGGGCTACGCCGTCTCGCTCAAGGGTGAGCGCAACAAGCTCGGCGACATGTCGCTGACCATTCGCTCCAAGCCGTCCAAGGGCGCGGGCGACAAGAACGCGTACTTCCTGGGCGTGCGCACCGGCCTCGGCGTCGGCGACATTCGCTGGGGCAGCGTGATGTCCGCGGTGCAGGATTACGCGCGCATCGCCACGCAGGTGAACCCGACGGCGGGCGCCAAGGAGCCGGCCGTCGCCTCCAGCGAGGCGCGCGCCAAGGCCAAGGCGCTGCACCCCAAGCTCGGCGCCGAGGATCTCGACGTGCTCGGGCTGATGTTCGAGGCCTACCCCAACCTCGCGCCCGAGCTGTCGAAGCTCGGCACGGTCGAGGACGTGCGCACGGTGTCGACCGGCCGCGGCTACCAGCAGCTGACCGCGCTGATGAAGGGCTCGCCCGAGCGCTTCGGCAAGAGCTACCCCGCGTTCGCCAAGTACCTCGACAACATGGACGACATCGCCACGTTCGAGATCAAGTGGCTCGACAAGCAGGGCCGCAACCTGACCACCACCAAGATCGACTCCGAGCGCCTGACCTTCCAGTTCTCCTGTTACGTGAAGGACGGCTACCTCTTGCCGTTCAAGGGCGTGAAGGTGTTCGAGGACGAGCCGGTCGATCCGCTGGCAAGCTCGATCACGTCCACCAAGGTGATCGTCGACGCGCGCATCAAGCTGCTCGGCCTGGTGATCAAGATGAAGGAGCTCAGCCTCGATCTGTTCTACCAGCCGAACCAGTACAACACCGACATCGGTCTGACGTTCACCAAGGTGCCGCCGGTCAAGGTCGAGGGCGCGGCGCTCGGCTTCGTGCCCACGGCGCTGGTCGACGCGATGATCCCCGGCAACATGGAGAGCCTCACGCGCGACTTCCTCACCGTCGCCGCCAAGGGCAACGGCGGCAAGGGCTTCACGCTCGCCGGCAAGATCGGCGTGCCCGGAGAGGGCTCCAAGAACGGCGTGCTGGAGATGGGCGTCGACGTCGATGCGCTCGACAACTTCCTGATCAAGATCGGCGTCGGCATGGTCAACGACCGCCTGATGCCCAAGCCCAACGCGCTCGACGAGATCAAGGCCTACAGCGGCGCGGTGCAGTCGGCGTTCGCGAAGGACTTCAAGGGCTTCGAGAAGCACGGCGCGACCGCCGCCAAGTGAGCCGCCCAGGCCACACAATGGCCGCTTGAACGACCTCGGGTCCGTCGGCTCCGCGCGCGAGGCTGCGTAAGCTGAGCGCGATGTTGAACTCCGCGACGAGTGGGCCCGGGTTGATCGAGATCGCGTGGCAGGTGCGTCGCAAGGGCGTGCTGCGCTTCTTCCTGGACGAGTGGCGCGAGCAGGGAGACCTGACGCAGCTGCGCATGGGCAGGCAGCGGCTGTTGCTGGTGTCGCATCCCGATCACGTGCGCGAGATCCTGGTCACGCGGCGCCAGCACTTCGAGAAGCTCGACACCTGGGAGAGCACGCGTCAGCTCCTGCTGGGCAACGGCTTGATCGTGAGCCACGGCGCGCTGTGGAAGCGGCAGCGCCGGCTGATGTCCAGCTTCTTCACGCCGCGCCACATCGAGCAGTACTACCCGGTGATCCTGGCCGCCGCCGAGGCGACCGCGGCGCGCTGGGAGGCGCTGGGACGTACGCCGATCGACATGGTCGACGAGATGATGCGCGTGACGGCGACCATCATCCTGCGCTCGATGTTCGGCGCGGACATCAGCGAGCAGCGCCTGCGCGAGCTGGAGGGCGACATCGAGGACATGGTGTCGTTCGTCACGCGCCGCGAGATGTCCCCGCTGCGGCCGCCGCTGTGGGCGCCGCTGAAGAGCCATCGGCGCTATCGCGAGGCACATGCGCGCGTGCATGGCTTGATCCGCGAGGTGATCGCGCGACGGCGCGCGGAGCCGGAGTCGAGCTGGCCCGACGACCTGCTGAGCAAGCTGATGCTCGCGCGCGACGAGGAGACCGGCGAGGCGATGAGCGACCTGCTGGTGCACGACGAGGCGCTCGGCATCTTCATCGCCGGCCACGAGACGACCGCGCGCACGCTGGCGTTCCTCTGGCACGTGCTGCACGAGAACCCGCACGTCGCCGAGCAGCTTCGCAAGGAGCTCGACGCCGTGCTGCCGCGCGATCAGGCGCCCACGCTGCAGCACCTCAAGCAGCTGCCTTACACGGCGCGCACGCTCAAGGAGGTGTTGCGCCTGTACCCGCCGAGTCCGTCGCAGCCGCGCGATCCCGTGGGCAGGCAGGAGCTGGGTGGTCTGACCATCGAGCCGGGCAGCTTCATGATGGTGTTTCCGTACGCAACGCACCGGCACCCGCGCTTCTGGGACGATCCGGAGCGCGTCGATCCCGATCGCTTCCTGCCCGAGCGCGAGAACGCGCGCCACCCGTTCGCGTACTATCCGTTTGGTGGCGGGCAGCGGATCTGCCTCGGCAACAGCTTCGCCAACCTGGAGGCGCACATCTTGATCGCCCTGCTCGGCCGCCGCTTCGAGGCGCGCCTCGTCGACGGTCACCAAGTGCGCGTGGAGTGGAGCGGCACGCTCAACTGCCCCAGCGGCATGCCGATGCAGATCAGCCGACGTTGAGTAGCTCGCCCAGCTGCTTGGCGATCGTCGCGGCCGCGCGGCGTGGGCTCAGACGGTTGAACGCGTTCATCAGCTTGGCATCGCGTCCGACCAGGATGTGGTAGGCGTTGGCCTCCATGCCGTCGAGGATCTGCTTGGCCGCGCTCGGGGCCGAGGTGACCAGCGGCGCGGGCATGTTCGCGGCACCCGGTGGCACGGGGATGCCGGAGTTGGTGAGGATGTTGGTCTCCAGCGCGCCCGGCAGCGCCAGGCTGACGCGTACGTTCGTCTTGAGCAGCTCGAAGTGGATGCCCTCGGTCAGCAGCTTCACCGCCGCCTTGGAGGCGCAGTAGATGGTCTGCCCTGGCACCGCGATGAAGCCGCCCATGCTCGCGATGTTGAGCACGTGGCCCTCCGGACGCGCGAGCAAGTGCGGCAGGAACGCGCGCAGCACGTGCAGCGTGCCCTTGAGGTTGACGTCGAGCACGCGCTCGATGGCGCTCCACTCCAGGGTGTGGAACGGCGCGAACGGGTGCAGCACGCCGGCGCAGTTGATCACGCCATCGACGCTGCCGAAGCGTGCGATCACCTGCGCGGGCAGCGCATCGACCGCCTCCTTGTCGGCCACGCTGAGCGCGAAGTCGGCCACGCTCGACGAAGCGAGCGCGGCGAGGGTCTCCTTCAACCCATCCGCGTTGATGTCGACCGCCGCGACGCGCGCGCCGCGCGTGACCAGCTGACGCGTCAGCTCGCGCCCCAGGCCGTTGCCTGCTCCCGTGACGACCACGACCTTGTTCGCGAGCTTCATGCCCTCGAGATAGCAGGTCGCCGACGGAAGTTCAGAGCTTCACGAACAGACCGGCGACGCACATCTCCTCTTGCGTGCCCTCGCCCCAGCTCGTGACCTCCTTGCGTGACGTGGTGTCGAACGTGCAGTTCACGTGGATGGGCGTGTTCGCGTCCACGGTCACCGGCTTGTCGAGGAAGTAGAGGCGCTGCCAGTGGAACGAGTAGCGCGGCGCATCGACCAGGCAGCTCTCCTCGTCGCCGTCGCCGATGGTCACGGAGATGTTCTTGCCGAGCTCGTGCATGTGGGGGAACGCGCCGTAGATCTGCACGGGCTCGGTGCGGCCGGGGATGCGATCGGCGAACGTGCGCGTCACCACTTCCTTGGCATCGGGCATGCCGGGCGGCAGGTTCATCTCCAGGTCGAGCATCGGCATCAGCGCCGCGGGCGACGCGTCCTTCTCGAACTTCAGCTCGATCTCCGTGCTGTCGGGCTCGATCGCGCCACCGCCGCTGGTGTTGTAGTGCATCTGCACGATCAGCGGGCGCGTGGGCGCGACCTCGACGCCGAGATGATCGGGGAACACCGTGGCGCCGCCGCCGGGTGCCCAGCCGACGATCGTGGTCGCAGGCACACCCGGCGCGCCGTAACAGTCGTAGCCGGGCTGCGGATCGAGCTCGTCGAGCAGGCGCGCGAGCAGGCCCGAGCCGTCGTCCATCGGATAGAAGACGACCATGTGGTGCGCGACCTTGGTGTTGCCGGGGTGCGTGTCGTAGCCGGTCACGAACGAGGTCTCGGTGACCGGACTGTCGACGACGAAGCAGCGGTAGTCGTCCGGCTTGGCGGTGCTGGGTGTGTACGACGGCGTTTTGATCTTGCGCACGTCGCCGGTGAGCCGAGGCAGCTCGCGCGCGGCGGGCATCGGCATGTCCGGATCCCCCGCCTCGGCGCCCTCGTCGGCCCAGCGCTCGAGCGTGCTGATCTCCTCCTCGCTGAGCCACGGCAGATCACGGAACGTGTTGCACGCGCCGGTGTTGTCGACGACCGACGGCGGCATGCTGCGCGAGCGTGCGGCCTTGGCTGCGAGCTTGGCGAAGGGCTTGGCCAGCTCGTAGCCATCGAGCGAGAACGGCGCGATCTGGCCCTGGCTGTGGCAGGAGACGCAAGCCCGCGCGAGGATCGGCGCGACGTGCTGCGAGAACGTCGTGCCCTGCTGCGCGTCGGCGCGCTCGCTGGGCGCTGCCGCATCACGCGCGACGACCGGCTCGGTGATGCGCGCGTCGAGGCGCCCCGCATCCACGATCGCACTCGGCTCCATCGGCGAGGGGGTGGCCCCCTCGTCGCCTGCACATGCCGCCAAGACCACGAGCCACGAAGAGCGAAGGAAGAGCTTGTCCATGCGTGTTCCGCGATACCATCGCCGGCCAGGCCCACGCAGTGTCCTCGGACGCCTTTGACTATGGCTGCAACTTCCATAGTGTGAGCGAATGGTGAACCCCGACGCGAGGCGCGTGCCCGCCTTCGTCACCCAGGGCTTCTGGGACGAGCTCGAGCGGCGCGGGGTGCCGACGCGCGAGCTGGAGCGCCGCGGCGGCATGGTCCGGCCCCAGCGCGGAGACGTCGGCTCCACCGTCTCGCTGAGCACGCTGCACCGCGTGTTCGAGGTCGCGAGCGAGCTCACTCAGGACGCGCGGATCGGCCTCTCCGTGGGCCGCGCGATCGGCATCGCGAGCTTTGGCTACCTCGGTCAGCTGGCGCTCGCCAGCGCGAGCCTGGAGCAAGCACTGGAGCTGGGCGCGCGCGTCTATCCCCACTTTCCGCTGCGCGTTCCCCGGCTGGAGAGTCGACCCGACGCACGCATGCGGCTCGGTCTGCCGCGCAGCGCGAGCCAGGTCGAGGCCGATCTGATCGCCGTGCTGATGTACGACATCTCGCGCTTCTTCCTCGACCCGACCTTCGGTGCCCCCGACGTCGAGCTGCCCTACGCCGCACCCAGCCAGCTCGAGACCCATCGCAAGTTCTTCGAGGGCGCGCTGCACTTCGACGGCGATGGCTCCTACAGCGTGTTCCCGCGTGCGGCCTTGCTGCAGCGACGCAGCGGCGCCGACGAGGAGCTACCCAAGCAGCTGCTCGCCCTGGCGCAACATCGCTTTCGCCAGACCGACGACGGGGTCGACTGGACCACGCGCGTGCAGCGACTGCTCGATGCCCATGCCTCGCCGCGGGCAGTGCAGGCGAAGGACGTCGCCTTGCAGCTGGGCGTGTCGCCGCGCGGTCTCACGCGCCGCCTCGCGAGCGAGGGCAGCACGCTGTCGACGCTGATCGATGCGGCCGCGTTCGCGCGGGCCAAGCAGTTGCTCGGGCGCGGCATGCCGGCGGTGCACGTCGCAGAGCAGCTCGGATTCTCCGACTGCAGCGCGTTCTTTCGCGCCTTTCGGCGTTGGTCAGGAGGTCTGACCACCAAGGAGTTTCTGCGCGCCACCTGATCGCCGCGGCGTCAGCTTCACGCGCACCGGCCTGGACGGGCGCACCGAGCCCATGTACTGGGGCCTCACGTCGCTGCAGTCGCCGATCTCGATCTCGAAGCGGGCGATCAGCTGTGCCAGCAAGATCACCGCCTCGAACAGCGCGAAGCTGTTGCCGATGCAGGTGCGCGGACCGACCGAGAACGGCAGGTACGCCGCCGGATGACGCGGCTTCGCGCGCTCCGGCATGAAGCGCTCGGGCTGGTCCCAGAAGTCCGGGTGCCTGTGCGCCGCCCAGATGAACGGTGTCACCACCTGCCCGGGTGCGACGTGATAACCGCCAAGCTCGTCGGCCTCGATCGCGTTGCGGCCGATCATCGCGCCGGGCGGGCGCAGACGCAGCACCTCGTCGACCACCTGACGCACGTAGACCAGCTTGGGCAGCGTCGCGAAGGTGGGCGCGTCGCCGCCGAGCACCTGGTCCACCTCGTCGCGCATGTGCGCGAGCACCTCGGGCCGATGCTCCAGCAGCGCGAAGAACCAGGTCAACGTCAGCGCCGTGGTCTCGTGGCCCGCGAGCACGAACGTGATCACTTCGTCGCGCAGAGCCTGGTCACTCAGCGGCTGACCGTGCTCGTCGCGCTCGTCGAGCAACATCGAGAGCAGCGTGCCCTCCTCCCCGCGCTCACGTGCGATGCGGATGATTTGGAACACGTTGTCGTTCAGCGCGCGCACCGTGCGCTGCAGCTTCAGGTTGTGAGGCGTGGGCACCCAGGCCGGCAGCTGCACGCCGCTGACACTCAGGCTGACCAGCTCCAGCGCCTGGTTCAGCGTGTCGAACGAGATCTGGCTGCTCTCGATGGTGCCGCGTCCAAACAGCGTGTCGACCACCACATCGAGCGTCAGCCGCACCATCTCCTGGTGCATGTCGAGCGGTGTGCCGCAGCGCCGCTCCAGCCCCGAAAAATAGCGCGCGCCGGTGTCCACCATGATCTGGGTGAGCTTCTCCAGCGACTGCCGATGGAACGCCGGCTGCGCGAGCGTACGCCGCGCTCGCCAGGTCTCGCCCTCCAGCGTCAACAAGCTGTCGCCCGCGATCGTGCGCACGGCGTCGTACGAGCGTCCCTTCACGTAGCTGTGGCGCTTGCTGACCAGCACCTGCTGCAGCAGGTCCGGATGCGCGATCACGAGCAGGTCCTGTCCTCCCACGCGCAGCCGAAACACATCCCCGTGCTCGCGCCACGCCTGCTCGAAGAACTGCAACACGCCACGAAACACCCCCAGGTTGCCCACCAACGGCCACTGCCGCGGCCCCGGCGCCTGCACGATCTCGCTCTGCATCATGCCTCTGTGCCTATCACCCGCCGTCGCGACACGTCGGGCCATGGCACGACCCAGGCGGCCAACGCTCCACACACATCGGAACATGGTAAGTCGCCTGGTTATGTCGTCGTTTCATCCCGAGCTGCGTCGCGGGCGCTGGCTGCCGCGTGGGTTTGGTTCGCCCTTCAAGACCTGGCTGGAGCGGCACGCGCCGACGGCCGGGATGAAGCCGCCCGCTGGCTACTCGCTCGTGGAGCGCCGCGTGGGCATGGACGGTCCGCGAGTGCTCGTGTTCAGCCCTCCACGCGGCCCCGTCGCGCGGGGGGCCATGCTGTGGATTCACGGTGGAGGCTACGTGATGGGCAGCCCCGAGCGCGACTTCGCGTGCTTTCGCCAGTACGCGGAGCAGCTCGACCTCGTGGTGGTCGCGGTCGACTATCGGTTGGCGCCGGAGCACCCCTATCCCGCGCCACTCGATGACTGCTTCGCGGCGTTCGAGTTCGTGCATCGCGAGGCGACCTCCCTCGGCATCGATCCGACGCGCGTGGTGATCGCGGGAGCGAGCGCGGGCGGAGGCCTGGCGGCGGCGCTGACCTTGCTCGTGCACGATCGCGGGCGTCCCGCGCCGCGCATGCAGCTGCTGATCTACCCGATGCTCGACGATCGCAGCATCACCGCACAGCACGAGCGCGACTTTCACCGGCTCTGGGATCGCAAGAGCAACTTCTATGGCTGGAGCTCGTACCTCGGCGCAGCGCCGGGAGGCGCGGACGTTCCGGCCTACGCCGCGCCCGCGCGCAGGCGCGATCTTGCGGGACTGCCTGCCACGTGGATCGGAGTCGGAGAGCTCGACCTGTTCTACGACGAGGACGTGCTCTACGCGCGCAGACTGCAGCAGGCCGGCGTACCGACGCAGCTGGAGCTGGTCGAGGGCGCCTTCCATGGCTTCGACATCGTGCTGCCGCGCAAGAGCGTCAGCACGCGCTTTTTGGACAGTCAGCTCCGCGCACTCCGTCAGGCCCTCACTGACACAGCTTGAACGCGCCGGCCGGGCCGGGTCCCGAGCTGTCGCTGCACGTCTCGCCCTGCGCGCAGTCCGCGTCGCAGTAACACATCTTGCGGCACGTCCCCGCGACGCAGGTGTTCTGCGCGGGACAGCCGACGTTCACGAAGCTGGAGGTGCACTGCCCGCCGTCCGGGTTCGAGTAGAACACGCAGCGGCCGGTGGGCGTCGCGGCGGAGGTCTCGATGTCGCACTGCATCAACGGCGGACAGCCCGTGTTCCGCACCGGATCGCAGGTCGCGATCGTGGGCGCACATGCGCTCGTGGGCGCGCTCGCTTCTCTCGGCGCGCTTGCGTCCTTGTCACCCGCGCTGGAGCCGCCTGCATCGTTTCCTCCCGTCGTAGGTGGCCGGCCACTGTCGGAGCTCGAGGGGGGTAAGTCGTCGGGCGAGGCGTCGAGGTCTCCCGGGTCCACGGCCTGCCCTGGCTCGAGCCCGACCAGCGGGTCCTGCTCGGACCCACCATACTTGCAGCCGATGCAGAGCAGACAGAGGAGAGTAAGACGCCGCAGCATGAGTGCCTCTTGGATCAACGACAGAGCTTGAACGCGCCCGCCGCTTCACTGCACGTCTGCCCTTGCGGGCAATCCTGATCGCAGTAGCAGAGCTGGCGGCAGATATCCTTCACGCACGTGTTGTTGGGCAGGCATGCGGTGCTGCTCGCGGTCGTCGTGGAGGAGCACGGCACAATCGGAGTCGGCGTGAAGATGGAGCATCGTCCCGTCGGCTCGGCTGCCATCGTGTCCGCATCACACTGCATCAGGGGAATCGGCGGACAGCCCGTATTCCGCACCGGATCGCAGACTGCCGCGGACTTCGCGGGCTCGCATGCACTCGCAACCGATGGGATTGGCCTGCTCGAATCCAAGCGCGGAGCGCCCGCGTCCGAGGCCGTGGTGGAGGGGCTCGATCGCGAAGGTTCGGGCACCGGACTCGCGGCGTCGAGCGTGACGACCATCGTGTCGTCCACCGGCTCCAGCCCCAAGCGTGGGTCCTCATCGGAGCCTCCGTACTTGCAGCCGAGCAACACCACGCAGGCGAGCGCGATCCTCACAGGAACACCGAGAGATAGATTCCGCCCGAGCTCACCCAGCCTCGGCTGGAGTATCCGGGCCAGCCCGGGTTATTGGTCTGCAGACCTTCCCGTCCTGGCGCGGGATTCCGGCCGACCCTCGCGTCGTCCGGGAGCTCGTCGACGACCAGCTGCGGGGTACGGACCACGCCATCCGCGCCCACCGGCGGCGGGATCTTCTTCACGCTCCGCTCCAGCAACCGGTAGAGCTGCAGCTGGAGGCCGAGCGCCATGTCGATCTCGGCGATCTGGAAGTCGTACTGCGCGGAGAGCGTGCCGCCGATGCGGTCATTGTCGACGTAGTTGCTGCGCCCGGTCTGCTGAGGCACCGGCGAGGGCTTGTATTGTCCATCGACGCCGAGCGAGATCGGGCCGCTCTTCACGCGCAGACCGGCACTGCCGCTGAGCGTGTCGAACCACTCGTACGCGCCGCCGGGTCGCACCGACTGGCGATCGATGTACGTCGACCAGCGCTGGTAATGCGCGAGTCCGCTGACACTCCAGGTCTGATCGCCATCGACGTAGAAGTCGTAACCCAGGCCCGCGCTCGCTTGCCATGGCTGGTAGAAGTAGGTGAACGAGATGCCCGAGCCTTGCTCGTTGCCGCCGAGCAGGAACTTGAAGTCGGACTCCACGTCCAGCTTCTGCGGCGCGTGCACGGTGCCGCTCAGGTGCCAGCGCTTGCCGGGATTCCAGGCGATGCCCAGGTGCGGCGTCAGCGAGATCTTCGCCCTCACGTTGATGTTGAGGTCGAGGTCGGTCAGCTTGCCCGCGTCCGCCACGTACACCGGCGCGCCCGCGTAGGCGTACAGCCCCAGCGTCGCGCCACCGCCGATCGAGAGCGTGTCCGTCAGGCGAATGCCCGCCGCGAAGGCGAACGAGATCGCCGTCAGCCGGTCACCGTACATCTCCGGGTGCAGGCTGTTGGTCATGTACTGCTCGCGCTCATCGACGTAGAAGCTGCTCATCGTCGTGAAGTTCTTGAGCGGGATCAGACCGTAGATGCCCAGCGCGAGGCGCTCCTTGAATAGCTTCAGCACCAGACCGACGGAGCCATACGTGAGGGTCTGATCGCCGCTGCCGCCGTGCTGCCGCGGGCGAGGCGGCAGGTAGGCGTTGTTCGCGTCCGCAGCGCGACCGTTCTGCAGCAAGTCCGTCGCGACCGGCTTGGTGTCGATTGCGGAGCCGTCCTCGTGGAACGCGTTGTCGATGCCCGCCGGCACCACGTTCTCGGGATTGCGCGCCGCCACGCGCACGCCGATGTTCGTGTTGAGGACCAGGAAGCCCACGTTCAGGCCCGTGCGCGCGGAAGTCAGCAGCGCGGGGTTGAAGTAGGACGAGGCCGCCGAGGCGCCTGTATGACGGGCCTGCAGACCTCCCATGCCCCCGAAGCCGCCAGTGAGCTCGAGCAGCGGAGATGCGTGCGCCACCTGCGCGCTGGTGATCACCAGCAGCGCCACGAGAACTGCATGGAGTTGGCGCATGGATCAGATCTTGTTCGCGTTCGCGTTGAGGGTGGGCGCGAGCGTCCGGATCGCCTCGCAGATCGCGTCGTCGTTGCCGGCCGCCTGATCCGCGGCGAGGCGCGCTAGCTCGACGAAGTTCTTCGCTTCGTCGGGTGCACGCTCGGCGGGCGAGGCGAGCAGCGAGCGGGTGATCGGATCGCCGGGATCCGTCGCGTGCACGATGCGGTCTTGCACCCAGTCGTAGCTGAGCCGCATGGTGGCCGGGTTGGCATCGACGCTGCCCGAGTAGTTCGAGAAGGTGCGGAACGACGTGAAGACCTTGCCCGACGCCGAGCCGCTTACGTTCATGGTGACGCCTTGCTTGCCGTCCGCGTCCCAGTCTTCCCAGCCCGGCGTGTTGCCGCTCGCCTCTTGCATGGGCAGCGCCGTGCTCATGCTGGTGAACGCACCCGGCGTGGCGCCGCGCACGAGCACCGACTCCTCGAACGTCACGTCACAGCCGCCGCCGCTCTCCTTCGAGCTTCCCTTGCGACCGTTGTAGTTGGTCTTCTCCTGGTAAGCCGGCCACGCCTGGCTGTCGTCCATCATGACCGGGAAGCCGCCCGGCTCTCCCTGCGTCGAACCACCACAGAGCAGCGACTTCTTCATCGTGACGACGTCCCCCTGCTGCGTCAGCTCGAGGTAGTGCCAGAGCAGGTTGATCTGACGCGCGCCGTACGCGCTGCTGAGCGCACGCTCCGTCATGATCCAGCGGCCCGTCAGGTCGCAGGCACTCGCGGGCGGATCGGTCGACGGCCCTCCCGAGTCCGGCTCGCCGACTGGCGGATCGATGTCCGGGTCGTCGGGAGGCGTGGACGAGTCGTTGCTCGGCGTGGTGGTCCGGGCGTCGTTCACCGTGCTCGCGTCGCGCCGTCCGCCAGCGTCCGTGCCGGCTCCCCCGTCGGTCGGCGTGACCTGGTACGGGTTCGGCTTGTACGGATCGGGCGAGAAGTCCGAGACACATCCCAGCAGACCCACCGCGGGGAGGACCTTGAGCAGCTTCGCGATCGTCGTCATGACGAGTGCAGGAACGTTGCTTCCGAGATCCTTGGCTCTTTTTTTCCGGAGCGCGGCGATTTGCGTGGCTGGTCAGTCCTGGCCGAGGATGGTCGCGAGCTCCGAGTCGGGTGCAATGTTCAACACGTAGAACGTGCCGGGCGTGACCGCGATCCAGAGCTGCTTGCGCTCGATCTGGATGCGCGCGAGGCCCGGCATGTTGGCGGTGGGCGTGTCGAAGTAGGCGAGCTCACGTGGGCGCCGTGGATCGCGGATGTCGTACACGCGCAGGCCTGCGTCCCAGTTGCCGCACGCGAGCACACGCGGCTGCTCCAGACGATCGACATTGCAGTAGTGGGTGCCGAGCCCGAAGCCGCCGGTGCCGCCGTTCGCCTGTCCGGCCTGCTCGCAGTGTCCCGGGTGTTGGGCCTCTGTCTTGACGATGGAGACCAGCGACGGAGCGCGCTCGTTCGCGATATCGAACACGTGCGCATACCCCCACTGCGGCTTCTCGGGATCGTTGCAGTTCCCCGAACCGAGCTCGTCGGTGATGATCAAGTGGTCGCGACCACCGTACCGCACCGCGATCGGATACTGCGTGGCGGCGCCGTCCTTCCACACGAACTCGTGGATCAGCGTGCCGGTCGCGCCAGGCTTACGTGCCTGAATGTCGCTCAGATCCATGATCGCGACGATGCCGCCCTCGAGGTACGCCTCGATGCGCGAATAGGCGAAGTAGCCGCGCGTGCCGTTCTGCCCGATGAACAGGTCGTGCGAGCCGCGCTCGAACGTCTCCGAGACCACCACCGGCCGCTCCGGCACGGCAAGGTCGACCGCGTAGACGGAACCGGTGAAGAACGACGACGCGTAGTACAGCGTACCGTCCGGCGAGAAGCTGCCCGCGTGCCCGAGGCTGCCCAGCGGACCGAGCTGGATCGAGCTCACCAGCGTGGGCTGCGCGCAATCTCGGGCGACGTCGTAGACCGCCAGCGTCGAGCCGTTCGACTCGTAGCCGACCAGCAGCCCGCTAACGGGGCTCGCCTTCATGCTCTCCCAGTTGCTGCGGAAGCCGAGCGTCGTCAGCGTGGTGGTGACGGTTGGCGTGCCGTCTTCCGCCACACGGATCACGGTCGTGCCGTCCGGTCCGTTCACGTACGCGCAGTCGTCGTGCCAGGCGAGCGAGAGGAAGTGCGGCGCCGGCACCTGTCCAATGACGTCGAGGTTGCACCGGAAGTCGCCGTTCAGGCCGCTCAGCGCATCATCCTTGCGATCGCCTTCACGGCACGACGCGCGCGGCGCGGGGGCCGTCCAGGCCTTGTTGTCGGTGACGGGAGAGGACGCATCGAACGCGGCCCGGCCGGAGTCCGCGGGGAGCGCGGCGTCACGCCCTGGGCTCGGCGCGGCATCACGTCCTGGCACCGCGGCGTCGCGCGCGGCGGCGTCCTGCCTCACCGTGGCGTCGAGCCTGCCGGGCGCGACCGTGCCGTCTTCCTCCCCAGGTTCCACGGGATCTGGAGCAGGCCCCTCGCCACAAGCGGCGAGGCCGAGCGCGATCCACGTTGCGACGAGGCGCCTGTGCATGATGTCTTCCTCAATCTCCGCGACGGAAGCGCGACAGGAACGCCCAGGCGTCGCGGGTCGCGTTCAGGGTGTCGCTGTTCTTGCCCACGATCGCAGTGCCGAGATCGCCCGCGCCGGTGCCGCACTGCGGGTCGCCGAAGAAGCAATGGCCCCCCGCCTGCACGTGGCACGACGTGACCTCGATGCCGGTGGGGCAGCCCTGGTACGTGACGCACGTGGTGTCGCCTCCGCTGCGCGGCTGCTCGGCGGGCACCGTGGTAGTGCCGCAGCCGTCGACCTTCGCCCAGTGCTCGAACGTCGGCTGCACGTTCGCGAACCGCACCAGCGGGTCCGACGTGCCGTGCATCAGCAGCACCGACACCGGCTCCTCCGGCTCGCACTCACGGAAGTCCGGCGCGGCGACCATGCTGAAGGGCGTGAGGCCCGGGATGCCGATCGCTCCGGCCAGCGGCGCGATCGCGACGAACAGGTCGGACGCCTCGCAGGCCAGCCGGTTCGACAGGAAGCCGCCGTTCGAGAAGCCGGTCGCGTAGACCCGCCCGCGGTCGACGTTCAAGTGCTTGCGGATCTCCCGATGCACCGCGCGCAAGAAGCCGACGTCGTCGATGTGCTGCTCGCCTGCGACGCCGCAGCAGCTGCCCGCGTTCCAGCTGCCCCCGAGCACATCCTCGCCCTGGATGCCGTTGGGCATCACCAGGACGAAGCCCTCGGCGTCGCTCACGCGTACCAAGTCGCTGCCGTCGACCGCGAAGCCGACCGCGTTCTGCGTGTAGCCGTGGATCGCATAGACGACCGGCGTCGGCGTGCTCGCGTCGTAGCTCGGCGGGACGTGCACCTTGTAGCCGCGCGTTCGTCCGCCCTGCCCGGGCAGGTCCGTCAGCTCGAGGTAGGTCTGCGCATGGCGATCGGCTGGGTAATCTCCGGGCGACCAGTCGAGACGAGTCGCGTCATCCGCGCACCCGGCGAGCAGCGCGAGACCGGCGAGAGGTAGCCTTTCACACCGCATGGCGCGCCTTCGGCATCACACCGACGAGACTTGGGCTTTGACCCGTGACTTCGGCGATGTCATCGAGGAAGCTGTGCCGGGTCCAGTGGAAGCAAGAGCGAAGCATCTCGCCTCCGTATCCGCTTCCGGGAGCGCCATGGCGGCCATTGGAGTGCGTCGATGACCCCTCACCTCGCCACTCCACCCGCCACCGAGGTGGTGCTCTCCTCCACGTACGTGCGCGGCGTATGCGAAGCGCTCACCGCGATGGAGCTCGATCTCGCAACCTTTCAGCGGCGCGCGCGCATCGATGCCGGCTGGCTCTACGCCACCAGCGAGTGGCTCCCACTCGAGCGCGTCGATGCGGTGCTCGTCGAGGCGGTCGCGATGTCGGGCGACCCGGCCTTCGGGCTGCACTGGGGCGAGCGCTCACCGATGATGCAGTTCGACCTCGGCCCCTCGCTTGTCGCGAGCGCGCCGTCGCTGCGCACCGCGCTCGACGCCATCGTGCAGCTGCAGTTCCTGTTCGCCAACCGGGCGCAGCTCTCGTTCGTGCAGGGAGGTTCGCGCAGCTCGCTCGGCTTCGACCTGTTGTCCGCGAGCGAAGTCGGGCTGCATGTCGTCACCGAGCTCTCGCTGGTCAGCCTGCTGCGCGGCTTTCGCTTCCTCGGCCAGGAGCGCGCGCTGCGCAGGATCAACGTGGGATACGCGCGCCCCGCGCACGGCGCCGAGTACGAGCGCGTGTTCGGCGCCAGGCTGCGCTTCGATCAGCCGCGCACCAGCATCGAGTTCGCGAGCGCTGCACTGGAGCAGCGTGAAGGGGCGTACAACCAGCCGCTGCACAGCATGCTGCGCGCGCACACCGATCAGCTCAGCCAGCGCGCGCGCAACCAGCTCACGCTGCGCGAGCAGCTCGCGGATCACGTACGCGGCGCGTTGCCGCGCGTGCTGACCATCGTCGACGCTGCGCAGCTGATGGGCATGAGCACACGCTCGCTGCGCCGGCGCATGACGGAAGAAGACGTCTCCTACAGCGATGTCGTCGACGGGGTGCAGCGCGAGCGCGCCATGTCGCTGATCGAGCGCCCCGAGCTGCCGCTCAAGGCCGTCGCCAGCGAGACGGGCTTTCAGAGCATGAGCGGCTTTCAGCGCGCGTTTCAGCGCTGGACGGGCCAGAGCCCCGGCCGCAGCCGCGCGCGTTGAGTTGAGATTCCGCCGCTTTTTGCCATCGTAGCCAGCGATGACCGAGGACGACGAGAAGGCCGTCAACCTGCTGCTGGACGCGCTCGACAAGCTGTACGACGGCAAACTGCCCGCGCCCAAGCTGCGCAGCGCGCTGCTGGAGACCAAGATCGACAGCGCCGAGCTCGCCGCCGAGGTGCGCCAGGCCGCGCAGGCGCTCGATGGCGTGGTCCGGCTCGATACGCGCGTCGCGCCGCCTTACGACGAGCGCTACAGCGCCGCGCTGCGCATCACCGCGTCCCTGCGCTCGCTGCTCGCCGATCTCTACGACGAGATCTGGGCGAGCCGGCGCAGGTGGTGAGTCACTCCTCGCAGCAGCCCGCGCCCGACGGCTGCGCGATGCACTTGTCCTTCATCACGCGCCAGATCTCCTTGGTCATCGCCTGCGAGCCGGGCGTGGTCTCGTGGATGTCGCCCGGGAAGAACCAGTCGTCGTGGCCCTCGAAAACCGGGACCATGTCGATGAACGTGCAGCGCGTCTTGCCGTTGGTCTTGGCCTCCACACCGTCGCAGAACTTCTTCACCTGCGGCAGCGCGTGGTCGAGCATCGCGTTCGGGTTCGGTCCACCGAGCAGCGTGCCGTTGGGCACGTGCGGATAGAAGAAGTACACCACGTCGCGGATGCCGTCCTTGCTGGCCTGCTCCAGCATCTTGTCGGCCGCCGCGATCGCGATGTCGATGATCTTCT
>JBEVNG010000244.1:0-36582 GCA_040508235.1 Polyangiales bacterium | reverse complement strand
CCCAGCGCGAACACCGCGGCGCCGAGCGCGCCGGTGAGCAAGTCGCGCCAGCCGAGCAGCATGCCCTGCGGACTGCCACCCCACAGCACCTGCTCGTCGTGATCGAGCCGGTCGGCCAGCGACAGGTCGGAGTCGCCGAGCGCCTGCGTCGCCTCCACGCCGCGCACGATCGCGAGCACGCGGTCCGGTCCACGCAGGTTGTGCAGCACCAACCTCTGCTTGCGCGACAGCGGACCGAACGGCGTCGCGCGCACCAGCTCCAGGTGGCCGACGCCGGGCGTCTTGCCGTTCCAGGTGACGCGCGCGTAGCTGAGCCCGCTGCGATCGATCCAGCGCGTGAGCGAGCCGCGCCGCCAGAGCACGCGCTTGTCGGTGATCAGGTACTCGCAGCGATCGTGCAGCCAGTGCGGCGCGAGCCAGAAGCTGCTCGCGAGCACGCCGAGGTAGCAGGCCACCAGCAGCGTCTGCTTGCTGCCGGGTAGCGCGGCGACGTGGAGCAGCGCGCTGAACAGCCCGGCGATCATCGTCAGCGCGGTGACCAGCAGGGGACCCACGCGCCAGAGCGCATCGCGACCGGCGCCTGCGACCGGAGCGCCCTGCCAGATGATGTTCTCCGAGGGAAGCAGCCGCCACGAACGCTCGAGCGCCATCGCCTTCCTCCTGTGCGGGTGGTTCCTACAAGGTGGATCTCTTCCGATCTTACGTGCAAGCCGACGTGCACTGCTCGAGTTTCGGCGAGGCGCCGAGTTGACTTCGCGGGCGCCATCCCATCAGCTCGGGAACACATGGCTCAAGTCGAAGAAGCAGTGGCGTTCGTACGTGCTCGGATCCGGCGCAAGCCGCGCGTGGCTCTGGTGCTCGGCTCGGGACTCGGTGGCCTGGCCGACGTCTTCGAGCAGCCCGAGGCGCTTGGTTTTTCCGGGATTCCAGGCATGCCGGACACGAATGTGTTGGGCCACGCCGGGCGCCTGGTCGCGGGCTCCCTGGACGGGGTCGACGTGATCGCCATGCAGGGCAGGGTGCATCCCTACGAGGGACACTCGCTCGCGCAGGTGGTGCTGGGCGTGCGCGTGATGCTGAAGCTCGGCGCCGACACCCTGATCGTGACCAACGCGACCGGCGGACTGCGCACGGACCTGGCCGCGGGCACGCTGCTGGCGATCACCGACCACCTCAACCTAACCGGGCAGAACTGTCTGGTGGGCCCCAACGACAACACGCTGGGCCCGCGCTTCTCGGACATGTCCGCCGCCTACGACCCGGACCTGATCGAGCTCGCGAGCGAGGTCGCCAGGGAGCAAGGCTTCACGCTGGAGCGCGGCGTCTACGCGGGGGTGCTCGGGCCGAGCTACGAGACGCCCGCCGAGGTGCGCATGCTCGCGCTGCTCGGGGCGAGCGTGGTCGGCATGAGCACGGTGCAGGAGGTGATCGCGGCGCGACACATGAACGCGCGCGTGCTCGGCATCTCGTGCGTGACCAACCCCGGCGCCGGCCTCACCAGCGAGCGCCTGAACCACGCCGACGTCGAGCGCATCGCACGCGCCTCGGCCGCGCGCCTGGCCGCGCTCGTGACGGGCGTGGTGCGACGGCTAGTGCCGTAGCTGGTAGACGAGCTGCTCGATCTCGTTTCGGTCCGGGTGGCCGAGCGGCGCCATCTCCAGGAACAGCTTGTAGTGCTCGGTCGCCTCGTTGTTGCGCTTACTCTCGCGCAGCACGTCGCCGTAGGCGCGGTGTGCTTCGGCGAGCCAGCTCGGGCGTGGGTCGGTCAGCTTGTCGCCGCGCAGCACCGCCTCCGCCAGCGAGGCCCGTGCCGGCTCGCGCTGGCCCTTGTCGAGCTGCAGCTGGCCCAGGCGATACCACCACTCGGCGTTGTCGGGCGCGCGCTTGACGGCTTCCTGGTAGCTCTTGATCGCATCGGACAGATCGCGCAGCTCGTCGTGCGCGTCGCCGATGTTCGCCAGCGCCTCCACGCGGCCCGGCTTGAGCCGCAGCGCCGCCTGTAGGTTCACCAGCGCGTCCTTCACCGCGCCGGTGCGCAGCTGGATGCGGCCGAGGATCCAGCGCGCGTCGCCGAGGTTCGGGTCGAGCTTGATCGCGCGCTGCACGCTCTCCATCGCGCTGCCGTAGTCGCCCTGCTCGAGCAGCGCCCAGGCCAGGTACATGTGGTACTCGGCCACGCGCATGTCGAAGTTCACGGAGCGCTCGAAGCGCTGCACCGCGAGCGCGGTCTCCTTGCGCGCGAACAACACGCGCCCGAGGTAGTGCTCGGCCTCGGCGGACGCGGGGCGCTCCTTGAGCACCTGCTCGATCACGCCCTCGGCCTCGTCGATCTTGCCCGCGGTCACCAGCGCCGCGCCGAGCCGCAGCTTGAGGTCGCTGTCGTTCGGGCGCGTGGCGAGCGCCTTGCGATAGAGCTCGGCGGCCTCTTCGTACTTGCCGCGCGTCTCCATCAGCTGACCCCGCTCCAGCGACAGCCCCGGGAACAACGGGTCGGCTGCCTGCAGGCGATCGAGCGTCGCGTCGGCGGCGTCGAGCTGCGCGCTCTTGCGCTGCGCGATCACCAGGCCGTAGAGCGCGCCCGGATCCTTGGCGTCGAACTTGAGCGCCGCCTCGAACTGCTTGATCGCCTCCGGCAGGTGGATGCGCGTGAGCTCGGAGTTGCCGAGCATGCGCCGCACCTCCGCGCTGTCCTTCACCTTGCTGGTGGCCTGGCTGAGCACGCGCGCGGCTTCCTCGGGGCGACTGCGCTTGAACAGCAGCTGCGAGAGCGCGACGTAGCCGTCGAACACCTTGGGCGACTTCTCGATCACGCCGCGGAAGTCGCCCTCGGCGTCCTCCCAGCGCTCCAGTGCCTCCATCACGTGGCCATGCCAGAGCTGCACCTCGGCGTCCTGCGGCGCCTTCGCGAGCAGCACGTTCGCACGCGGCACGGCTTCCTCGGCGCGCCCGAGCGCGAGCATCGCCTCGATCGCACCGACGCCGGCTTCGAGCGCGGGCACCTTGCCGTCGAGGCCGGGCTGATCGCTGGGCTTGGCGTTGAGCGCGGAGTCGAAGCGCGACAGCGCCTCCTGCGGACGACCGAGCCGCATCGCCATGCGCGCGGAGCCGAGCAGGTCGGGCACGCTCATTGGGTCGGCGGCCAGCGCGAGCTCGTAGCTGGCCTGCGCCTCGCGCGGATGGTCACGCTTCTCCTCGGCGCGTCCCTCCAGCGAGAAGGCGCGCGCGCGCTCGGCCTTGGAGGGGCGTGCCTTGGCGCCGTCGATCGCGGTGCGACCGGCCGCGATGCGCGCATGCGAGAGCGCTTCGTCGACGTTGCCACGCAGCAGCGCGGCCTCCGCCAGCTGCGCCTGCGCGGGCGAGTGCAGCGGACTGGCGGCGAGCACGGCCTTGGCGGCCTGCTCGGTCTCGCTGGCTTTGCCCTGCGCGAGGTAAGCCCGCGCGATGCCCCACTGGCCGCGCGCGATCTCGCCCGCCTTGGCCGCCAGGGAGAACTGTTGCACCGCTTGATCCCACTGCTTCTCCAGCAGCGCGATCTCACCCGCCACCAGGCCGCGGAAGCGATCGCCTTCGGGTGCGACTTCGGCGAGCAGCGCCTTGGCCCCCGGGAGGTCGTTGCGGCGCGCGGCGTCGGCGGCGCGTGCGAGCGTGAGGCCCGGCACGTCGGTGCCGCGCTCCAGCACTCGCGCCAGGATCGCGGCCGCGCGCTGCGCGCTCTGGCCGTCTTCGCCGAAGCGCAGCTGGTAGAGCGACTCGTGCAGCAAGCTGCGCGCGAGCAGCTCGCGGTTGAGGCCGGCCTCGTTGCGCGCATCGCTGAGCGTGACCAGCGCGCGCCGTGCATCGACGTAGGCGTCGGTCTTGGCCTGGCGCTCGGCGTGGTCGATCTCTTCCTTCACGCGCGCGGCATCGCCCGCGGCCGGCAGCATCTGCTCGACGAGATAGACGCCGAACCAGCCGTGCTGCGTGAACATGCCGAGCGCCGTGCCACCGAGCCCGATCGCAGCCACCAGGCCGACCGGGATCGCCCAGCCCGGAAGCGAGCTGGCGACGCCGGGCGCTTTCTTCTTTTGCGGCGGCTCTTCCCCGAGCAGCTCCGCGTCCTCGATCTGCTGCTGCTGCTGTGCGGGCGTGGGTGCAGCCGCGCGACGCGACGGGATGTTGTCGATCGGCAGTCCGACCGAGCCCTGGCCGACGCCGAGGTCGAGCTCACCGAACGCCTCGCCACCGACGTCGGAGAGCGGTGCGAGCGAGCTGCCCGGTGCACGACCCAGCGGCGCGAGCGAGCTGCCCGGCGCATGTCCCATCGGCGCGAGCGAGCTCAGCGCAGGCAACGAGCTCTTGGGCGCGGGACCGATGTCGGCGCCCATCAGCAGCTCGTGCGGCGCCAGCTCCAGCGTCGAGAGCGGCAGCTGGTTGGTGTTGCTCGCACCCGCGCTGGGCAGGGCGATCGGCTCCAGCGCGCCGAAGCTACCGCTCGTGTCCGCGCCGCGTGGCGTCGGGTTCGGCAGGTCGAGATCGAGCGCCGCGAACGAGCCGCCACCTCTGCTCTCGAGTGCGTCGAGCGCGTGATCGAAGTCGCCCAGCTCCAGCTCCGCCTTGGTGGCGCGGTTGCCGCTCAGCGGCGGCAGATCGAGCGCGAGCGCACCCGGCTTGAGCGCGGCCGGCGTCAGCGGCTGCACCTCGAAGCTGCCGGTCTTGAGCGCCGCGGCGGGCTTCTTCACGGCGGGCAGATCGCGCGGCGCGGGCAGGTCGAGATCGGACAGCGAGGGCGTCGACTTCACGGCCGGCAAGTCGCGCGGCGCGGGCAGGTCGAGCTCGGGCAGCGACGGCGTGGCGCCGGGCCGCTTCAGCGCCGGCAGATCACTCGGCGCGGGCAGATCGATCTCGGGCTCCTGCTGCGCGACGGGGCTCAGCCCGTTCAACGACTGCAGGCCGGAGATCACGGGCAGCACGGCGTTGGGCTGGGCGAAGCCGCTGGGCAGGTCGAGCGAGTCCTTGGGCAGCGAGCCGCCGAGCCCGAGCGAGGTGCGGGCCGCCGGCTTCTTGAGCGCGGGCAGATCACTCGGCGCGGGCAGATCGGACAGCTCCGGCTTCTCGCCCAGGTCATCGAGCGCACCGAACGTGCCGAGCGACGCGGTGTTGGCGAAGAACGGCGCCGAGTCGATCGCTAGGCTGTCCTTGGGCAGCGAGCCTGTGCTCGGCTGCGGCGCGGGCTTCTGCACCGGCTCCAGCTTGGCGGCGCTCGGCTTGGCGAAGCTCTTCTTGGGCGTGGCCACCGGCGTCATCGGCAGGTCGAGATCGAAGCTGCCGCTGCCGGGCTTTTCTTCGAAGCTCGGCTTGGGCTCCGACTTCTTGGCGAGCTCGGGCGAGAGCGGCTTGGTGCCGGTCTTGCCATCGAACGTGGGAGCGATCGGCTTCTTGGCCGGCACGTCCTTGGGCGGCGGCAAGCCAGGCAGATCGAGCTCGATGTCGAGCGTGGACGACGATGGCGGCTTGGGCGTCACCGGACGCAGCACCGCGGGCGCGGTCTTCTTCAGCGCCGGTCCGCCGAACGACGGCTCGCTCGGCTTGAGCAGATCCTTGCGCGGCTCGCTGCCCTTGAGCGCGGGCAGGCCGATGTCCGCCTCCAGCTCGTCGTCCGGCATCGGCTCGAACTTGGGCGTCAGCGGCGCGGACAGCTTGGGCTCGGGCTTGGGCGCGAGCGGCTTGGGGATCTTGGGGGCGGGCAGGTCGCTCAGATCATCCGCGGCGCTCATGGAGAGCGCGGGCCGGGCGGCGGGCTTGGCCTTCACCGCGGGCAGATCGCTGAGCTCCAGGTCGGGCAGCTTGGCCGCGACCCGGGGCGGGATCTTCACCGGCGGCAAGCTGGCCGGGATCGCGGGCGCGGTCTTGGGCAGCTTGGGTGCGGGCAGATCCAGATCGAGATCCGCCAGCGGTGAGCGCGCCGCGGGGGCACCCTCCGCGCCGAGGGGCATCACGTGCACCGATGCGCCGCATGCCGGGCAGCGCATCTTCATTCCATTCGGCGGAATGCGCCGCGGGTCTACGTCGTAGGCGGCCCCGCACGCTTCGCAGTTGACCTTGCGCATGCGTCAGCGAGCGTACCATGGGCCGTTTGCGGCTTTCATCGCGAGAATGACTGTGTTTTTGTGGATACGATGTAGCGAACGCAGCGCTGGCAGACGTACGCTTCACCCACGCTTTTCGAGAAATTTGACGGTTTCCGAGCGCGCTCCGTAGGGTCCAGACAGGAGAACCGCGTGAAGAAGACCATCTCACTCGACATCGCCGGCGCTTCCTACCGCATGAACGTCGATATCAAGGGCGAGCCGGACGAAGAGCACCTGCGCAAGCTCGCCGAGATCGTGAACGAGCGCGTGGCCGCGCTGGGACCGAAGGCGGCACAGCGCGCGACCCCCGCGCAGTTGCTCGCGATGGTGGCGCTGGGGCTGGCCGACGAGTGGCTCACCAGCAGCAACCGGGTTCGCGCGGTCGAGGACACCACGAGGCGCGCGATCGTGAACGCGATCGCACGCATCGACCGGCGCCTGGCCGCGGACTTGGCTACATCCGATGCGTGAGTGATTCCCTTCCCGACGGTGTGAGCCCCGAGCAGCTGGAGGCGTTCCGCGCCGCTGCCAAAGAAGAGCTGCGCAAGCGCGTCGCCGCACTCCGGCGAACGCTGGTGGCCGACACCCGCGCCCTGTACGCAGCCAGGATGGTGGAGCTGCTGGCGGCGCACCCCGCGTTCACGGCCGCGCGCACGGTCTTGGCGTATTCGGCCTTACGCTTCGAGATCGACCCACGAGGCGCGGTGGAGCGCGCGTGGGCGCAGGGCAAGACGGTGGC
Organism: Polyangiales bacterium; assembly: GCA_040508235.1. Lineage (GTDB taxonomy): Bacteria > Myxococcota_A > Polyangia > Polyangiales > DASUME01 > DASUME01. Next base: position 29,736 of record JBEVNG010000244.1, on the reverse strand, counting down.
GCTTCCGCGCACCTTGCAGGAGACGCGCGCCCTCGCGCTGCACGTCTATCGCGAGGGCGACGTGCTGGAGGAGGGTGGCTTCGTGATCCAGGAGCCGCTGCCCACATCCCCCGTGCTCGATCCAGCGGAGGTCGACGTGGTGCTGGTGCCAGGTCTTGCGTTCGATCAGCGCGGCCATCGACTCGGCTTCGGCCAGGGCTTCTACGACCGCTTGTTGCCGCGCTGCACCAACGCGGTGCGCATCGGCCTGTGCTTCGATCTGTCGATGTTGGTCGAGGTCCCCAATGCCGCGCACGACGCGCCGGTGGACTTCGTGATCAGCGAGAAGCGCACGATAGCTTGCATGCGCTGAAGCAAGCGCGTGTAGTCCACGCGCGCCGGTGCGGATTCGTCGCTGCCCCGCCAACGCTTTGACGAAGCGAGGTGTCAGCGGCCGTTTGTCCCCAATTTAGCCGCGTGATCTCGTCTTCCCCTTGCTGGCACGCCGCTCGCAATACGGCATGGGTGCGGAGGGATTTGACCCATGAGTGCGGTGCAGGATCGGTTGAGCTGGCAGAACGAAGACGCTCGCGCGGCATTGCGCCGCTACGAGCCGCTCGTTCAAGCGGTCGCGCGTCGCCTGACGCCAGCCGCGCGCTTCGGCCAGGCGCTCGACCAGGAGGACCTCGCCGCCGAGGGTCGCATCGCTGTGCTCGAGGCGCTGCGCAGCTACGAGGGCTTCGGCATCGAGGAGCGCACCTGGGTCGGCACGCGCATTCGCCAGCGCATGATCGACGCCATCCGCCGGCTCGACGTGCGCACGCGCGACGAGCAGCGGCTCTACGCGTCGCACGATAAGCTGGGGGCCTCCGACTCGATGGCGCCGCCGCCGAGCGAAGAGGAGCAGGAGAAGCGCGAGCGCGCGCGTGAGCTGTCCGCGCGCCGCCTGATCTCGATCGACATCAGCGTCGGCGAGAGCGAGCCGCTGTCGGCGCGCCTCCACGACCACTACGTGCCGCCGGCCGACGAGGTGGCGGACGAGAAGGCGCTGCAGCGCCGCCTGCACCGCGCGATCGCGAGCCTGCCGGAGCGCCAGCGCACGGCAATCGAGCTCTCGCTGTTCGAGGGCCTGCCGCTGCGCGAGATCGGCGACCGCATGGGCGTCACCGAGAGCCGCGTCTGCCAGCTGCAGAAGCGCGCCGTCGAGCTCTTGCGCCGCGCGCTGAGCGTGAAGTCGGTCGAGCCGATCAGCCTCAGCGCGGCTTGACTTCGATCGCTACGCGCTGGTCGGTGATGACCGAAGTGAAGGCGAGCGTGCTCGGCTTGCGGCGGCTGAAGAGCACGACCCAGGTGATTACGATCGGAACCACGCCCATCGGCCACGTGCGTGAGAACAACACGCAGCCAGCTGGCGCCGGCACCAGCAGCTCGAACCCATGGCCGCGCTCGAAGTCGAGCGTCGTGCAGGTGGGTGTAAAGATGAGAGCGTGCAGGAGTGACCGCAGCGCCACGCGCGTCACCGCGCGCCGGTAACCGGCGTGATCGACGACGACGGTTCCAACGGTCTGCGGCTCGGTCGACGGTGAAGACATGCGCACCCGGGTCGCATCGTAGCGGCGCTCGCGCTCGCTAGTCGACGTAACTCGCGAAGCCAAGCTTGCTCGGCCTGCGGCGGACGAACAGTACGAACCACACGATGGCGATGGGCAGCACGCCTGCGAAGAACCACAGCTCGGTGAAGAGCATGGAGATCGCCAGCGTAGGCCACGGAAACACCGCGTGCCGAACGCCGAAGAGCGAGCAACTCGGTGTGAAGCAGAGGGCGAAGAACAGAGAGCGCAGGGCGGCTCTCATCACAGCGCGCCAGTAGCCGGCATGGTCGAAGACCCAACGTCCAGGCACGTTCGACTCAGCGTCAGCGCTGCGAGCGGCTGGCCGTGATCGGGATGGCGAAGCTGATGGCGCGGCTCTGCGGCGCGAACTGCGTGGCGGCGCCGACCTTCTCCAGGCAGCGGCCGAGCGGGGTCTTGCCGAGCGCGGAAGGCACCACGTGCACGCCTTCGATCTTGCCGGAGGCGGCCAGGTCGAACTCGAGCTGCATCTCCGGGATGCCTTCGACCTCCACCGCGTAGCTGGTGAAGCAGTCCTCGATGCGCGCCTGCTGACGGCGCAGCGCGCGCGTGAGCTGCAGCGCGTCCGGCTTGCCGTTGCTCGGGCGGGTGGGGCGCTCGCCGTTGTCGGGGCGCGCCGTGGGCTCCACCGTGGGCGTCGGGTCGGGCTTCGTGTCGCCCTTGTCCACCGTGGTCGGAGGCATCACCGTGGGCTCGGGGTCGGTGTTCGTGTTGGTGACCACGCGGATCTGCGGCGGCGGCTGCGTGGCCACCGCGGCGGGCTCACGCTGCAGCGCAAACACGCCGGCCGCGACCACCGAGCCCGCGACCACCAGGCCCGCGAGAAAGGCCGGCAGCGAGCGCGGCTTCTGCTGCTGCGGCGGCGCGAACACGTTGCTCGGCGTGTGCGCCGCGAGCGAAGAGCTGGTGGTCACGTGCGGCGGTCGCAGCGACGAGGGCGGCGGAGGAGGCGGCACCGCCAGGACCTTCACGCTGTCCTGCACGCGACGGTTGAGCCCCGTGTTGCGCGGCACGTTCACCGCGGTGGTGTCCGCGCGCACCGGCGTGTGCATGCCCGTGGTGCCGCGCGGCCGCACCGTCTGCGGCGGCCGATCGGTGCTGGGATCCGGCGGCCCCGGGTCGATCATCTGCACGGCCTGGTAGTTGCTCGTGCGTGTCGGCGGGTAGTGGCTCAGGCGCCGCCATGCCTCGTCGCGATCCGCGAGCGACTCCAGCCCGAGCATCTCGGCCATCTCCTGGCCGAAGTCTTCCTTGAGCAGCGTGGCGAGCCGCGCGCGCAGCTCGCTCTCGGACTCTTTCTGCAGCGAGCGCAGCGCGGAGGCGAACTCCTTGGCGGTGGCGTGGCGATCCTTGGGCGCCTTGGCCAGGCCCTTCTGCAGCGCCGCGTCGAGCCCATGCGGCACGTCGGCGCGCAGTGCCTCCACCGACTCGGGCTTGTGGTTGAGCACGCGGTTGAGCGTGGCGGCCTGCGTCTCGCCGCGGAACGTGTTGCGGCCGAGCAAGATCTCGTGGAGCACCACCGCGCACGAATACAGGTCGCTCTGCGCCGTGGCCTCGACCTCGGAGAACAGCTCCGGTGCGCTGTACATCAGCTTGCCGACGAAGCCCTTCACCTGCGTGTGGTACTCCTGCGAGCCGCCGCGCATGCGCGCGACGCCGAAGTCGAGCAGGCGAGCGCGGCCGTCCTCGTCGAGCAGGATGTTCGACGGCGAGATGTCGCGGTGCACGATGTGCATCGGCGTGCCGTCCGGGTGCACCATCGAGTGCGCGTAGTGGAGCGCGTCGAGCACGTCGATCGCGAGCTGCAGCAGCAGCTCGACCGGAATGCTGCGCTGCTTGAGCCGCACGTACTTGGCCCACTGCCCGAGGTGGTAGCCGCGGACGTACTCCAGCACCATCACCAGCGCGCCGTCGGTCTCGCGCTCGCCGAGCTCGATCACGCTGACCACGCCCGGGTGGCGCAGGTTCGACAGGATGTTCGCCTCGCGCACGACCATCTGGATGACGCGCTGGTTGTCCGCGTGCTCGGGCAAGACGAGCTTGATCACGTACGGCTTCACGAAGCCGACCGCGCCCTCGGCACGCGCGAGATAGACCACGCCCATGCCGCCCTTGGCGAGCTCGCGGACGATGCGATAGCGGCCGAGCAGGACGGACCCGATCAAGTTGCTGCTCGTCGAAAGGTGCTCGCCGTTCATGGGGATCCGGATGCGCGCCTCAGATAGTAGTGCGTACCTAGACGTGGGTGGCTCAGCCGAACGGCGATGTCCGGGCGCTCGGCACTGGTTTGCACGTGCCCCGAAAAGCGATCGCCGCCACTCATCTCGATTGTCCCACCCTCCAGCGCAACCTTCCATGTAGGCAACGCGACACCCTCGACGGTGATCGCATCGCCCACCGCGAAGCCCCTGTCTTCCGGGCCTGACAACGCTGCCTTGGGCGCGACGTTGTCGAAGTGCACCTCGACCGTGGTGGTACGTGAACGCCTACCTTCGGCCTGGAAGACCAGCGCGTGGCTGCCGTCGCTGAGCGAGCCCGACTTGAACTTGTGCTCGGGTTCGCTCAGGTCGATCGACTTGCCGTCGAGCTCCAGCTTGTAGCTCTTCTGCTTGGGCGCGTTGGGCCAGCGCGCGACGACCTCGGGCAGCTGGTTCTGGTAGTAGATGCTGTAGGTGCGGCCGTCGGCCTCGACGTTGGAGGTGGGCGCGCGCGCCGGCAGCTTGCGCGTGCCCGGATCGACCAGCACCTGCACCGTGCCGCGCCCGACGATCTTGCCGAGGCCGCCGTTCACGCAGCGCAGCGTGTAGGCGCGCGTGCCGGCGGGGAAGAGCAGGTTGGCGCTGCCCTTGCCGCGCTGCGCCTGCTTGCCGTTCACCAGATCGAGCTGACCTTCGTCGCACTTGCCCGCGAAGTCGAAGCCGATGGCGACCGGCGCCGTGGGCGAGTGCACCACGAACGACTCGCCCGCGCGCGCCGACATGTTCTTGTAGTCCGGGCCCTGCGCGGTGTTGCCGATGGCCTCGGTGGGCATGTCGCCGAGCTGCCAGCCGACCTGCTGGCCCGCGGAGAGCTCTGACTCCTGCCCCGCGAGCGTCGCGCTGACGTTGCCCTTGAGCACACGCAGCGTGCCCTCGGTCGCGCCGACCACGATGTCGGCCGTGCTGCCGCCCTCGCCGCCGCGCGCGACGATGGTGCCGCCGGGCACCTTCACCTCGACGTCGACCTCGACTGCCTCGAGCATCATCAAGCCGCGCGTCGAGGCGGCGATCGCCTCGTCGACGCCGACCGTGAACTCGCCGGCGCCCTTGAGGTGCACGCGCTCGCGGCCGCGCTTGACGATCACCTCGGTGCCCTCGGGCAGCTTGAGGCGCGTGTTGGCGGAGACCACGTGCAGACCCTTGGCGAGCGGGCGGCCCGCGCCGTTGCCCGCGCGCGCCTCGCCGCTGACGACCTCGATGCTGATCTGGTCTTCGACCTTCTCGCCGCCCTGGTCCTTGCGCTTGAGCTCGAGCACCGCCATGCCGATGCCGACGTTCATGCTGTCGCCGGCGTTGAGCACCTCGGCTTTGTCGTGGTCCTTGAACGCCAGGCGGCCGAGCGCCACCGCAAAGGCCAGCGCGTCGCCGTCGCGGCGCAGCACGATTTCGCTGCTCGGCTCGATCTCCGCCAGGCCGACGTGCGTGCGCAGCCTGATGCCGCCGCTGCCCGTGCGCAGGATCGCCTCGCCCGCCTGGATGTCGAAGCCGGTCTGGCGCTCGGCTTCATCGGGCAACAGGCGCACGATGGTGTTCGGCTTCAGCGACAAGCCCGAGCCGTTGACGAACAGCAGCTCGGCGGTGGATTGCGAGTCGGTCTGCGCGCCGTCACCGAGCGAGAGCCGCGCACCGTCTTCTGCCTTCTGCCAGTCCTGCACGTGCGCCGCGAAGTCGCGCGTCACGCCTGGGCCCACCAGCTTGCTCAGCGTGGCGATCGCCTTGGTTTGCTCGCCTGGATTACAGCGCGAGCAGCCATAGAGCGACACGCAGAGCGCGAGCCCCACCAGCCAACTCCCCCAGATTCGCAGCCGCGCGCCAGCAGTCTCCGCGCGCGCTTGGTGACGAGTCATTTTTCTTCGCGCATGTCCACATTCAAGATCGCCACCCCATAGCGCTCGATCGACACCTCGCGCCGGAGGGTGCGATACCCCGGAGCCGAAATCATAACGGTGTAGCGGCCCGGTGGGAGATCGATCTCGTACAACCCGCGTTCATCGCCCTTGCCGGTGTTGGCCTTGCGGCCTCTGCCGTCACGAACGGTGATGGTTGCGGACAGCGGCTCGCTGCTGAACGTGCGCGTCAGCAGGCGGAGGGTGCCGGTATCGCTCTTGCGAACGAGCGCGCGGGCTGCGGCGGGCGTCAGGTTCGGGCGAACCTCCACGACCCACTGCTGGGTCTGGAAGCCTGGCGCCGTCGCCTCGACCGTGGCGTCGCCGATGGGCACCTCGGTGAACGCGTAGACGCCGTCGCCATCGGTGACACTCTCGCGCAGCGTGGTCTCGGGTGCGACGGTGAGCACGACACGCACATCCGGCACGGGCTCGCCCTTGTCGTCGATCAGCGAGCCGCGCACCTCGGCGGTCTTCGGCTGCTCCACCTGCGGCTCGGTGACTGGCGCGTCGCTCGGCTCTTCGATCTTCTTGGCGGGCGGCGGATGCAGCAGGCGGCCGTAGCGCACGCCCACCGTCACGCTCACGCGCGGATCGACGGGCACCAGCGGCGCGCCGAGGGCGAAGCCAGGGCGACTGCTGAACACGCCCGTCAGTGCGAGCTCGCCCTGCAGGCCGGGGATCAGGAAGTAGCGTGCGCCGAGCGTCGCGCGCATGGGCGACACCTTCAAGTCGGGCGCGCCGCTGCCGGTGAGCATGTCGAGCGAGAGCTCGGCGAACAGCTCGGTCTTCTCGATCATGCGCAGCGAGCCACCGATGCCGACCAGCACCGCGTCGTAGTCGCTGAGGCCGAGCGCGAGGCGATCACCCTGGCGCAGGCGGCGCAGATCCGGGGCGCTGTTGGCGCTGTGGTCCAACCGGTAACCCACGTGTCCGAGCAGCGCGAACGGCTTGTTCGGGCGCCAGGCGGCGAGCGCCTTGAAGTCGGCCGTGATCGCGCTGGGCTCGAACGAAGGTGCCGTGTTGCCCGGGGCCCACAGCACGACCTCGGCACCGACCGACGCGCCGCGCTTGAGATCATGACCGCCCCGCAGGAACAGGCGCGGATCGCCGGTGCCGGTGATGTCCTTGCCGCGATCGTCGTGCGGGTGGAGATCGATGCGGCCGTCGAGGCGCAAGGCGAGCGCGAGCCAGCGCAGCGGCACCACGCCGGCACCGACCGAGCCCATCAAACGATGGTGCGAGCCCGGCACGTTGCCGACGTCCTCGGTGTAGCCGTAGCCGGCGTTGGCCGCGACGGCCCAGCGCTCGGGGCACGTCGGATACGCCTCGTTGACCAGGCCGCACAGGCCCGTGCTCGCGATGCCTTCTCGCACGTCCACCGGCGCGTCCGCGCGTGCAGCGGATGCGCCGAGAAAACACGCGAACAAGACGGCTATGAGCGTGGCGTGGATTCTCATCGTGCGCGGCGAGCTGCCCGTAAACCAGGATAGGCGTTCGAAGTGCCGAAGTAGAGTGCAACTCTCGTTACACCCCACGAGGGCGACTTCCCGCCGTGCGCGTGCAGCTCCACTTGCTCAGTTTACTTCTACTGTCTCTGCGGAAGATACGGTCGCGAACCCGGGCCGCACGAAGCGATACATGCGAAGCATCGGATCCGATGTGCGCGGACCTCGGTCGAGCAACGCAAGTTGCGTCCGAGGGAGGTCGATACCACAACCGAGCCGATGGCAGAGCCGGGTAGGGCGGTAGGGGCGCGTTGGGGAGCGCGGGTGGGGGAAGTCGCGCTGTGGCTGATGCCCTGCACGGTGATCTTCGAGTGGGTCGGCGGCACCTTCTACAAGACGATCCCCGTGCGCCTGCTCTATCTGGCGCTGTTCATGGCGCTGTTCTGGCTCGCGCGGCCAACGATCGAGGAGTCGAGGCCAGCCTCGAAGGCCATGCGTGGAGCCGGCGCCGTGCTGTTGGCGCTCGGCGGCGTGATCGCGGCCTACGCGCTCGGCTGGCTGCTCGGCCCGCGCATCGGCTGGACCCCGGAGCGCCCCGCGTGGATGGACGGCGAGACGATCAAGCTGCTGCTGCCGCTGTGCGCGGCCTGGCCGCTGGCGATCGGCGGCGAGCTGCTGGTCGGTCGTGGGCTCGGACCGCGCGCTTATCAGCGCCTCGGCGCGCTGCTCGCGCTCGGCTTCCTGCTGCACTTCGCGGCCCACGTGCGCGTGCAACACCTGCCGGTGCTCGCGCCTGCCAAGCCCTGGTTGTACGGGCTCGCCGCGCTGCTGCTCGCCCTCGCCTCGCTCACGCGCGGGCCGTTCCTCGCGCGCCTCGGGGTGCTGGTGGCGGCCGGCTTTGCCTTACGCGTGCTGGGTATCGAGGTGTGGGAGATCGATCCAGGTACGCGCGACATGCTGGCGCTGGTCGAGAGCGCGCAGGATCGCTTCGTCAGCGGCCACAACCCCTACGCCTCGCTCTACGCGATGCAGCACGGCAGCGTGCTGCCTCTCACGTACCTCCCCGGCATGTGGCTAGGCTACGGCGTGCCTCGGCTGTTCGGCCTCGACCTGCGGCTGTTCGGGCCCTGCATGGAGGTGGCGCTGTTCGCCGGCATGGCGTGGACGACTACGCGCATGCAGGCCCCGCGTGACTGGGCGCAGGCGCTGCTGTTCACGTTCGCGGCGATCTGGCTGTTCTCGCCCAGCGTGCAGTGGAACGTGATCTACGCGGAGCCGTCGTGGTGGTGGTGTCTGCTCGGCGCCACGCTGCTGTTCAGCTTCGCGGGTCCGCTCTGGCTGGGCGCGCTGCTGCTCGGGCTGTCGGTGGCCACGCGCCACTTCGCGATCGTGCTGGCGCCGTTCGTGCTGCTCTACTTCGTGCGCGTGCGCGGGCTGCGCGGCAGCTTGCCGTTGTTCGCGATCGCGGGCGGCAGCGCGGCGTCGCTGCTGTTCGCGTTCGCGGTGGGGGCGCCCGAGCTGTTCTGGTTCGGCACGCTGCGCTGGCTGCGCGAGTACGGCCCGGCGCACATCACCTGGTTCCTGGACCGCTTCGGCTTCCTGTCCTGGTTCGTGGAGCACGATGCGCTGGGTGCACTGCCCTACGTGCAGGCGGGGCTGGTGCTGGCGTGCGTGGTGGGCGCTTTCTTCGTGCGACCCGCGCGCATCGCCCCGTTCGCGGCCACGGCGCTGCTGCTGTTCATCATGTTCAACGTGCTGCTCTGGGACAGCTTCCTGCTCGACGGCGCGATGGCCTCGGCGAGCTTGCTGCTCAGCTGGCCGCTGCGCGTGCAGACGGAACCGCGCGAGCCGTCTTCGCGCGCGTTCTACCTCTCGATCAGCGTGCTGGTGCTGACGGCGCTCGCCGGCGGCTACCTCGCCTTCACGTTGCTCACCACGCTGCGTCCCGCGGGCCGCGACGAGGCCCACGACTTGCTGGTCGCGGGCGTGAGGCCGGGCGACCTCGTGATCGATCGCTCGGATCGGCGGCTGGCGTTCGTCGAGGGCAGCTGGCTGCTGCGGCGTGAAGAGGTGCCCGCGCCGATCGGCGGCGAGCTGTTCGACCCCAGCTGGGGCGGCCGCAGCGCGCTGCACGCGAGCGGCAAGGTGTGGCTGGTCACGCAGGTGCGACGCGACGCGGCGCTGCGCGACACCTTCGCCAAGCTGGGCAGCGTGAAGGAGGAGCGCACGTTCCGTGACTACCGTGTGCAAGCGATCGCGCCCGCCCAGGCAAGCTCGCAGGAGGCCGGCCGCGCGCGCCGCTGTCAGCTCGGCTGGAACAACGTGGTGATGGGCTCCGTCACCGTGAAGCAGGGCAGCCCGGTGAAGCTGCCGCTGAGGCACGGAAGGCTGATGTTCTCCGCGGGCATCCCCAACGAGCTGGTCGCCTGGCCGCGCGCGTCGATGGTGGCGGCGGTGGGCGAGACGCGCTTCGAGATCCCCAACCTGCACGGCGTCTCGACCACCACCTTCGAAGTCGCCAAGGACGCCACGCTGGAGCTGAGCACCGACGACCCCGTGCCGCGCGACCTATGCATCGAGCTCAGCTGGCTCTGAGTCGAGCGCGGGCGTGTCGTCCTCGAAGGCGTTCTCGACCGCGGCGTCTTCCGCGCTCTCCTCGGGGCTCTCTCCTTCGTCCAGCTGCTCCGCGCGCTCCATCTGCGGGCGCGCGCTCGCGTTCGTGGCTTCGCTCGCCAACACCGGACCGTGGAAGGAGCGGAAGATGGCGAGCGCCTGCGCCTGCGTGGCGCCGGCCGAGCGCAGCGCCACCTCGTCGGCCTCCTCGATCGCGCGCACCGAGCCGAAGGCCTTGAGCAGACGGTTGCGCGTCTTGGGGCCGATGCCGGGCACCTCGTCGAGCCGGCTCTTGATGCGCGTGCGCTTGTTGAGCTTGAGCCGCAGCGCGTTGCTGCTGCGGTGCGCCTCGTCGCGGGCGAGCGCCAGCATGCCGAGCGCGGCGTTGTTCTCGCGCAGCTCGATCGGGTTCTTCTGGCCGGGCAGGTACACGCGATCGACCAGGCGTTCGCCGAGCACGTTGGGCTTCTCCTTGGCCAGGGCCGCGATCGGCAGGTCGGTCACGCCGAGGTCCGAGAGCGCCTGCTCGGCGACGCGCAGCTGACCGCGCCCACCGTCGACCACCAGCAGGTCCGGGAACTCCCAGCCCTTGTCCTGGTTGCGACCGCGTCGAAAGCGCCGCGACAGGACCTCGTACATCGCGCTGTAGTCATCGCCGCCGGACACGCGCTTGACGTGGAAGCTCTTGTAGCGCTTCTTGTCCGGTTGCGCGTCGAGCAACGCCACGATGCTGGCCACCGTCTCCGTGCCGCCGGTGTGCGACACGTCGACGCACTCGATCCTTCGCGGAAAGCGCGGCAAACGCAGCCGATCTTGCAGCGTCTTGAGGCGCGCCTCGACGTCTTCCTTGGAGCGCAGCTTCTCGCGGTAGGCGTGCGACGCGTTGTCGCGCGCCATCTGCACCAGCTCGGCGCGCGGGCCCTTCTTGGGAGCGAGCACCTTCATGCTCTTGCCGCGCTGCTCGCTGAGCAGCTCGCTCATGCCGTCCATCGCCTCGATCTCGAGCGGCAGCAGCACCTCCTGCGGCACGAAGCTGCCCTGCGCGTAGTACTCGAGCAGGAACGACGTGCACAGCTCGTCGTCCGGCACGCTCACGTCCTTGAGCCCGAACGTGCGCACGCTGGTGAGCTTGCCCGCGCGGATCTGCAGCACCGCGACCTCGGCCTGGTCCGCGCGCCGGAACACGCCGAGCACGTCTTGGTCCATGTTGGAGGCGACGGCGACGCGGTTGCCCTCGCGCACGCGCTCGATCGCGCGCAGCTGGTTGCGGTGCTCGGCGGCGCGCTCGTACTCGAGCAGGCCCGCGGCCTCGCGCATGCGGCCCTCCAGGATCGGGATCAGCTCGTCGTGCCGACCGTCGAGGAACATCGCCACGTCCGCCACCTGCTGCGCGTACTGCGCGCGGTCGAGCTGGAACACGCACGGCCCGAGGCAGCGCTTGATCTGGTACTGCAGGCACGGGCGTGTGCGCGTCGCAAAGTCCTGGTCGGTGCAGGTGCGCAGCTGGAAGTGGCGGTTGACGAGCCGCAGCGTCTGGCGCCCGGCCGTGGCCGAGTGATACGGCCCGAAGTAGAGCGCGCCGTCGTTCTTGGGCCGACGCACCACCTCCAGCCGCGGCCAGTCGCCCTTGGCGTCGAGCCGCAGCGACAGGTATTCCTTGTCGTCGCGCAGCTTGACGTTGTACTTGGGGCGGTGCTGCTTGATCAGCGTGTTCTCGAGCAGCGCGGCTTCCTTCTCGGTGCCGACCACGACCGTCTCGATGTCGCCCAGCTCCTTCTCGAGCCGGCTGATGAACATGCGGCTGTCGCTGTTGCCCTCCTGAAAATAGCTGCGCACGCGGCTGCGCAGGCTGCGCGCCTTGCCCACGTACAGCACGCCGCCCGCCTTGTCCTTGAAGACGTAGACGCCGGGCGACACCGGGAGGTTGTCGAGCTTCTCCAACAGCTCGGGAGCCATGGCGCGACTGTAGCGCGTCCGCGTGGTGGTTGCGCCGGCGCTCGCATGGGCGAGTGCAGGGCGCGGGCGCACACGCAGAAAGCGGCGCGAGCGCCGGGCGCATCGTGCGATCCTGGAGACATCGCGCCGTGCGCGCGTAGCCATGTCTCCGCCTTCGATTTCCCCACTGAAACGCACTTCACAGCGGGCCGCGCAGCGCTACGAGGTGAAGGCTCAGATCGCGCATGGCGGTATGGGCGTGGTGTACCGGGCGCTGGACCGCTCCAACGGCCAGGAGGTGGCGCTCAAGCGCGTGTTCCTCAAGAACTCGTCGCGCCGCGCCCTGTACACCGCCGCCTTCGAGCGCGAGTACCAGGTGCTGGCCAGCCTGGAGCACCCGCGCATCATCCGCGTGTTCGACTACGGCGTCGACGAAGACGGCCCCTACTACACCATGGAGCTGGTCGCCGGGCGCGACCTCAACAAGGCCGCGCCGCTGCCTTGGCGCGACGTCTGCCTGTACATGCGCGACCTCGCGGCGTCGCTCTCGCTCCTGCACGCGCGTCGGCTGCTGCACCGCGATCTCAGCCCGGGCAACGTCAAGATCGACGTCGATGGCCACGCCAAGCTGCTCGACTTTGGCGCGCTCAGCGACTTCGGCTTCACCAACTGGCTGATCGGCACGCCGCCGCTGGTGCCGCCCGAGGCGCTGCGCGGCGACCTGCTGGATCAACGCGCGGATCTGTACGCGCTGGGTGGGCTCGCCTACTGGGCGCTGACGGGTGTGCACGCGTTCCCGGCCAGCAAGCTCGACGACCTGCCGGTGTACTGGGAGGAGGTGCCGCGTCCGCCCTCCAGCCGCGTGCCGGAGGTGCCGCGCGGGCTCGATCAGCTGGTGCTCAGCCTGCTCAGTCAAGAGCCGCTGGCGCGCCCGGCCAGCGCGGCCGAGGTGATCGCGCGCCTGAACGCGATCGCGCAGCTGCCGCTGGAGGACGAGGGCGAGCGGCGTCGGCTCGCGCAGAGCTTCCTGATCGTGCCGCCGTTCGTGGGGCGCGACGAGGAGATGGAGGAGCTGACCAGCCACCTCAAGCTCGCCTGCAACGGCAAGGGCTCGGCGATCCGCATCGAGGCGATGTCGGGCACCGGACGCTCGCGCCTGCTGGAGGAGATCGGCGTGCGCGCGCAGCTGACCGGCGCGACGGTGCTGCGCGCGGACGCCAGCATGCACCCGAACCATCACGGTACCAGCCGCGCGCTGGCCTTGCGCTTGCTCGATGCGCTGCCCGACCTCGCGCGTGAGAAGGCCAAGCGCTACGCGCACCACCTGAACGCGCTCGGGCGCGACGTCGAGTCGCGGCTGGGGCTGACGCCCTCGAAGCCGCCGCGCGACCGGGATCAAGGGGAGCCGCTCACCGATCCGGGCGGCGACCTGTCCGACTGGCTGGCGGAGGTCTCGCACCACAAGCCGCTGGTGATCACGATCGACAACGTGGAGTTCTGCGACGCCGCCAGCCTCGGGGTGCTGGTGTCGCTGTCCGCGCGCGTGCGCCACGAGTCGGTGATGTTGGTGGTGGCCGAGCGCACGCGCCGTGACCGCAAGGCGATCAAGGGCCTGAGCGTGCTGCGCGAGCAGTGCCAGCGGCTCGCGCTGTCGAACCTCGCCCCCGGCGAGACGCTGGCGCTCGCGCGCTCGCTGTTCGGAGACGCGCCGAACGTCGAGCGCTTCGCCGAGTGGCTCCACGGGCGCACCGCGGGCAGCCCGCTCCATTGCGTCGAGATCTCGCGCCAGCTGATCACGCAGGAGGTGATCCGCCACGAAGGGGGCATGTGGATCCTGCCGGCGAGCCGCCCGCACGTGGAGCTGCCGGAGGCGCTGGAGGGCGCGCTCTCGATCCGGATCGCCAACCTGAGCCCACGCGCGCTGGAGCTCGCGCGCAGCCTCGCACTGCAGCGCGGCGAGCCCACACTCGCCCTGTGTCGCGAGCTGGTCGAGGCCACGCCGCAGCGCGGCAGCGAGCAAGAGGCGCTGGTGCTGCTCGACGAGCTGGCGCGCAACGACGTGCTGCACCGTGATCAGAACGGCTATCGCTTCGGCAGCGCGGCACTGCGCGATGCGCTGCTGGCGGACCTCGACGATCTCGCGCGCGAGGCGGCCCACACACAGCTCGGGCGCGCGTTCGAGAACTTGGCGGCGGGTGATCGCGCTCAGCTGCTGGAAGCGGGCTGGCACTCGATGCGCGGCGGCAACGAGCTGCGCGGGGCGGACCTGATCGCCTACGTGCTGCGCGAGGGCTACGCCGTGCGCGGGCTGAGCGCCAACGGCTACCAGCTCGGCCCGATCGCGGACGCCGCGCTCAAGATCTACAAGCGCCACCGGCGTGGGCCGTACGAGCGCCTGCCGCTGCTCGCGGGCGCCGCGCAGGCGGGCTACTACGAGGACGACTACACGCTGACCGCCCGCTACGGCGACGAGGCGCTCGACGTGATCGAGGACATCGCGGGGCTGCGCACGGCCAAGCGGCTACGACGCTTCGTGGGCCCCTTGCTGGCGCTTGGGCTGGGCCTGGGGCTGGCGCTGCTGCGCTTCATGCTGACGCCGCGCCGCGAGCGTGGCTACCCGTTCATGGAGCTGCTCAACAGCGGCTTCAGCACCGTGGTGGCGATGGTGGGCACCGCCACCATGTCGCTCGACGCCGACCGCGCCGACCGCATCGCGCGCGTGCTCGAGCCGTTCGCGGTGTTGCCCAAGAGCTCCACGCCGTACGGCATCTACGAGTTCAGCGTGGCGCTGCAGCAGATCGGGCGCGAGAACCAGGCCGAGTCGTTCGCCACCTTCGACAAGCTGGTCAAGCGCTTCGAGGACCCGCGCTGGTACCGGCTGTTGCCGCCCGACGGCCGGCCGCTGTTCGTCACCGCGTGTCACTTCGCGCGCGGCGCGTTCGCGGTGTTTCGCTCGGACTGCGAGCTGGCGCTGGAGAGCGCCGCGGTGCTGGAGACGTCCGGCTTCAGCATGTACGTGATGGTCGCCGCGCAGCTGCGCTTCCTGTATCACGCCAACCGCGGCGAGCTGAACGAGGCCGCGCGGCAGCGTGAGCAGGTGGAGCTGCACGCTGCGCGCGCCGGCTCGGCCTGGCAGGTGGAGCTGTGGGAGCCGGCCGCACTCCTGCCGCTCTACCTCGCGACCGGCGACGTGGTGGCGCTCGCGCGCATCGTGCGACGCTTCGACGAGCTGCTGCGCCTGGCGCCCTCGCTGGTGTTCTACAAGCGGTTGGCCGACTTCTCGCTGTTCGCGCGCAGCGAGGAGCAGAGCTGGCAGAAGCCGCTCGAGATGGCGGTTCGCGAGATCGACAAGGCCGAGCCGCGCAGCTTCATCGGCTGGGCGACCGCGATCGCGGGCTCCGCCTCGGTCTACAACCGCGTCGGTCGCTACCGTCAGGCACGTACGCTCTGCGAGCGCGTGCTCTCGCTGCTCACCGATGCGGACCGCCAGTACGTGGGCCTGTTCCTCGAGGTGGAGCTGCAGGCGGCGCTCGCGGACGCCGGGCTCGATCACTTCGACGAGGCCATCACGCGGCTCGACCGGCTGCTCGCCATGCACGGTCCGTCGCAGCATCCACTCGCGCTCGGGCTACTGCACGAGGCGCGCGCGCGCGTGTCGTACCGGGCCGGCAAGAAGCGCGAGTACCACTACCACATGACGCAGATGGAGAAGTGGTTCCGCCCCACTGGCACGCCCGCGCTGATCGCCAAGTGCGAGCGCGTCGCCGAGCTGGAGCACCCGCAGGACACCGCACGCCAGCGCCCCGTGCAGCCCGACATCCTGGAGGAGCTCGACACCGAGCTGCTGGAGCCGCTGAAGGACTAGGCCGCGGGCAGGGTGACCGTGAAGCGGGCGCCGCGGTCCTGGTTCTCCGCGCGGATGGTGCCGCCAAGGCGCTCGACGATCGCGTGGCACACGGCGAGGCCGAGGCCGGTGCCCTTGCCGGTGGGCTTGGTGGTCACGAACGGATCGAACAGCTTGCCCTGCACCTCGGCGGCGATGCCGGGGCCGGTGTCGCTGACCGCCAGCTCCACCTGCGCACTCGTGCGGCGTAGCTCGATCAGCACGTGGCCCTCGCCGGACACCGCGTCGGCCGCGTTGAGCAGCAGGTTGAGCACCACCTGGGTGAGCTCGTGCGCGGAGCCCTTCACGCGCGCGCCGCCGTCGACGCGGCGCTCGAGGGTCACCTTGCGCAGGTCCTTCTGCGGCGCGATCAACGCCACCGCTTCCTCGACCACTTGCTCCAGGTCCGCCACGGAGTCCGCGAGCGCCGGCTCGTAGCGGGCGTAGTCGAGCAGGTCGCGGATGATGCGGTGGATGCGCTCGGTCTCGCCGCGGATGCGCGCCACGAACTCGCTCTCTTCCGCGCGGCTCAGGCTGCCCAGCTGCAGCAGCTCGATCAGCCCCAGGATCGCGGCCAGCGGGTTGCCGATCTCGTGGGCGATGCCGGCGGCCAGGCGCCCCACGCCGGCCAGCTTCTCGCTGCGGATCAGCTGATCCTGCGTCGTGCGCAGGACGCGCGTGGTCTCCTCCAGCTCCAGCAGCCGCGCCTCCAGCTGGTTCTTCTCCAGCCGCAGGTCGCGCGCCATCGCGTTGAACACCACGCCTAGCTGCGCCACCTCCGCCGCGCCGCTGATCACGATCGGCTCCGCGTGCGGGAGCTCCGTCATGCGCTCGACCGCGCTGGTGAGGTTCTCTACCGGGCGCACGATCAGCCGCGTCAGCGTGATGTACACGACGACCAAGATCAGCGTGCCGGTCAGGAACGAGTACAGCCGCAGCAGCCTGCCGAGTGGGTTGCCGCTCTCGGAGCCGCCGGGCATCGTCCACAGGGACAGCTGTTCACCGTCGAACAGCGACGCCGTCGCCGCCGCGCGCCCGTGGGTATCGCCGAAGTCGAGCTGGCGCTGATCGAGCGTGTCGATGCGCGCGCCGACGACGTCGCCATGTCCAATCAAGCCCGCCAGTGCACGTCCGCGCCGCGTGGTCGCCGCCGGGTCGTCGCTGATCGCCGGCAGCGAGGCCGCGATCGCCTCCGTCAGCACGACCGCGCGTCGCTTGCGCTCCACGTCGTGGGACTTCTGCGCCACCTGCACGATCACGATCGACAGCCCGCTGAACGAGACCAGAAACGCGGCTGTGAGCGCCATCAATGTCTGCGCCCGCAGGCCGAGCCCGTAGCTGCGCTCGGCCGGGGGTAGTGGCGTTAGCGCGCGATCACTCCGCAGTTCGGACGGCAGGTTCGCCACCGCACGAGCGTACCGGGGTGTTGGATGAACCTACAAGGCTCGAGAACCATCACGCTGCTGCTGGCCCTCCTGTTCGCCGGCAGCGCACACGCACAGAGCGCGAGCTACGGCTTCGTGGCCTCCGAGTTCCAGTCGCTCGAGGAACTTGCCGCCGCGCTGCCCACGCTCGCCTCCAGCAAGGTCGGGCTCGTGCTCGCCTGGCCGTCGAGCGAGGTGCGCTCGCCCGCATGGCTCGACTTCGTGCGCACGGCCAATGCGAAGGGAGTCCGGGTCCATCCCTGGCTGCTGCTGCCGGAAGACGCCGGCTACTGGGCCAACTCCCTCAACGCCAGCGAGTACGACACGGCCGCGCGCGCGTTGCTCGACGCCTGGCGCGACGCGGGCCTCGCGCCGTCGACGCTGGTGGTCGACATGGAGATGTCCATCGGCCGCACGCGCGGGCTCGCGGACGTGATCACGGGCGGAGGGGACGCCGCCGCGGTGGCGGACTACTTGCGGCCCTTCATCGATCGCACGCAGTACGCCCAGGCGACCGCGGTGTACCGCAAGCTGGTCGACCACGCGCACGCGCGCGGGTTTCAGGCCGAGATCAGCACCTGGACCCAGGTGCTCGACGACTATGCCGACGGCGACGACTCCCTGCGCCAGAGCTTCGGCGTGCCGATCGACGCCATCGGCTGGGACGTGGTCTCCTTTCAGGCCTATCGCACGCTGAACACGGCGCTGACCGCGGCGTCGGCTCCCCCCACCACGGCCTACTACGTGCTCGACTACGCGCTGCGTGCGCGTGCTCGCTTCGGGGCGCGTGCCGCCGTGGGCGTCGGTGTGGTGGATCCGGGCGAGCTGGCACCCGATGCACCGCGCTACACCAGCGGCGCGCAGCTGCGCGAGGACGTGCAGGCCGCGAGCTGGGCGGGCATTCCCCGCTCCAAGATCGGGGTCTACAGCCTGGGTGGGATGCTCGCGCGCCCACCGCTGACGCAGTGGTTCCCCAAGCCCAGCTTGATCAGCCTGCCGCCGCTGCCAGACCTCGCGACCCTGATCTCGCGCCTCAACAACGCACAGCTCGACGCCGCCCTCTGAGGTTCTCGCGCTTCGCTGGGCAGAGCCCGTGGTACTCTGCCCGACGGGCTGCAGGGGTACGCAAAGGGAGAATCGTGGCATCGGACGTGAGTCTGCTGTCGGAGCTGTTCGCGGCGACGGACGAGGCGATCTTCCTGCTCGCTGAGGATGGAACGATCCTGTACGGCACACCCTGCGGGGAGCGCCTGTTTGGCGCAGCGCGTGGTGATTCGTTGCCCAACGCGTTCGCCGGACCGCGGCGCGCGTCGCTGGAGGCGATGGTCGCGCTGATGAGCACCGCGGATCCGATCGCCGACGCCCACCGCGAGCTGACGCTGGAGCGGGAGCGCGCCTGGTACTCGCTGCGGGTCAGCGCGGCGCGCTGGCAAGGTCGCTCGGCGGTGCTGGTGATCGTGCGCGAGGCCCCGCCGGCGCCCGCCACCATCGCGCAGCAGCAGCGCAAGCTCACGCGCGCGGAGAACCTGTTCCGCGCGCTGTCCGACAACAGCCTGTTCGGCATCACGGTCTCCGACGCGCAGACCGGCAAGTACGTCGAGGTCAACTCCACCTTCGAGCGCAGCACCGGCATCGCGCGCGAGCATGCGCTCGGCCACAGCGCGGAGGAGCTGGGCCTGATCGCGCCTGGTGTGCAGGACCAGTACCTGGAGCAGCTCTCCGCGGACGGCACCACCAAGCTCGCCATCCTGCCGTACGTCGGGCGCCACGGCCGTACGTTCACCTGGATGTCCTGCTCGACGCGGGTGCAGGTCGAGGGCGCGCCGATGGTGTTCTCGATCTCGTTCGACGTCACCGAGTTCCAGCAGGCCCAGGAAGAGCTGCGCGAGAGCGACCGCAAGTTCCGCGCGCTGTTCGACAACGTGACCGACGCCATGTTCTTCGTCGATCGCAGCGGGCGCTTCATCGAGGTGAACCCGGCGGCCTGCGCGCAGCTCGGCTACTCGCGTGACGAGCTGTTGGCGCGCTCGGCGCTGGAGGTGCTGGGCGGCAACGAGTTCGACTTCGCGGAGGTGCAGCAGCGGCTGCGCGCGTCGGGCCAGCTCAGCTTCGAGAGCACGCAGCAGCGGCGCGACGGCAGCACGTTCCCCATCGGCATGACGCTGGCGGCGATCGAGCATCGCGGCTCGTACGCGATCGCCGGCATCGGCCGCGACCTGACGGAGCGCAAGCAGCGCGAGGACGAGCTCACGCGCATCAACGACGAGCTGATGCGCTTCGCCTATACGGTGTCGCACGACCTCAAGAGCCCGCTGGTCACCATCAAGAGCTTCCTCGGCTACCTGGAGGAGGATCTGGCGCAGCGCGACGGCGAGCGCGTCGAGCGCGACATCCAGCACATGGGCCGCGCCGCCGAGCGCATGGGCAACCTGCTCGACGACCTGCTCGAGCTGTCGCGCATCGGCCGCAAGGTCAACCCGCCCGAGCGCATCGAGCTGGCGCAGCTGGTGCGCGAGGCCAGCGAGCTGGTGGCGGGCCGGCTGGAGAGCGCGGGTGCCGAGCTCACGCTGCTGGCGCGCAACGTCTCCCTCTGGGGCGATCGCACGCGCTTGCTGGAGGTGTTCCAGAACCTGATCGACAACGCCGTGAAGTTCGCCGTCCCGGGCGTGCCTCCGCGCATCCTGATCACGGTCGACCGCGAGCTCGGCGAGCTGCTGATCGCGGTGCGCGACAACGGCATCGGCATCGACCCGCGCTACCACCACAAGCTGTTCGGCCTGTTCGAGAAGCTGCAGCCGCAGGCGGAGGGCACCGGCATCGGGCTCGCGCTGGTCAAGCGCATCGTCGAGGTGCACGGCGGCCGGGTGTGGGTCGAGTCGGAGGGCGAGGACTGCGGCACCGCGGTGTGCTTCGTGTTGCCCGGCACCACCATGGAGCCGGCGTGAGCCAGGCGCTGACGGTGCTGTTGGTCGAGGACGACGCGGCGCACGCGGAGATCACGCGGCGCAATTTGGCTTCGCTCGGCGAGCGGCTCGGCGAGCTGGTACACGCGCAAGACGGCCAGGTGGCGCTCGACTTCCTGTTCGGACCCCGGCGCCTGCGGCCCGACTTGATCTTGCTCGACCTGCGCTTGCCGCGGGTCGATGGCTTCGAGGTGCTGCGCCAGGTGAAGGCGGCGGATGCGCTGCGCCACGTGCCGGTGGTGGTGCTCACCACCTCCAACGCAGAGAGCGACGTGCGCGCCGCCTACGAGCGCGGCGCCAGCAGCTACCTGGTGAAGCCGGTGGACTTCCAGCAGTTCGTGGCGATGATGCGCGCGTTCGGCGCGTTCTGGTTCGATCACAACCGGTGGCCGCATGGCGGATGACGTGCATTCCATCCTGGTGATCGAGGACGATCCGGCGCACGCCGAGGCGATGCGACGCGCGCTGACGCCGCTGGCGCATCGTTATCAGGTGCGCGTGGTGGGCTCGCTCCAGGAGGCGCGCGTGGCGCTCGCGGGGGGCCTGCCCGATCTGGTGCTCGCGGATCTGCACCTGGCCGACGGCATCGCGCTCGACCTGCTGCCGGAGCCCGGCCTGAGCACGCGCTTTCCGCTCCTGGTGCTGACCAGCCACGGCGACGAGCGCACCGCGGTGGCCTCCATCCGCGCTGGTGCCCTCGACTACGTGGTGAAGTCGGCGGAGACGTTCCGCGATCTGCCGCGCATCATCGAGCGCGCGCTGCGCGAGTGGCGACTGACCGCGGAGCGCAGCGCGGCGCAGAGCGCGCTAGAGGAGAGCGTCGAGCGCTTCCGCGTGTTGTTCTCCGCCGCGCCGGATGGCTTCTTCCTGTTCGCCCGCGAGGGGGCGCTGCTCGACTGCAACGTCGCGGCGGAGCAGCTGATCGGGCAACCCAGGGCGACGCTGCTCGGCCGCCGCGCGCAGGAGATCGGCCTGCCCACCACGCTCGCACCCGAGCCGCAGCGCGCTCAGCTCGCGCGGGCGGGCGCGGAGCCGCTGGAGATCGAGCTGCGCACCACGCCCATCCAGCTCGACGGACAGCAGGTCTGGTTCGTGACCGTGCGCGACGTGTCCGCGCGCGCGCGCAGCGAGCGAGCCCAGCGCAGGCTGGAAGAGCAGCTGCACCAGGCCGCCAAGATGGACGCCGTGGGCCGGCTGGCGGGCGGCATCGCGCACGACTTCAACAACATGCTGACCGCGATCTCGGGCTACGCGGAGCTCTTGCTGTACGACGAGCCGCCCGGCTCGCTGCGTGCGCCCGGCCTCAACGAGATCCTGAACGCGGCGCGCAGCGCGTCGAGCCTGACCTCCCAGCTGCTCGCGTTCAGCAGGAAGCAGCTGATCGAGCCGCACGTGCTCGACCTGAACGCGCAGCTGGAGCGCAACACGCGCATGCTGGAGCGGCTGATCGGCGAGGACGTCGCGCTCTCGTTCGAGCCCGGAACCGGGCCGCTGCGCGTGAAGATGGATCCGAACCAGCTGCAGCAGGTGCTGATCAACCTGAGCGTCAACGCGCGTGACGCGATGCCCAAGGGCGGGCGCCTGCGCGTGCGCACCGACAGCGCGCAGGTCGAGGCGGAAGAGCGTGCGGCGCGCCTGGGCTTGCCGGCGGACGAGGTCACGCCGCACGAGTTCGTGCGCCTGATCGTCGAGGACGACGGCACCGGCATGTCCACGGAGACGCTGGGCCGCCTGTTCGAGCCGTTCTTCACCACCAAGGAGCGCTCGCGCGGTACCGGCCTGGGGCTGTCGATCATCTACGGCATCGTGAAGCAGAACGGCGGCTTCATCGTGGTCAGCAGCGAGCTGGGCAAGGGCAGCCGCTTTGAGATCCACCTGCCGCGCGTCTGGGAGGGCGTCGTCGAGCCCAGCAGCCCGCCGCAGGTGCAGCGCGGCCCGCGCGGCAACGCGCGCGTGCTGCTGGTGGAGGACGAGGACGCCGTGCGCGCGGTGACCTCACGCTTCCTGGAGCACGCCGGCTACCGCGTGACCTGCGTCAGCCGCGGCAGCGAGGCGCTGGCCATCGTGAAGGCGCGCCCCAAGTTCGACCTGCTGGTCACCGACGTGGTGCTGCCCGAGCAGAACGGCCGCAAGGTCTACGAGCAGCTACGCGAGCTGCTGCCGTCGCTGCGCGTGCTCTACATATCCGGCTACGACGAAGACGTGATCGCGCGCCATGGCGTGCTCGACCCGTCGATCCACTTCCTGCCCAAGCCGTTCAGCCAGGAGCAGCTGACGCGCAAGGTCGAAGAAGCGCTTCGCTAGTACTACTCGGGTCTGTCCCTGATTTCTGGGTCCGAGTCGTACCGAACCAGAATGAGGACTAGTACCCGACCACCGGGGTGCTGGCATCCGGCACGAGCACGGGCGGCGCGCCGGCGTCGCGCGGGACGTCCGTGCACAAGGGCGTGCCCTGGCTGCCGTCGAAGGTCACACGGTAGGCCTCGCCGCTGTCCGCGCCGAGCACGCCGCGCTGATCGTGGTCGACGATCACGGAGCAGACGCTCTCCGTCGCCGCGCCGAGCCTGTCGGTGACGCGCACGCCGAGCTTGTAGACGCGGCCGTCCTTCGGTCCCTGGCGCTCGCTGCGGACTTGCACGCTGTCGCACGCGAACACGATGTCGGGGGCGTGATGACCGTCGCCGATGCTGTCGATTGGCTCGTCGCTGCTGGCCCACACGAACTCGGCGCGCACGTCGGGATCGCAGCCGGCGTAGTCGCCGATGCAGTCCTCGACCGTGATCGTGTGCAGCTTGTGGTTCGGCGGCCACAGGTTGATGGTGCGTGGCGTGATCGCCGGCGCGCCGGCGGTGACGGTGACGGTGCTGCTGCAGGCGCTGCTGCCGTTCGCGCGCAAGACGTTCACCGTCTGGGGTCCGGCGACGTCGGTGCGCACGCCGGTCGCCTGCAGCGAGACGCTGCCGCAGCTGTCGCTGACGTACAGGGGCGGCAGCTCCGCGCCGCAGGCCACGGTCAGCGGCTGCCCACACTGCCAGCCACCGGCCGGAACGCTGGCCGCGCTGTCCACGCAAACGGTCTCCACTTGCTGCACACGCTGCCCGAGGGAATCGCTGTCGTTCCCGCACGCCGCCAGCATCAACACGCCCCAGCCGATCGCTTGTCTCATGCAGCTGTCGTGGGGGGAGCCCGCTGGCTGGTTGAAGCGATTAGCGTGTTCCAGCCTTCAATCGTGCACGAACCTGCGCCGCGAACCGCCCGTCCGGGTAGCGCGTGAGGTAGCGCTCCAGCAGCGGCCGCGCCGCGCCCGGTGCGCTGAGCTGGGCGGCCGCGAACAGCGCGTTCTCGCCACTCGCGAGCCCGGGGTAGTCCGTGGCCACGGCCAGGTACGCCGCGATCGCCGCCTCGGGCCGACGCTCGCGCAGGGCCAGCTCCGCGCGCAGAGTGCCCGCTTCGGAGCGATCCCGGGCGTGCCGCGCCGCGGCCTCTGCCTGCTGCAGCAAGCGGCGCGTGTCCTCCAGGGCATCGCGAGCCAGGGCGTCGCGTGCCTTCGCCAGCAGCGCGCTCGGCGCTTCCGGCGCGGGCGGCTTGTTGGCCCGCGTGCGGCTCACCTTGGCGGGCTTCGGTTCGGGTGCCGGCTCGGCCTCTATGTTCGGCTCGGGCTCCGTGTTCGGCTCGGCCTCTGTCTTCGGCGCGCGCGCGACGACCGGCGCCTCCCGCTGGTAGCGCTCGCCCGCATGAAGATCGGCCAGCTGCGTCTCGCCGCGCAGCACGCGCACGTGGCCATGCCGCACCACCACCCGCTCCGCGTCGACGTGGAACGACGTCCCCAGCACCAGCGCGCGAAAGCTCGCCGTCCGCACGGTGAACGGCGCATGAGGGCGCGGGTCCACCTCCACCTCGAGCGCGCCGCGCTCCAGCTCCAGGGTCGCCCGCGCGCTGTCGAAGCGCACGCGCGCCTCGGCGTCGAGCGTCACGCTGGCGTGCGCGAACGTGTGCACGCCCGCGCCTTCGATCCACGCCATCTCCGGAGGCGCACGCCGTATGCCGAGGAACCCCAGCAGCAGCGCGGCAGCCACCGCGGCAAGCGCAAGCGTGCGCGTCCGCCAGGGCGTGCCGGTTGCACGCGCCACGCGCGGCGCGGCGAAGGCTCCGGCGATCGCACGCTCGCGCGCGGCCGGCGAGAGCTCTCCAGGCGCGGCGCGCAGCAGCTCGCCCACGCCGCGCGACGTGACGTGCAGCGCGCGGCAGTCCGCGCACTCCACCAGGTGTTGCTCCAGCGCGAGCCGCTGCGCCTCGCTCAGCGCGGTGCGCTCCTGGCCCAGCCACACTTCGGTTTCACGACACGGGCGGGTCATGGCGCTCCTGGCTCGCGCAGCGCCTCGAGCAGGCCCTGCGCACGCGGATCCTTGGACAGCCGTGCATACAGCTTGCGACGCGCCCACATCACGCGCGACTTGGTGGTCGACACGCCGCTGTCCATCAGCGCGGCCACCTCTTCCATCGAGCGTTGCTCGACCTGAAACAGCACGAACGCGGTGCGCTGTTTGGCGTCGAGTCGGTCGAGGTGCTCGTAGAGCATGCGCAGCTGGGTGCGCGCCTCCAGCTCCTCGTGCGGGCGCGCGGGCGCCGCCAGTCCACCCTCGATCAGCTCGAGGCTGGCGCGCCGACGCTGGGCCGGATGCTTCAGGTGATGCAGCGCCGTGCGCACCGCGATGCGCGTCAGCCACGTGCGCACCGAGGCCTCGCTGCGGAACCCGGCAAAGGCGTGGATCGCCTGTTCGAGCGTGTTCTGCAGCATGTCCTCCAGCTCCGAGCTCGGGCCGAGCACCCGATGCAGCACGCGCTCCAGGTACGGCGCCTCGGCACGGAACACCTGCTCCAGCGCCGCGCGCTCTCCGCGACGACAGCCGTCGATCACGCTGGAGGGGTAGTCCTCCCGTGTCGATCCAACGGCGTGCTCTCGGTTCACCAGCGCTAGTGTGGAAGCTCGACGGCAAATGGTTGAAGGCTTTTTCTCGCCCGGCGAGGCACAATCCGGGGCGTGGTCGTCCGGAGCCTGATCTTCGTCCTGTGCATGCTCGCGACGCGTGCCCGGGCGGACACGCTGGTCCTGTACGAGCAGCCCGCGCTGCGGCCGGGCTTGTGCACGGCCTTACGCATCCAGCTCACGGGACTGGCCGACGTCACGTGCCGCACGGATCTGGCGGGGGAGCCCGCGCAGCGCATCGACGCGGCGTCGCGCGCGCTGCAGGGCGCGGAGCGGCTGGCCGTGCTGCTGGAGTCGGACGAGCGCTACGCACGCATGCTGATCGTGGGCGATGCGCCGGACCGCGCGCTGTTGGCGATCGAGCCGGTGGAGGCGCGCCCCGAGCCGGACGTCGATCGTGCGCTGGCGCTGAAGGTGCGCGAGACCTTCGAACTGGCGCGCTCGACGCCGGTGGTGACCACGCGGCGTGCGCAACCTGGCTGGCTGGAGGTCGGCGCCGGACTCAGTGCCGGGATGCAGGCACGCGCGCTCGGCGTGGCGGCGCTCGGCCTGCGACGCGAGCACGCGCGCGGCTTCGTGGAGCTGGGCATCCTCGGGCGGCTGGCGTCGGAGCTCGAGCATGCGCGCATCCGCGAGCGGGAGTGGGCGCTCGCTGCGACCGCGCGGCTCGGCTTCGTGCATGCACGCTTGTCGTATGGGCCCTCGCTCGAGCTGGCGATCGTGCGCGCCTACGCGTCCAGCGACAGCGCGGATGGCAGGCAGGGAGAGAGCGCACGCGCGCTGCCGCGCTTCGTGCTCGCGCTCGACCTCCGGCTCGTGCTCACGCGCTCGCTCGCCCTGCGCTTCGCCCCGGGGCTGGAGCTCGACCCGCTCGCGCGCCGCTTCCGAAGCGACGATGACGTGTTGTCCCTCGGTCATGT
Source organism: Polyangiales bacterium (assembly GCA_040508235.1). GTDB lineage: Bacteria > Myxococcota_A > Polyangia > Polyangiales > DASUME01 > DASUME01. Next base: position 3,809 of record JBEVNG010000244.1, on the reverse strand, counting down.
TCGCGCGTCGCTCTCCCTCTCGCTCGTGATCGGACTCGGCACATGAAGCGCATGTTGTTCTGCTGCCTGCTCACTGCGTGTACCCGCACCACCGATCTGCTCCCTCCACCCGCGGATGCGCAGCGCACGCCCCCTCGGAGCGACGCGGGAACAACCACGCCCCTGGCGTTGTGCGGCAACCGGGCTTGCGCGTGCGCCAACGGCATCGACGACGACGGCGACGGCTTGGTGGACGGCTTCGACCCGGAGTGCAGCGCGCCCTTCGACGATCGCGAGGAGAGCTTCGCCACCGGCGTGCACGGCGAAGGGCAGGACATGAAGTGTCAGGACTGCTTCTTCGACGACGACTCCGGCGGGCAGTGCAAGCGGGCGCGTAGCTGTTCGCTCGATGGCACGGCCAGCAGCGCAACGGGAGCCTGCCGTACGTGCAGCGTGGAGGCCAGCTGCGCCGCGGACTGCCTGCCGCGCGTGCCCAATGGCTGCGACTGCTACGGCTGCTGCGCGGTCTGGCGCGACGGCGCGCAGGTCGCCAACGTGCTGCTGAGCGCGAGCTGCTCGCTGGCCACGCTCGACGACCCGAGCTCGTGCGTGCGCTGCCTGCCGGCGCCCGACTGCCAAAACCCGTGCGGCGAGTGCGAGCTGTGCACGGGCCGCGTGGTGGGCGATCTGCCGGCTAGCTGCGGCGCGACGCCGGTCTGCGAGGGCGGCACGTCGTGTCGCGCCGAGAGTGACTGCCCGTCGTTCCAGTACTGCCTGCAGGGCTGCTGCGTGCCGACTGGCTTCTGACGAGGCTTACTCGTCCTCTTCTTCTTCGTCTTCGCCGCGTCCGCCGAGGGCCGGGGGCTTCTCGTTGTCGAGGTCTTCGGTCTTGGAGGGCTTCTCTTCGTCCTCCTCGTCCTCGTCCTCTTCTTCGTCCTCCTCCTCGTCGCGATCGCGCGACTCGGCGGCGGGCTCGTCCTCGGCTTCCTTCTCCTCGTCCTCCACCGCGGCTTCCTCGTACGGATCCTTGCCGGTGATGAAGTTGCGGATGGCGAGCAGCGGGATGATCGCCGTGAACTGCACGTCGACCTCGGCGCCGCCGGTCCACTCGATCAGGTTCTCGTCGCCGATGTGCTTGCGCCCGGCGCCGTACAGGTTGAGGCCGTAGCCGTACCAGTGGTTGTACGGGTAGCCGCGGAAGCCCCAGGTGACCTTGCCGATGCCGACCATGCCGTCGGGCGCGTCCTTGCGGGCCGCCGCGCCGATCAGGCCGTGCAAGCCGAACGCGAGCTCGCCAGGCAGCGGGACCAAGAGCACCGCACCGGCGGCGGCCTCGAGCGACGCGAAGTCGACCGTGCGCAGCTCGATGGTGGGGCCGAAGCGGAACGACTTGGGCTTGGCCGCGCCGAAGGTCACGTCGCCCACGAGGCCGAGGCCGACGATGAACTCGTCGCCCACGTCCGCGGTGCGCTTGCCCAGCTCCAGGAAGTTGCGCGCCGACACCAGAGCGTCCGCTTTTGCGTGCTGGGGGAGGGCGCCCGCGCCGAACGCGGACAAGGCGAGGATGGCTAGATAAACGAGGTAAGGCACGAGCGGGGTGGGTTGTACACGCTCAACTGGGCCCGGTCTATGACCCACTCGCCGGGTCGATGTTGGTCGCTGGGCCCTTTCGATTGGCCGCGACCGCGGGCCTGGGTGCACACTAGGGGCAGCATGCGACGTACGAAAATTGTCTGTACGCTCGGGCCTGCAACCAACACCGTCGAGCGGATCAGAGCGCTGGTCGAGGCCGGCATGGACTGCGCCCGGCTCAACTTCAGTCATGGCGATCACAAGGACCACGCGGCCGTCGCCAGGACCCTGCGCGAGGTCGCGGCGCGCGCCGGTCGGCCGCTCGCGATCCTGGCTGACCTGTCGGGCCCCAAGATGCGCGTCGGTCGCTTCCCGGGGGGCCCCATCGAGCTGATCAACGGGCGCCCCTTCGTGCTCACCACGCGCGACGTGCCGGGCGACCAGAACATCGTCTCGGTGACGTACAAGGAGCTACCGCGTGACGTCCGTCCCGGGGAGCCCATCCTGCTCGACGATGGCCTGCTGCAGCTGCGCGTGGACCACGTCGAGGGCGAGGACGTGCACACGGTGGTCGAGGTCGGCGGCACGCTCTCCAACAACAAGGGCCTCAACATGCCCGGCTCGGCGCTCAGCGCGCCCGCGCTCACGGACAAGGACAAGCGCGACGCCGCGTTCGCGGTGCACGAGGTCAAGGTCGACTACCTGGCGCTGTCCTTCGTGCGCACCGCCGACGACGTGCGCGAGGCCCAACAGCTGGCCAACGGCATCCCGGTGATCGCCAAGATCGAGATGCCGCAGGCGATCACCAACCTGGAGGCGATCCTCGATGCCGCCGAGGGCGCCATGGTCGCGCGCGGTGATCTGGGCGTGGAGCTGGGCAGCGAGCGCGTGCCGGTGGTGCAGAAGCGCATCATCCGTGAGGTCAACAAGCGCGGCAAGCTGGTGATCACCGCGACCCAGATGCTCGACTCGATGATGCGCAACCCGCGCCCCACGCGCGCGGAGGCCGCCGACGTGGCCAACGCGGTGCTCGATGGCACGGACGCGGTGATGCTGAGCGGCGAGACGGCGTCCGGCGCCTACCCGGTCGAGTCGGTGCGCATGATGGACGCCATCGTGCGCGACGTCGAGAACGCACGCCTGACCGACCCGCTGGCGGGCATCACCTCGCCCAAGCTGAGCGGGGAGGACTGGGACTTCTCCAGCGCCGCCGCGCGCGCCGCCGCGCTGCTCAGCTTCACGCTGCCGCTCAAGGCGATCGTGATCCTGACCCGCGACGGCCGCAGCGCGGACCTGCTCTCCGAGTACCGCCCGGCCTGCCCCATCCTCGCCGTCACGCCGCAGGTGTCGGCCGCCAACCGGCTCGCGCTGGCCTGGGGGGTGACGCCGCGCCTGGGCCTGCCCGCCGAAGATCTCGAGGAAACGCTGCGCATCGCCACCACGGTGCTCGAGCGTGAGCGGGTGTGTCAGAAGGGCGACGCGTTCGCGCTCGTCGTCGGCTGGCCAACTTCGTCGAATACCAACACCGTGAAGCTTCATCGCCTATAATCGCGCCGCGCGATGAGCTCTGATCCACCGGCCAAGCCGCCCGAGAAGATCGGCCGCTACCCCGTCGCGCGCCTGTTGGGAAGCGGCGCGATGGGCAGCGTGTACCTCGCGCGCGACACCGAGCTGGAGCGCGACGTCGCCATCAAGACCGTGCGCCTGCCGCCCGGCTCGGAGCGGGACGCGTTCCTCGTGCGCTTCCGCAACGAGGCGCGCGCGGTCGCCCGGCTGCGCCACCGCGGCATCGTGGGGGTGCACGATGTCGGCACCGATCCCCTGCACGGGCCGTTCGTGGTGTTCGAGTACGTCGAGGGCTCGAACCTCAAGGACATCCTGCGCGCCAAGGGCCCGCTGCTCCCGGAGCAGGTGATCACGCTGGCCGAGCAGGTGGGCGACGCGCTCGACGCCGCCCACCGCGAGGGCATCATCCACCGCGACATCAAGCCGGAGAACCTGCTGGTCGGCCGCGACGGCGCGATCAAGCTGGCCGACTTCGGCGTGGCGCGGGTGCCGGACGCAGCGGTCACCGGCGAGGGCCAGTTCCTGGGCACTCCCTGCTACGGCGCCCCCGAGACGCTGCGCGGCGGTGCCGCCGGGCCGCTGAGCGACCAGTTCTCGTTTGCGGCCGTGCTCTACGAGGTGGTCGCGGGCACGCGCGCCTTTCCAGGGCAGGACGCGGTGGCGGTGGCGCACCAGGTCATCCACGACGAGCC
>JBEVNG010000230.1:0-3902 GCA_040508235.1 Polyangiales bacterium | reverse complement strand
ACCTCGGGCTCGATGGAGCGCCGCATCGACGAGCCGAACCAACCGACCGACCGGCTGCCTTCATGCACCAGCAACTCCGTGACCGATCAGCGCAACCGCTGGGCGATCGCGTTGGAGGCGCTGACCGGCACGTTCAACACGTTCCGGTGCAAGTCCGACGACCGCTCCAGCGTCGAGTACCAGGGCCGCTTCGACTACGGCTACTTCATTCCCCACGCCAACTTCGACGTGGCGTTCGACACTCAGACCAGCAACGGCATCCTCGACACCTACGTGGATCGCGCGAAGTTCGGGCTGATGACGTTCGACGGTGTGACCACCACCATCAGCGGCAAGACGCTGGTCCCCTACGACGACTACCCGGGCGCCTCCAACAGCGTCGCGGACGTGATGAACGGCGTCGAGGGCATGTTCTCCTGGCCCACGGCCAAGGCCGCGATCAGCATGTCCGCCGGGACCAGCAGCCAGTTCGGCTGGAAGCCGCTGGCCTTCCCCGGCTGCGGCGCGATGTACGGCGTCAACGCGGGCGCGCGTGGCCCGGACGCCAGCGCCGACGCCTCCAACCTGTTCGTGAGCGACTTCCTCCAGCCCGATGGCCTGGACAGCAAGACCTCCCCGCGCGCCGGCGCCCTGATCTCCGTGGGCAACAGCGAGAGCGCCACCGCGATCGCCGTGACCAACGGCCGCATCCAGGCTTCGCTGCGCTTCACCCGGCCGTACGGCGGGACCCCGATCGCGGCGATGCTCGACGACTTTCGCGACTACCTCCGCAGCCACAACGACGTCAAGAAGGGCTCCGATCCGTTCTACATGTGCCGCAAGCGCTTCGGCCTGCTGATCACCGACGGCGCTCCAGACAGCCTGTATCGCGACAGTCGTTTCCAGTGTGCCAACACGACTGACGCGACCTGCCCGCTGGTGGCCGGCACGCCGCGCTGCCAGTGCCCGTACGACACCGAAGAGAACATCGCGAGTCGTCTGGTCACGAGCGACGGCCTCGAGCGGCTGTGGGTGGTCGCGTTCAACGTCGACAACACGGCGCTCACCTCGCTCAACCGCATCGCGCAGGCGGGTAGCCCGGCCGGCGCCCCGCGCGACGCGCTGACCGCGAACTCGAGCACCGAGCTGAACGCCGCGCTCGCGGAGGTGATGAACCTCGCGCGTCCCGAGTCGACCTCGCGCTCGGTGCCGGTGGTGGTCAACACCGGGCGCCCGGTGACGCTGAAGGGCGGGCAGTACGTGATCTCCGCAGGCTTTCAGGTCGGCACGAAGGAGACCGATCCGTGGCAGGGGCGCCTGTTCCGGCAGCGGGTCGAGTGCGACGGCACCGTGGCCACCGCGAAGGAGCTTGCCGCGAGCGAGCGCGACCTGTTCCACCTCACCCTCAACAACCGCCAGCCGGACGACCGCACGATCAAGACGGTGGCGCTCACCGACTTCACCAAGCGCACGGGCAACCTGTTCGCGGCGAGCACCGACCCGGGCTTGATCCCGAGCACCAGCACGAGCAACGCGATCAAGGCGCTGGTGACCACCCTGCTCACCACCCTCGGCGTGACCGACCTGCTGAACCTGCTGTTCAGCCTCGGCGAGACCCTGACGGCGGAGACCACCGAATACGGCTCGACCCTGGTCGACTTCGGCAAGCAGCTGTCGCGCAACAACTTCCCCGTCGCCACCGATGCGCTGCGCGACACCATCATCGACTACACGCGCGGCGTCCCCACCAACCGCGCGGGCGCGAAGCTCGCCGACATCTATCACTCGAACCCGGCGGTGCTGCCGCCGCTGGCGCTCGGCAGCGACTACCTCAACACGTTCGATCCGACGCTGCGGGCGTACTACCTGAACCTGGTGACCCGCAGTGACAGCAGCCGCTACGGCGCCGCGGGCCGGCCGGGCGTGGTGTTCGTCGGCACCAACGACGGCGTGCTGCACGCCTTCAACCTGGAGACGTGGGTCGACAAGGCCGGCGTCACCTACGAAGCCGGCTACGAGTTCTGGGGCTTCGTGCCGCCCGCGCTGTTCGAGGCGATGCGCAATCCCACGCCGGGCCTGCGCCTGTTCGACGGCTCGCCCGTGGTCAAGGATGTCATCTACTCGCGTACGCGCGGCGCGGGCACCGTGCTGGTCTCGGCGCTGCGCAGCGTGCCTGGCTACATCGCCATGGACGTGACCAACCCGGAGACGCCCAAGTTCCTCTGGCAGCGCCGCTTCAAGGGGCTCGGGAACACCCTGGCCACGCCGGCCATCGCGCACGTGAGCCTGAGCCTGTCCGGCGGCACCAAGGAGACCCGCGCCGTCGCGATCCTGCCGGGTGGCCAGGGCACGCCGAACGGCAGCGCGAGCACCGGCTGCAACGTCGACGAGTACGGCCGCGGCGCGGTGCCCAACGGCGGCCGCACCAAGGTGACCTGCTGGAAGACGCTCGGACGCAGCCTGTACGTGGTGGACGCCCTCACCGGCGCGCTGATCCAGGAGTTCGACTTCCGCCACTTCCCCTCACCCATGACGGGCTCGGTCGTGGTCGACGGCGAAGACCTGGGCCTGACGCGCGCAGCCTACATGACCGACGAAGACGGCGTGCTCTGGCGGCTGTCGATGATGAACAGCGACCCCACCAAGTGGCGCGTCGCGCCGATCTGGGATCTCTTCGCCGGCACCCTGCCCGGCTGGGACGGGACCGCGAAGTCGGTGGGCACGACGCCCGCCGTCGCCGGGCGCGTGGCCACCTACCCGCCGCTGCTCGTGCGCGATCCCAAGACCGCGAACCTGACCATCGTCGTCGGCACCGGCAACATCGACGCGCTCACCGATCCGCGCCCCAACCGCGTGGTCTCGCTGCGAGAGGTGCGCCAGCTCGACAGCAGCGACGAGCTGATCGAGACCGACGCGAAGCGCGGCATCACGCTCAACTGGGGCCTGCAGCTCGACGCGTACGAGTCGGTGACCGGGCCCATCTCGGTGCTCGACGACGTCGCGTACTTCACCACCTTCACCGGCCCGAGCGACGCCAGCCAGTGCCTGGTCGGCGGCGCGCGCATCGTGGGCGCACACGTGCGCACGAAGGTGACCGACGGCCGGCCGCTCGGCCAGCTGCAGCCCGAGAGCGGCAGCGAAAAGGTGCTCTCGTATCGGCCCACCGCCGCGCCCGACGCGCTGCTGCTCGGCCTCAACGTGAGCCCCGACCCGGTCTGCGTGCAGGGCCAGACCACCAGCGATCCGCTCGCGTCCGGCGCGCTGCTGCGGGTCGACAACATCACCAAGGCATCGCGCGGCAGCTATCAGCTGCGCACGATGGTCGCAGGCCAGGGCGGCAGCATCCTGGCCGGGTCCAACGCGGGTGGCGCGGGCGCGCAGAAGCAGCTGTCGCGCACCATCGCCACTCCCAACGTCGCGAGGTCGGTCGGATGGGCAAGCTCGATCGAGTAACGATGCTGGCCGCAGCGCTGATCGCGCTCGGCTGCGCGCAGAAGCGCGTGCACGATCCCGACGTCGTCGAGAGCGCGCGCCCGCCTCAGGCCGTGCGGGGCAAGGCCGGCAAGCAGGCCGTGGACGAGCGCTTCGACGCGCAGGGCAAGCTGAAGTCGTCGGGGCTGCGCTTCAGCTGGCTGGAGCTGCCTGCCGGCTTCGCAAAGCAGCCCGGCTCGACGCCGGAGACGGGCGTGTGGGAAGCGCCGAACATGCCGCTGGCGAAGGTCACGGAGTACCTCGAGGCAAAGCTGCAGCCAGGCTCGGTCGAGGCGCGCCCGAACGGGATCGCGTACAAGCAGGCCAGGCCCACCCACACCCAGCTGCCGCTCCCGCCGGTCGCGGCCACGGCGCTCGAGATCGACCCCGCCGCGAAGCGGGTGCGGCTGGTGATCGACGACCTGACGCCACCGCGCGAGCCGCCGCTGCCG
>JBEVNG010000211.1:0-8733 GCA_040508235.1 Polyangiales bacterium | reverse complement strand
CCAGCTGTGCAGCCAGTCGTTGTCGACGCGCTCCAGCCCTGGGTCTTGCTGGATCATCCGGATCAGGGCGTCGAAGGTGGCGCGCTTGGCGTGCAGGTTGTCGAGCATCTCCTGATCACTCGGCGGCCCGCAGCTGACGACAAAGAGCGCGAGGAGCGCGATCCTCATGCGCCCATGCTGGCGGGGTCCTGGTGGTAAAAGCCAGAAAGGATCGCGTACAGGTCGGGGTCGACGCGCTTGAGCTCGCGTGGCTGATCGAAGAAGTGCTCGGTGGCGACGGCGAAGAATTCGGCCTCGTTGGTGGCGCCGTAGGCGTCGAGGAAGGTGTGCTCGCCGCGTTCGATACGCTTGCGTAGCGTCAAGAACGAGCGCTCGCAGACGTCGCGCCAGCGCTCGACCTCGGCGCGGGTCGCAAGCTCCGGCGTGCCGTCGGGGCTGCCGTCCTCCATGTCCAGCTTGTGGGCGAACTCGTGGTAGACGAGGTTGTGGCCGTCGGTGGGGTTCTTGCCGTCGCGCAGCACGCGATCCCAGGCGAGGATCACGGGGCCGCGAACGTGCGCTTCGCCGAGCAGCGCGGTGGGGCCGGGCGCGACGAGCTCACGCGAACGGATGAACACACCCTGTTCTTGCTTTGGACGCATGACCGCACTCGGGTAGACGAAGATCGACTCGACGTCGTCGTAGAGCTTGTGCGGACGCGCGAGCACGAGCAGACACGCCTGCGCGGCGATGGTGACCTTCATCTCGTCGGTCAGCTCCAGGCCGCCGCAGCCTTCCCAGTTCTTCTCGGCCACGAACACCTGGACCAGATCGCGCAGCTCCTTCCTCTGCTCGTCGGGCAGGCGAAGGTAATGCTTCACGTTGCGCTGGAGCGCGCGTTCCCACGCCTCCTGGAAGGGTTCCTGGAGGAGCTTGTCGCGCTGTCTTTCACGCCACCAATCGAACATTCACCCTGCGTAGCGTGCCGAGCGCAGCGCGACAAATCTCGGTGCTCGCCCGCACTTTTTGACGAGGACCACTGGGAAGGAAGCCGATTGCACCGGGAAGGAATCCCAGTGGACGCGGCGTGTGCGCGCGAAAGTACGTGCGCTGGCCTGGTCTGGCTCTTGCAGCCGCATCGGCCCTATGCTCGGTGCGGACGAATTGCGTGAAGCGCGTGTGCTGGTGGTCGACGACGACCAGGCGTTCGCGGATACGCTGGCGGAGGGCCTGAGTGGACTCGGCTGGCAGGCGCGCGCGGTGGCCGCGCAGCAGGCGCTCGAGCTGGTGCGTGTGGGCGACTTCGATGTGCTGGTGACTGACCTGCGCATGCCCGAGCTCGATGGCTTGACGCTGCTCGCGGCGGCCAAGCAGTTCGCGCCCGACCGCGCGGTGATCATGATGACCGCGTTCAGCGCGATCGACTCCGCGGTGGAGTGCGTGCGGCGCGGGGCGTTCCACTACCTGACCAAGCCCTTCAAGGTGGCGGAGCTCGATCTGTTCTTGCAGCGGGCGCTGGAGACCAACGACCTGCGGCGCACCGCCCGCGACCTGCGGCGTGCGCTCGGCGAACGCAATGCGCTCGGCTCGCTGATCGGACGCAGCGCGGCGATGGCGGACGCGTTCGAGCTGGTGCGCCGGGTCGCGGACGCGAGGTTGCCGGTGTTGATCCTGGGCGAGACCGGCGTGGGCAAGACGGTGTTCGCGCGTGCGCTGCATGCGGAGAGCGATCGTCGCGACGCTCCGTTCGTTTCGATCAACTGCGCGGCGATGCCCGAGTCACTGCTGGAGAGCGAGCTGTTTGGCCACGTGCGCGGGGCCTTCACCGGCGCCCACGTGGCGCGCAACGGTCTGTTCGTGGAGGCCGATGGCGGCACGCTGTTCCTCGACGAGATCGGCGACATGCAGCCCGCGCTGCAGGCCAAGCTGCTGCACGTGATCGAGAGCGGCGTGGTGCGACCGATCGGCGCGGCCAAGGAGCGCGCCATCGACGTGCGCCTGGTCGCGGCCACGCACCGCGACCTGCGCAAGCTGGTGCAGGCGGGCACGTTCCGCGAGGACCTGCTGTATCGCCTAGAGGGCGTCGCGATCGAGGTCCCGCCCCTGCGGCAGCGGCGCGAGGACATCCCGTTGCTCGCGCAGCGCATGCTCGACGAGGCGCGCGCTCGCCACCCGCAGAGCCGCGTCGAGCGCTTCTCGCCCGCGGCGACCCGCACGCTGCTCGAGTGCCGCTGGACCGGCAACGTGCGCGAGATGGAGCACGCGATCGGCCGCGCGGTCCTGCTCGCACGCGGGCAGAGCATCGAGCCCGAGGATCTCCCAGCGAGCCTGACCAGCGGTCCGAAGGCCAAGGAGGCCGAGTTCGGCGACGAGGTGATCCCCGTGCGCGAGCTGCAGCGTCGCTACGCCGCCTGGGCGCTGGAGAAGCTGGGCGGTCGCAAGATGATCACCTGCGACCGCCTCGGCATCGACTCCAAGACGCTCGCCAAGTGGCTGAGCGTGGACGACGACTGACGCCAGGGAATGCGCGGCGGTAGGTACGATCCCACCACGGCGCGGTCCTATACTCCGGCGCGATGGGACTGGAGCACGGGGTCTCGAAGGTCGCTGTCGATCTGTTGCTCGCGGAGTGTCGGCTCAGTGGCTTGCCGGCCGACGAGGTGGCGCTGCTGCTGCGCGTCCGGTCTGACGGTTTCTGTTCATGGCAGGACTACCTCGCGGCGTGTGAGGCGGTGGCGGAGCTCGCGGGGGGCGTCTCGGCGCTCGCGGACGTCGCGGAGGCGACCGTGGTCGAGGCGATGCCGCACCTCGACGCGCTCTGTGCGGCGTTCGAGGACGTGCCCGCGTACGCGGCCTTTGTCGCGCAGGCGATGGACGCGAGTGCTTTCGTGGGCGTGCGCTACGCGATGCGCGCGGTCGACGAGAGACGTTCGCTGCTGAAGCTGACGCCCGCGCCTGGCTGGAAGCTGACGCCCGCGCTGATCGCCGTCATCGCGGGTGGTTTCCGTGCGGTGAGCGCGCCCTTCGGGCTGGGCTCGGCGAAGGTGGAGATCGTGGGCGAGGGCCTGCTCGGGCTGACCATGCCGCAGACCGTCGAGCCTCGCGGATCGCGGATGCTCGCGCGTGCGCTGGCCGCGATGCTCGCGCAGCAGCGGGAGGCCCTGGAAGAGCGGGTTCGCCTGCTGGAGGCTTTGCGTGCGGCGCGCGTGGAGGCGCCTTCCGCGACGCGCACCGCGGAGGCACGCGCGGCGCAGGCGCGTACGAAGTGGAAGCTGACCGCGCGCGAGACGGACGTCGTGGCGCTGGTCTGTACCGGTCTCACCAACAAGGAGATCGCCGCCGTGCTCAGCCGTGGCGAGAGCACCGTGGAGCTGCACGTGACGTCGATCATGAAGAAGGCAGCCGTCAGCAATCGCGCGACGCTGGTCGCTCGTTACTACCTGTTAGAAAGCGAGCCCTGGGGTTTCCCCTAGCCACCCGCACGCGAGCGCTCTGCTAGCTCAAGTCTGCTGAGCCAGGAGAGCATGAAAACGATCAAGTCGAGACTCGGGTGTGCAGTGCTGATGGGCGTGATGCTCGCGGGCTGCGTTGGCAAGGACGATGAGCCGCGCGAGGAGACGATGAGCCCGGTGGCCGAGCCGGAGGCGGGGCCCCCACCTCCCGTGCCGAGCGACGGTGCGCCGCCTTCGTCCGTGGATCCGGATGGCGGACCGTTCGTGCCTCCCGCCGAGGCCGGCGCGGACGCGATGCCGCGCGACGCGATGCCAAACGACGCCATGCCAAACGACGCCATGCCAGACGATGCGATGCCTCCCAGGAGCGACGCGCAGATGGTCGAGAACTGCGCCACGCCGGGTGGTCTGCCGTGTGACGACCAGGATGCCTGCAACGGTCGCGAGGCGTGTGACCCGAACCATGCGGATGCGGACGGGCGCGGCTGCGTGAAGCTCACGGCGGCGGTCAGCTGTCCAGCCACGCAAGCCTGCCAACCGAGCAGCGGCACGTGCTCCTCGTGCGCGCTGAATCCCGACGCGGATGGCGACGGCGAGCGTGCGATCGCGTGCGGTGGACGCGACTGCGATGACAGCGACCCGAAGGTCGGCCCATCCCAGCCCGAGCTGTGCAACGGCCGCGACGACGACTGCAGTGGCGTCGTCGATGACGGCACAGCGAGCAGCTCGTGCAAGGCACCGCTCGGCGGTGTGGCGAGCTGTAGTGCGGGCGCGTGTGCCGCGACCTGCCTGGACCCCAAGCAGGCGATCGTGAGCGACGCGTGCGTGGCACCACCGTGCAGCGGCAGCGGCTGCGGAGGGGGCGTCGTCAAGAGCACCAAGCTCGACGTCGCGGTGTACCTCGCGCGCAACCTGCGCTCCTGCTTTCTGGGAGCACCCTGTGATCCGGAGGTCGACGACTGCACGACGGGTCTCTACGACGACGACGGTGCGCTCGTGCACGCCTTTCGCCGTGACACCTTGATGGCCTTGCCCGACGGGGACCCCGGGCTCCACAGCACGTGGCCGTCGGTCTGCCTCGACCTGGTGATGAGCGACGCGCAGCGCGATGACGCCCTCGCGCAGCTGGAGCAGTTCCGAAGCAACGTGCTGGCGTGGACCTCCGGCGCCGTGGATCTGACGATCCATGCGTACGATCTCGAGTTGATGAACATCGGCCAGGAGCGGTTTGGAGACGGCACCTGGATCGCTCCGCCCAACATCAAGGCCAACCTCTACGGTCTGATCGACTTCGTGCCGGACTTTCACCTGATCATGGCGCCCACGCGCGACCCGGTGAAGAAGCTCCATCACGCGATCGGCGCATGCGGTCTGACGCTGGGGGCGGATGCAGGCATTGCCGGTGCCGGCTGGAGCTGGGTCCCGATCACCAAGGGAGCGTTCTGGTTCGAGTGCGAGAACCACGGCACGATCACGCACGAGTGGCTGCACCAGGTCTACACGGCCTACCACCAGCTCAGTGGCTTCGACGATGTCTACGACGGCAAGTTCGCGGTCTGCGGCGGCGGTGGGGATCCGCGCGGCTGGTTCCCGGACACGCACCAGTGCAACGTCGATCCGGACTACGCGAGCTGCGGGCAAGAGAGCTGCACCGGCGAGGTCAACGAGCACGTGCTGCGCGCGCACTGGGACCCCAACCTGCGCTTCGTCGCCAACCACTGCGAAGACGGGATCCAGGACATGGGAGAGACCGGCGTCGACACGGGCGGTCGCTGCGACGACCTGCCCACGGTCTCGCCATGAAGCCGCGAAGCCGCCAGCAAACGGCGTTCTGACGCACGGCGGGACGGGCCGTCGCCGTCCCCCGAACCAGCGCGCGGCTCCCGTCGCGTTGCCCCGGTGGCCGACCTGGGTCAACTTCGCGCGAAACGGGCGGTTTGTTGGCGCATGCGTATCCCTGAATCCCTGAGCGCGCTGGTTGATCACGGCATCATCGAGCGCGTGGTGCGGCCGCTGATGAGCGGCAAAGAAGCGCACATCTACCTGATCGAGTCGGGTGGCGAGCAGCGCGTCGCCAAGATCTACAAAGACTCCCAGGACCGCACGTTCCAGAACCGGGCGGACTACACCGAGGGCCGCAAGGTGCGCAATTCGCGCGACCAGCGTGCGATGGGTAGCCGCTCCAAGCATGGCCGCGCGCAGAACGAGGCCGCCTGGAAGACCGCCGAGGTCAACATGATCTACCGGCTGCGCGAGGCGGGCGTGCGTGTGCCGGTGCCGTACAACTTCATCGACGGCGTGCTGATCATGGAGCTGGTGTGCGACGCGGAGGGCTACCCCGCGCCGCGGCTCGGCGACATCGAGTTCGAGCCGGAGCAGGCCACCAAGATCTTTCATGCGCTGCTCGGCGAGGTCGTGCGCATGCTGTGCGCCGGCGTGGTGCACGGAGATCTCTCGGACTTCAACGTGCTGGTCGACGAGAACGGGCCGGTGGTGATCGACTTCCCGCAGGCCGTCGATGCGGCGAGCAACGCCAATGCGCGCAAGCTGCTGCTGCGCGACGTCGACAACCTGCATCGCTTTCACGCCAAGTTCGCGCCCGAGGCGCCGGCGCTGCCTTACGCGCAGGAGATGTGGGATCTGTATCAGCGCAACGCGCTGGCGCCGGACACGCGGCTCACCGGCAAGTTCCGCGGCAGCAGCAAGGTGGTCAGCACCGACGCGGTGCTCGGCCTGATCGCCGATGCGGATCACGACGAGCGGCGCCGACGCGAGAAGCTCGGCATAAAGCCACAACCTTCCGCTGCCGCTGCCGCTGCCGCTGCCGCTCCGCGAGAGGCGCCTCCCCAGCGCAACGCGCGCGCGCCGCATGGCCAGACCCCGCAGGCACGCCCGGATGCGCCACGGCAAGATCAGCCACGCGAGCAGCGTCGCGATCAGCCGCGTGAGCCGCGACGTGATCAACCACGTGATCAGCCGCGTGAACATCGCCGCGACCAGCCGCGTGAACAGCGGCGCGAGCCGCTGCGTGAACAGCCGCGCGATCAGCCGCGCGAGGTGCGTCGCGAGCCGCAGCGTGAGCAGCCCCGCGAAGTACGGCGTGAGCCGCAGCGTGCACAGGAGCCACGTCGCGAGCCGCAGCGTGCGCAGCAGGGCGAGACCGCGCGGACCTCGTGGGGACAGGCCGAGAAGCACGTGCCATCCACGCGGTGGGGCCGCGTCGAAGACCGACGCCCCGTGCGCGAGGTCGAGCCTGCACGCGCGGGGCGCACGGTGCCGCTCGATGGACCGCTACTCCAGGGCGACGAGCCACGTCCGCAGGGGGGTGGCGGTCGCCGCCGTCGACGTCGCTAGCTCAGACGCCCGCGAGCGGACGACGGAACGCGATCAGTCTGCTGCGGGGGTAAGGCTTGATGTTCACGCTGTCCTGCTGACCGTCTGACTGGTTGCCGCCCAGACAGAAGATGCTCTCGCCTTCGACGCGCTCCACGAAGGCGACGTGGCCCTTGGCGCCATCGGGACTGCCGGTCCAGAAGACCGCGATGTCCCCCAGGGAGCCATCACCCGGCACCCCGTAGGCCTCGAACGAGCGCGCGAGCGCGGAGTGCGTGGAGCGCAAGCCGGCGCGCTCCAGGCAGAAGCAGACGAACGCCGCGCACCATGGCGTCTCGTCGCGCGAGGCCGCCAGGCGCGTGCTTCGAAAGTACTCCACGATGCGCGCGTTGGAAGAGCGCCCAGGGAGCTCGGCCTGTCCGAGCTCGGCGCGCGCTACCTGCATCCATGGCGTGGCGCCCAGCTCGTTCTGGTCCTCGGCGACGACCGGCGCGTCGTGCTGGATGAGATCGGAGCGATCGAGATCGCACAGACCACGTTCCTCCAACATCATCAGCACCGGTGCGACGCCGAGGTTGGTGGACACCGCGCTGGGATCGAACTCGTGGTCGCGCACGTACTTTCCACGCGTGTAGTGCTGCGTGCCG
Source organism: Polyangiales bacterium (assembly GCA_040508235.1). Lineage (GTDB taxonomy): Bacteria > Myxococcota_A > Polyangia > Polyangiales > DASUME01 > DASUME01. The sequence continues at coordinate 1,322 of JBEVNG010000211.1, read as the reverse complement.
CACCAGACGTACGGCGAGTAGATGTTCTTGTTGCGGTAGCCGAGGCCGTTGTAGCGCTCGACGAACCCGAGCGTGCCCTCGATGTCCCACTGCGCTGGGAAGGTACGACGCTTCATGCTCAGCGCATCGATCGCGGACTGGCTGAAGGTGTAGGGCGGCTCGACGCCAGGGATACGACCCGGCGGCACGCGTGTCGTGCGCGCCGAGAGCGGATCGCCGTTGTGCAAGTGGCTGTTGAAGTCGAGGTTCGACTCCTTCTTATGCAGCGCCGCCACCAGCCACCACGGCACCGCGGCCTTGGCGGAGATCTGCTCATACACATCGCGGTGGCGCACCATCACGTTGACCGTCGACGCCAGAGCGCTGCGCCTCGATGCGTCGATCTGCGCGGTTCGATACAGCTCTTCGTAGTCCGGCCTGGATGGACTGGTTCCCATGCAGCTCCCCCGTTCTCGGTGACCTGCGTGGCATACGATCCAGCGCGCACGGATCTGCCTGCGCTCGCGACTTCAGCCCTGCTCGAAGTGTGCGCGCAGCAGGGCGTTCACCAGGTCGGGGCGCTCCATGTGGACGAAGTGGCCTGCTCCGTGGATGCGCTCCACGTGCAGCCCGGCGGGGAAGTCGCGGGGGTGGAGGAGGTCGTCGTAGAGGCGGGTGTCCATGCAGCCGTCTTCGGCGCCGGTGATCGCGAGGGTGCGTACGGGGACGCGCTGGGCGAGCAGGCGCCGGAACGAGGGCTGGGTGAAGGTGCGTGGGAGCGCGCGGTAGTAGCCCAGGGCGGCGCGCTGCACGCCCGGCTGCGCGAACACGGACTTCAGTGCCTGGCGCTCGTCCGGCGGCAGACGGTAGCTCGGAGACCAGCGGCGCCAGAGCATGTCGAGGAATGCCCAGTCGTCGCGCTCGACGATGGAGTCCGCGACGCCGCGCAGCTGGAAGAACAGGATGTACCAGGACAGCAGGAGCTGGCTTGGGCGCTTGCGCAGCAGCTCGCGTGCGAGGCGGCCTGGGTGGGGCACCGCGATGGTGGTCAGGGAGGCGAGTCGCTCGGGCGCGAGCAGCGCGACCACGTGGGCGACGATTGCGCCCCAGTCGTGTCCGACCAGGTGACATGGCTCGCCGCCAAGCTCGTCGAGCCACGCGAGCACGTCGAGCGCGAGCGTGTGCACGCCGTAGTCGTCATCACGCGGCTGCGAAGAGGGCTCGTAGCCGCGCATCATCGGCGCGATCACGCGGTAGCCGTCGAGCCCGGCGAGCTGAGAGCGAAACGAACGCGCGCTGTCCGGGACGCCGTGCAGGCACAACACGACGGGACCGCTGCCTCG
>JBEVNG010000182.1:0-26649 GCA_040508235.1 Polyangiales bacterium | reverse complement strand
GGCCGCGCCTTCGACGCCATCCTCTCGCGCGGCAGCCAGGGCGCCCTGGTGGAGCTGGAGCCGGCGCCGGACAACACGGAAGAGCTGTCGTTCGCGGCGTTCTATCAGCAGGTGCGCGTGGCGGTGACGCGGCTGCAGGCCGCCGGCAACGTCACCGAGCTGTGCAAGAGCGCGGTCGCCGAGGTGCGCGCGATGACGGGCTTCGACCGCGTCATGGCCTATCGCTTCGATCGCGACGACCATGGTCACGTCGTCGTCGAGAACATGCGCGAGGGGCTCGAGTCCTATCTCGACCTGCACTATCCGGCCTCGGACATTCCCGCGCAGGCGCGGCGGCTCTACATCATCAACCGGTTGCGAATGATCGCGGACGTCGCGTACCAGCCCGTGCCGATCGAGCCCGCGCTCAGCCCGACCGACGGCGCGCCGCTCGACCTGAGCTTCTCGGTGCTGCGCAGCGTCTCGCCGATCCACATTCAGTACCTGCAGAACATGGGCATCAAGGCGTCGATGTCGATCTCGCTGGTGATCGACGGACGCCTGTGGGGCATGATCATCTGCCACCACTACCAGCCCAAGGTCGTGCCGTACGTCGTGCGCGCGGCGTGCGACTTCCTCTCGCAGACGCTGTCGTGGCAGCTGGCCGCGAGCGAGCGTGCCGACCGCACGGAGAAGCGCACCAAGATCGAAGGCCAGCTGCGTCGCCTGATGCAGCAGCTGACGTCGGCGGCGGATCTGGAGCAGGGCGTGCGTGGAAACTCGACAGAGCTGCTGGCGCTGACCGAGGCCACGGGCGCGGCGTTGGTCCACGCCGGCAAGGTGTCGCGCTTCGGTGTGACCCCGACGGAGGCGGAGCTCAACGCGCTGACGTCGTGGCTGCGCGACCGCGCGGGCTCGGGTCCGTTCGCGAGCGAGCACCTGGGCCTCGACTATCCGGCGCTCGCGGACAGCGCGCTCGCGGGTCTGCTGGCGGCGCCGCTGGAGCCAAGCGGCGGCAGCTGGATGCTCTGGTTTCGCCCCGAGGTCACGCGCACCGTCGACTGGGCGGGCGACCCCAACAAACAGGTGTCGATCGAGAACGGCGAGACGCGTCTCTCGCCGCGCGGCTCGTTCGCGCTCTGGAAGGAGACGGTGCGCGGGCACTCGGAGCCGTGGCAGCCGTGGCACGTCGAGATCGCCATCGAGCTCGGCCATGCGATCGCGAGCCTCGTGCTCAAGCACGCCGCCGACATCGAGCGCCTCAACGAGGAGCTGCGCCAGCGCGAGCAGTCGCTGCTGCGGGTGAACGAAGAGCTGCGCGAGTCGCACCGCGGCGTGGTGGCGCTGCTTGCGGAGCTGGAGGAAAAAGCCGGTGACCTGCGCCTCGGCGCCGAGGTCAAGACGCGCATCATGGCCAACGTCAGCCACGAGTTCCGCACGCCGCTCAACTCGATCCTCGGCCTCAGCAAGCTGCTGCTCGACGAGGTGGACGGACCGCTCGGCGAGGAACAGCAGCAGCAGGTACGCTTCATCCGCTCGGCCAGCAAGGAGCTCTATACGCTGGTCAACGACATGCTCGACGTGGCCAGCGTCGAGTCGGGCAAGTCCGTGCTGCGCATCGAGCCGTTCGTGCTGGAGGGCATGTTCGCGGGGCTACGCGGCACGCTGCGCGCGTTGCTCTCGCCCGAGCTGCCCGTCGAGCTGGTGATCGAGCCGGCACCCGTCGGCATGACGCTGGAGACCGACCAGGGAAAGCTCGCCCAGATCCTGCGCAATCTGCTCGCCAACGCGATCAAGTTCACCGAGCGCGGCGAGGTGCGGTTGTCCACCACGATGACCGACGACGAAGTGATCTTCACGGTGCGCGACACCGGCATCGGCATCGCGCCGGCCGACCTGGAGCGCATCTTCGAGGAGTTCGCGCAGGTCGACAGCGCGGTGCAGCGACGGGTCAAGGGCAGCGGCCTGGGCCTGCCGCTGTCGCGTAGCCTGGCCGAGCTGCTCGGTGGATCGCTCGGCGTCACCAGCACGCCCGGCCAGGGCTCGACCTTCACGTGCGTGGTGCCGCGCAAGCACGACGAGGCCGTGGAGATGCAGAAGATCGAGGCGCGCAGCCGCACGCTCGACCCGCAGCGCGCGCCGGTGCTGGTGATCGAGGACGATCGCAAGACCATCTTCCTGTACGAACGGTTCTTGGCGCGCAGCGGCTTTCAGGTGGTGCCGGCGCGCACCATCGAGGACGCACGCGCGTTGCTGAAGACGTTGCGGCCGGCGGCGATCGTGCTCGACATCATGCTCGAGAACGAGACGTCGTGGCGCTTCCTGGGCGACGTCAAGACCAACCCGGAGACGCAAGACATCCCGGTGCTGGTCGTGACCATCACCGACCGCGAGCAGAAGGCGCGCGCGCTGGGCGCCGACGAGTTCTGGCTCAAGCCCGTCGACGAAGGAAGGCTCGTCCAGAAGCTGCAGTCGCTGTCGACGCAGATTCGCGCGGCCACCGTGCTCGCGATCGACGACGACGAGGCCGCTCGCTACCTCGTACGCAAGTACCTCGCCGACACGCCCTATCGGCTGCTGGAGGCGTCGGACGGCGACGCCGGCGTACGCCTCGCACGCGAGCAGCAGCCGAACATCATCCTGCTCGACTTCCTGCTCGAGCACACCACCGCGTTCGACGTGCTCGATCAGCTCAAGGGCGACGTCACCACGCGCGAGATCCCGGTCATCATCATCACCTCGCACGTGCTGCCCGTGGAGGATCGCCGCCGCCTGGCCGAGCAGACGGAGGCGATCATCTCCAAGGAGAACCTGTCGCGCGAGCTGGCCATCCACCGCATCCAGGACTCGCTGCGCAAGGCCGGCTTCGCGAGTCGCGGCCCGCGACGGGAGTGACGGTCAGCGCTTCTTGGCGACCAACGTCTGCAGCCCGCCGGCCACCAGCTTGCTCACGCGCTCCGCGTTGACCTCGGCCAGGATCACCAGACCCGAGCCGGCCTCCACGCTCTTGAACAGCCCGAGCTCCTTGAGCGCGAGCACCTGGCGCTGATTGTCGTCCGTCGGCGTCAGGTAGTGCACCGAGGCCGCCTTGTAGCGGTGGATCAGGAACAGCTGCGCCAGCGTCATCAGGCGCTTGCGGCGCAGCGACGGGTCCGTGTTTTGATCGCGGATCGAGAGGATCTGACGACCGCCGCGATCCTGCAGGTGGTTGAACACGACGTTCAGCACCTTCTGACCGTCCGTGTTCTTGAGGGCGAGCTCCAGCAGCTCCGAGCCCAGCGTCTGCGGCCGCAGCGACACGCTCAGCTTGGAGATGCCCTGCTCCTTGCTCCAGACGGCGGTCCACTCCTCAAGCGTCTTCGTGGAGACCTCCGTCTGCACCAGGTGCTGGAACTGCGTCGAGCCCTTGCCCATCGCCTTGGTGGCGGCGGTGCGCCCCGAGATCGACAGCAGCGCGGCGTCCAGGCGCGGGCCCCCCACGTGCGACTGCGGCGTCTTGTATGGCGAGTCGATCAAGCGCAGCTTGCGCTGCAGGCGCGCGAGCGCGAGGCAACCATCCTGCTTGAGCGCGGTCGCGAACTCTTCACCGGCCAGGCCGTCGACCTGGTGGCCGCCGTAGGTGATGAAGTTGAATACGAAGCCGAGCTTGCCGATCTCGGCGGGGAACGCGCGCATCTCGTCCTCGCTCATGCCGGTGGTATCCCAGTTGAACGACGGCGAGAGGTTGTACGCGAGCATCATCTGCGGGAACTTGGCGTGGATCGCCTGCGCGAACTCGCGCGCGTCGTGCAGGTCCGCCGTCTTCGTCTCCATCCAGATCAGGTCGGCGAACGGCGCGACGGCGAGCGACTTGGAGATCGCGTAGTCGATGCCGCCGCGGACCTGGTAGTAGCCATCCGGCGTCTTGGGCAGCGAGTCGTCCCAGACGATGCGTAGGCCGAGCTTCTGTGCGCGCTCGCGCTGCTCGAACTGCGTCGCCGTGGCGGCGAACGTCTTCCACTGCTCGACGCTGAGCTCGCTGGCTTCGCCCTGCTGGGTGCGGAACGCGATCGCGTCCGCCACGGCCTCGCTGTACGTCTTGAGGCCGGCGGCCTGCTGCCAGGCGTCGGCGAACGCGCTCTCGATCTCGTCGAGTGCTGCGTCACGCTGCGCAGCCGAGGCCTTGACGACGGCAGCGACGCCCTCGAGCACGCCCGACTGCACCAGCCAGGCGTTCGCACGCTCGTACTCGCGCTCGGACAGACCGAACAGCTGATAGCCGGTTGCGTCCTCCACCCCCTGCTCGGACAGCTTGCGCTGCAGCGCGGCGTAGCCCGCCTTGTAGGTCGGCAGCTCCGTGTTGGTCGCGCCGAGGATGAACGGCTGATCGCGCTCGTCGACGTTGTTCTCGACCAGCGTCGCGGCTTCGGCGTCCGTGCGCGCCACGATGATGCCGGGCACGCCCATGATGTCGAGCTGCAAGCGCGCCGCGTTCAGCCGCTTGATCTGCTCGTCGGACGAGACCAGGACCTTGCCGCCCTGGTGGCCGCACTTCTTGGCGCCGGGCTTCTGATCCTCGATGTGGTAGCCAGGCACGCCCACCTCGACGAAGCGGCGGATCAGGTTGCGCACGTGCGCATCGCCGCCGTGCCCGGTGTCGGCGTCGGCGATGATGAACGGGCGGTAGTCGACCTCCGGCGTGGCCTTGCGCTGCTCGTCAGTCAGACGCGCACGGCTGAACTGCTGGTTGCGGTCGGCGGTCAACAGCGCGCGCACCAGCGTGGCGGCCTCGTCCGGGACCTGGCTGAGCGGATAGCTCGCGAGATCCGGCCCAGGATCTTCGTGCAGCGAGCCCTTCGCCGACGTGGCCCAGCCACCGAGGTAGATGCCCTCGATGCCGACCCGCTTCATGGTGACGGCCTGACCCGGAGAGTAAGGTCCAAAGGTAGTGATCGACTTCTTGGCCGCGAACAGCTCGCGTAGACGCGCGTGGAAGTCCTCGGCCGCCTTGCGCGCGACGGTGTAGTCGGTGGCGATGGTCCCCTGTTGCTCCGCGATTGCGCGCGGGGTGTACAGGCGCTTGATCAGGGCAAAGCGCGGCCCTTCGGTCCAGGCCCTGGCGGCCTGGACACGCTGCTCGAACGTGCTCATTTTTCTCTCCGTCGCGCGACTACGCGTCGCGATTCATCCCTTGCGGAAGTCGAGGTTGCGGGTGACGCGCGTACCATCGGCGGCGAACTGCTCGAGGTAGCTGCGGATGCGCTCCTCGGCGATGCGCGCGTCCGTGATCTCGAGGTTCAGGTTGAGCAGGTCGACATACCAGGGCGCCTTCAGCTCGCAGCGCACGTAGGCCTCCACGACCGCGCGCGCGATCGGCAGCGTCGTCTGCTTGGAGTCCGTGTGCACGTCGCGCGCGGACGCCTGCAGTAGCTTCGCGTACTCCTCGTCGAGCAGGCGCGCGAACAGCGCGGGCGTCAGCGCGTCGCCGAGCTTGACGCCGGTCTGCGCGTCGGCCTCGTTGAACGTGCCGCCCTTGTGCAGCCACTCCCAGAGGATGCTCAGGCGGATCTCGCCGGTCGCCATGTCCTCCATCAGGTAGAGCACGTCGTCGTTGCCGAAGAAGTCGGCCGGCTTGAGCGCGGCGGCCTGCATACCTTGACCGAACGCGTTGCCGTACTGCAGCGCGACGCTCAGCAGATCGCGCGCGCCGCGCACGCTGCGTGTACCGCCTTCCAGCAGCACCAGATCGTCGGCGTCCTTCTTGTCGTAGGTCAGCGCGGGGAACTGGCGCCCGAGCTGGTTCTGCCGTCCGGCGCGCTCCCAGACCGGGCGTACGATGTGCACCATCTTCCAGTGCGCGACCCACTTGCCGCTGGCGCCTTCACGCTGCTCGCGCTCCGCGCCGGCGAGCGCGCGCTTCATGCTCGCGCTCACGCCCGCCTCCGAGCCGACCGGGATGTTCGGCTCCATGCCGCCCTGCCAGAGCGCGAAGTTGCCGTTCTGGTCCGGCGTGTTCACCGCGCGGCGCACGCGGTCCTCGTACTTGCCCATGTAGCCGTACGTCATCGTGATGACGTCGATGTTCGGGTCGAGGAAGTCGCGGTCCCAGGCCATCGCGTCCGAGACGCTGTTGATGTAGTCCCAGCGGCCGGTGTTGAAGCCGACGAAGTGCTTGCCGAGCGCTGCGCGGATCTCCATCAGCTGGAAGCTCGCCTCCAGCTGCTCGATCAACACGTACGCCTTGAGCGTGCCGGCGGGCAGCGCCGTCTGTGCCTCCAGCGCGTCCAGGAACTCGTTCCACAGCAGCGCCTCGTTCACGTGCTGGATCTTGGGCAGGTACAACACCACCGACGAGCCGCGCTGACGCAGCGTGTGGGCGTTGTTGACCACGTATAGCGTCGCGTCGACGATCGAGGCCGAGAAGCCGCGCTCGTCGCTCCACTGCACCTGACGGTCCTCCAGGTGCAGGCCGCGCGCGCGGAAGATCTTGGTCGTGAAGTCCAGCTGCTTGGCGACGTCGGTGACGATCTCGCGGCCCAGAAAGCCCTTGGCCCAGGCGTTCATCTCGTGCGCCACCTCGTTGGCGACCTGGAGGAACTTTTCGTGCTTGGCGATCGCGAGCTTGAGCGAGCGCTGGTTGTCCAGCGACATGGTCGCCACCTGGCCGAGTGCATCCTCGCCGTCGAACATCCAGCCGTCCGCACCCGACAGCAGCGCGTAGGCGACGTTGCGCAGGCTCTTCTCGATCGGCGCGTTGGGCTTGGCGGCGGGACCTGTGCCCTGTACCCACTGACGCTGCAGGTCGTGCGGGATCACGCTGCCTTCGAAGCGACCGGCGCGCGCATCGGCGACCGTGATCGCGCCGAGCTTCTCCGCGGGGTCCAGGAACGTGATGCGCTTCTTCTCGCGCGTGCGCCGGGCGCGGCGCTCGCCGCGGGCCTTCATCAACGCGACGCGCTTGGCGTCGAGGGGCGCCAGCGCGTTCAACACGGCCAGCGCCTCCGCAGTGATCACGTCGGCGTAGTCGCGCGCGACGGTGCCGCGCAGTTCGAGGGACGGGGTCATGGGCTTCCTGTGGGTGAGAGGCGCCGCGTGGTGCGGTCGCTCGCGAACAGCGGGCTGTGGACGATCAGCTCCCCATCGTTCTTGCAGACATCGAGGTGAAAGCTCGTCGGGCCCGGATAGCCGTAGTAACGACGCGGGATCTCCACGTCCCGCGCGCGTGCCGCGTCGTAACGCGACGACGCGCCGACGAACCGGAGCGCAAACGCGTCGCGGTGCGTGAGCGGGCCGTCCGCGAGCGCGACACTGCGATGGAGCACGTACTTGTCCATCAGCAGCGCATCCCCCGGCTCGAAGTCGTGCTCCTCCGCGTGGTGCTCCAGCAGCTCGCGCAAGGGTCCGCTGTTGAGCACGCCGTCACGCAGCGCCACGTACTCCTCGAACGGCAGGTCGCCCTTCTTCAGCCGGCTCTCGATGTACTGGAACATCGCGGGCGTCAGCTGCGCGTACACCACCTTGCCGCACAGCACGTTGCGCGGAACGTAGCGCATGCCGCCGGCCTGACCGCGAGCCACGATCGGATGAAGCGGCGTCCACAGCGTCGCTCCGTGATCCTCGGCGCGCTGGTAGCCAAAGCTCTGCGACTCGATGTGCCAGGCCAGGCCGGTGCTGACCTTGCGCTTCAGGCTGAAGCCGGCCGCCTGCGTGAAGAACAAGTCCTGGCCGCTCAGCGTGTACATCAACGAACGGAAGCGGGGATCTTGCAGCAACGCGTAGACGCCCTCGTCTCCGACGCAGGTGTCGTACACCAGCTTGTCGAAGCCGCGCTGATAGGGGTCGAGCGGCGGCTTCAGCTGCACCGCACGCAGGTGCGCGATCCACGGAGGCGTGAAGACCTGGCGTAGCACCGTGTAGCCCTTGGTCCGATATTCGTCGGCCTGCTGGGCAGAGAGCGCGAAGCTATCCTGGATTGCCTTCATGGGATGCGACCTGAGTAGTAAGGTCTGCAGACTTCAGTCGTTGCGATCCCGAAGGTGACAGCAAGGCGGCTCTTCACAAGCGAGATTGGGGCGAACAAATGCCCAAGCGCCACGCCTCGCCTGCGAACTGTTGCAAAGTCTCGGAAACCATTGAAGCTCGCCGCGTGAAGCGCGAGCCACGCGCACGGGCGAGCTTTGCTGTCTGTAAAGATTCGTTGACTGGCTGATGAATCAGCGGCCGGCGCTAGGGCGCGAGGTCCTCGAGTCGTGTGCGCATCGTGCGCTCCAGGTTGGCCATGCGCTTGGCCTCCAGTCCAATCTCGCCCAGCCGGGGCAGCGCCGCGGCGACGTGCTTGGAGAGGCCCGTGACCATCGCGGCGACGGCCGGCTCGCGCAGCCCGATGCGCGCGCCGAAGCTGACCACGTGCGCACGCTTGAGCTTGTCGTCGCGCCCTTCGATCGCGAGGGCGAGGCTGCGATCCCCGTAGGGGAGGGTGCTGAGCAGGTCGTAGCCCGGCGTTAGCTCGATGCGCGTCGCACGCGTGCGAACGCTGACGTTCTTGGCGTGCATGTCGCCGTTGCAGATCAAGCACGAGAAGACCTGCATGCGCAGCAGCTTCAGCCGCTCGGCGATCGGCGCGGAGCACACGTCCAGCACATCCGCGATCTCGCGTAGCGAGAGGCGGTACTTGTCGGCGGGGTAGCGGTCGAGCAGCTGGCAGGCGTCTTCCTGGTGCAGGCGCTCGCCCTGCTCGCGATCGAAGCGCTCCACCAGCAGCGCCGCCTGGCCGTCGCGATCGTGCGCCACGCGCGTGCGCGCGACGTCGATGCCCGCGCTCTTGGCCACACCCATGAAGAACGCTTCGTTCTCGACCAGACGCGGGAACTCGCGCGGCGACAGCTTGAGGATGTACGAGCCACGCTTGGCGCGCAGCGGAAACGAGATCATCGCCGCGGAGACCTTCGGCTGCACGCCCGCGATCGACACGTCGCCGCGGCCCTGGTCGTAGCGCAGGCTCTCGTCGAGCAGCTCGTTGAACGAGACTTCGCTCAGCTTCGCGGTGTCCGCGATGGGCGCCCGCTCCGGCGGCAGCTCTCCTTCGCTGACGACGACATCGCCGATCGTGTCGGCGCCGCTCGCGACCAGCAGCGAGAACAGGTCGTCTTCGGAGGTCTTGACGGTGCGCACCAACGCGCGCAGGCGCAGGCCTTCCGGCAGCAGGTTGGCGAAGAACGGGTGCAGGTTGCTGCCGATCACCTCGTACGGCTCGGCGCGTACTGGCATCGTGAAGGCGATTGGCGAGCTCGCGTAGTCGTGCGCATACGTGAAGCGCGCGCCGTGCTCCGTGCGCTCCAGCTCGCCAGCGCGCACGCTCGCCTTGAACACGCTGACGCGCGTCGCCGCCCGCGCGCTCATAGCCGCTCCGCCACGCTCAGCCCGCGCTTGCCATCGCGCACGTGCAGCTCGAGCCCCAGCACCTGCAGCACCGCGAGCACCTTGTCGATCCGCAGCGTGGGCTTGCCGTGCTCCAGCTCGTACAGGAACGCGAGTCCGACCCCTGACAGGTTGGCGAGCTCGGCCTGGTTCAGCTTCAGGGCCCGTCGGCGCGCTCGCACCGCTCCCCCGAGCAGCTCCGTGGGCGAGGGCGCATCATTTCCATTCGATGGCATGGATATCGGCAGACTATGGCGCGAAAACGCCCAGTTCAATCGAAAATCCATCCGATCGAAGTGATATGGCGGGCGTCTCCAAGGCGAGCGTGCGGCAGGCGCTCAAATCCATGCGATCAGATGGAAAAGCCGCAAAGTAGCGAAAGCCTGCGGGATGCACGGCCGAGATCCACGCTTTCGCAAGGATTTACGGACCGAGGCGCGGCTGGGAGCGGTCGATGAGCACGTCGCCGAGCATGTTGAAGCCGAGCACGGCGAGCATGATCGCGAGGCCCGGGAGGGCGCAGATGTACCAGGCGTCGAGCAGCTGCTCGCGGCCCTCGTGGATGATGCCGCCCCAGTCGAGCACCTGCGGATCACCGAGGCCGAGGAACGAGAGCCCGGCGGCGGAGAGGATCGCGTTGGAGATCGCGAGCGTGCCCACGGAGATCACGGGCGGCAACGCGTTGGGCAGCACGTGGCGCACGAGCAGCCGTGCGTCGTTCATGCCGAGTGCGCGGGCTGCGAGCACGAACTCGCGCGCGCTCACCTGCAGCACCTGCGCACGTGTGAGCCGCGCGCTCGCGGGCCACGACACCACACCCACCGAGAGGATGATCGTCGTGAGCGAGGCGCCGAACATCGCCACGATCACCACCGCCAGCACGAACGACGGCACGGTCTGGAACAGCTCGGTCACGCGCATCATCAGCGTCTCGCAGCGACCGCGGTAGAAGCCGGCGAGCGTGCCCAGCGTGACGCCGATGCCCAGCGACACCGCCGCGCTGCTGACGCCGACCAGCAGCGACACCCACGCGCCGGACGCGATGCCGGCCGCGAGGTCGCGACCGAGGCTGTCCGTGCCGAGCGGGAACGCCGGGTCTTCGGCGGGCCAAAGCAGCGGCAGGCCATCCATCGCCCACGGATCGCGAGGAAAGACCAGCGGCCCGAACAACGCCAGCGCCGCCACCAGCGCGAGCAGTACGCCGCCGATCCATGCGGCGGGCCGCATCAGCTCGCTCCTCGCGCGAGCACACGCGGATCGATCACGCTGTAGAGCAGGTCGACCCCGAGGTTCACGAGCGTGACCAGGATCGAGCCGAGGAACATGATGCCGAGCAGCAAGTTGGTGTCGCGCGCGACCACGGCCTCGAACGCGAGTCGCCCCAGGCCGGGCCAGCCGAACACGGACTCCACGATCACCGCGCCGCTCAACATCGAGGCGATCTGCATGCCCAGCATCGTGACCATCGGCAGCAGCGCGTTGCGCACGGTGTGCACCCAGAACACGCGCTCCGTGGACAGGCCCTTGGCGCGCGCGGTGCGGATGAAGTCGGCGCCCTTCAGCTCCAGCAGCGCGCTGCGCATCAGGCGCGCGTAGACCGCGATGTAGACGTTGGCGAGCGTCAGCGCCGGCAGCGCCAGGTGGTGCAGCACGTCGAGCGCACGGTCCCAGCCATCCGCGGGTGCATCGAACGACGTCATGCCGCCGGTGGGAAACCAGCCGCGATCGGCCGCCAGAAAGACGATCGCCATCAGGCCGAGCCAGAACGCGGGCAGGGCGTGCGTCGAGAGCACGATCACCGAGAGCAGCGTGTCGAGCCACGAGCCCTGACGACGCGACTGCGTGGCCCCGAGCAGCGTGCCGACGGGCAGCGCGATCGACAAAGCGGCCGTCATCAGCAGCAAGGTCGGCGGCAAGCGATCGAGGATCAGCGACAGCACCTCCGCCTGCTTGCGATGCGAGTAGCCGAGGTCGAGCTGCGCGAGCGCGCCGAGGTAGCGCGCGAGCCGCACGAACATGGGCTGATCGAGCCCGAACTTGGCGCGCAGCTCCGCCATGTACTCGGGCGTGGCGCCGCCGGCCTCACCCACCATCGCGTCCACCATGTCGCCGGGCGCGAGCTGCAGCAGCAGGAAGTTCAGCAGCGCGATGCCGACGAGGATCGAGAGCGCTCCGAGCGCGCGACGCAGCACCTGCCTCACGCGAAGTACGCGTCGCCGAGGTTGTCGAACAGGCCGTCACCCTGGCGCGTGGGCCGCTGCAGGTTGGCGGTGCTGACGCTCACCCAGGCGCTCTCGATCAGGTTGAGTACCGGTAGGTCGGTCTGCACGATCTGCTGCCAGCGCTGCATCAGGCGCCTTCGCTCCGCCTCGTCGCCCTCGATCTGCGCGGCCTCCATCACCGCGTCGAGCTCGGGGTTGAGGTAGCCCGAGCCGTTGGTCCACGGCACACCCTTGTGGATGTTCTTGCCCCAGTAGAGGCGCTGCACGCCGAGCGTGGGATCCGGCAGCATGTGCAGGCCGGTCAACGCGAGCTGAAACTCCTGATCGGTGAACACGTGGCGCAGCCAGGTCGTGGCGTCGCTCTGCTTGAGCTCCAGCGTGACGCCGATCTTGGCCAAGCTCTGACGCAGGAACAGCGCGGTGCGCAGCGCCTCGGGCTGGCCAAAGGCGAGCTGCAGGCGCATGTCGGCGTGGCCCGCATCCTTCAGCAACCCGCGAGCGCGCGCGAGGTCGTATGGATATTGAGGCACCTCCGTGGTGTAGTAGCGCCTCACGCTCGAAGGCACCGGACCCGTCGCCACCTTGCCGTAGCCGCGGAACACCAGCCTCAGCAACGCCTCGCGATCGATCGCGTGCATCAACGCCTGACGTACGCGGCGATCGGCGAGCGCGCCGCTGCGCACGTTGCACAACACCATCGACAGGCTCGACAAGAAGTTGCCGTCGTCCGTGTTCAGCTGGAAGCGATCGTTCTGCGCGAAGCGTCGCAGGCTGAGGTGTGGGATCGCGCCACCCAGCGCGAGCTGCACCTCACCGGACTGCAGCGCCGCCGCGCGGGACGGCGCATCGGGGATGAAGCGAAAGATCACCTCGTCGAGGCGAGGCTGTCCAGGGCGCCAGTAGTGCGGGTTCTTGCGCAGGCGCACGTGGCTGCCGCGTTGCCATTCCTGGAACACGAAGGGTCCCGTGCCCACGGGCGCCTGGTTGTGCGGGTTGCCGCGGATGTCGCTGCCTGCGTAGAGGTGCTTGGGCAGCACCTGCGCGCCGAACGTGTTGAGGTAGCCGAAGATGTATCGCGCCGGACCCTCGAGGTGCACGTCGACGGTGAGCGGGTCGGGGGTCTGCACCGCGCGCACGGTCGCCCAGGCCGCACGCCCGAACGGATGCAGCTTCTTCCACGACTCCAGCAGCGTGAACGCGACATCCTCCGACGTGAAGTCGGCGCCGTCGTGCCACTTCACGTTGGGGCGCAGGTGAAAGCGGATCGAGCGCCCGTCCGGCGAGACCTCCCAGCGCTCGGCGAGCGCCGGCACGGGATTGAGATCGACGTCGTACGTGACGAGGCCCTCCATCACCTTCGAGCCGATCAGGCAGTTGGTCATCACCGGATCGAACGCCGAGGTGAGCACGGTGGTCGGCTCGATGGTGACCACGATCAAGCGGCGTCCCACCGCGGAGGGCGCACGTCCGCGTACGATCCGCGTGCTGCCGTACGCGCCGAGTGCACCCAACGCCAGCAGCGCGGCACGCCGCTTCATGTCAGCTCGCGCCCTGGAGCACGGCGTTGAAGCGGTCGTCCCAGAGCGGCTGCACGTCGACGCGCCTGGGGATCAGGCCCGCGTCGAAAAACGTGTCCGCGACGGCTTGCTGCGAGCGGATCGTCGCCTGGTTCACGGGCCGCAGCCGCCATGGCGAGCTGCGGTGCGCGAGCTGATCCTCGACCATCGGCTGGGCGACGCCAATCTCCTTGCTCAGCGCGCGCGCCCACTCCGCGCTGTGCTGCTCTTCCCACGCGAAGCCGCGCTGGTAGCAGCGCAGGTACTCGCCGATCGCCGTACGTCGTGCCGGGTCGGCGAGCGCATCCACGTGCGCGATCGCGAGGTAGTTGCCGGACAGGATGCCGAGCGCGGTCTTCAGCACGCGTGCGCCATCGTTGGCGACCGCGCGCTGGATCGCGTAGCCGTACACCGCCCAGGCGTCGAGTGCGCCCTGCGAGAACGCGGCCGCGCCGTCGGGCACGCCGAGCGCAATCGGCTCGATGTCGCCCCACGAGAGCCCGACCGACTTGAGCATCTGGATCAGGAAGTACTGCGACGTGGTCGCGCGCACGAAGCCGACCTTCTTACCCTTGAGGTCCGCCAGGCTCTCGATCTTGGAGCCCTTCGGCACCAGCACGACCTGATTGTTGACGTCGCCCTGCAGCACCGCGATCTGACGGAAGCTCTGCACGCTGGAGGCGGCAGCGAACACGGGCGGGATCTCGCTGACGGCGCCAAAGTCGAGCGCACCCGCGTTGAACGCCTCCACCGCAAGGTGTCCCGAGGTGAACTCGTCGAAGTGCAGCTTCAGTCCCTGCGGCACGATGCCCGCGGCCGAGAGGATCAGCTCCGCGCCACCCTTCATCGTGCCGACGCGCAGGGTGGGCACCTTCCGGGCGGGCTCTTCGCGCTTGCTGCAGGCCGAGAGCGCGAGCGCGCAGGTCCCGCCGAGCCAGGCCCGACGCGAGAGGGTGGGGTCTATCATGACAGTCGCTCGTCTATATAAATAGACGGTCGGTGTCAAGCTGGCTCAGCCGCGCGCCAGCTCGATGTGCAGTGCCTCGAAGCCCGCGCGCACGGCCAGGGGCAGGTTCTCGCGCAGCGCGCCGTGGGCCGTGGCGAGCACCACGCGCGGACGGCTCGTCAGCGTGGACAAGCGCTCGAACGCCGCCTCGTACGCGTGGCGGTCGGCGTCACTCAGCGCGAGCGCCAGGCATGGCTCGTCGAGCTGGACCTGGTGCACCCCTTCTTCGCGCAGCAACGTCAGCAACGCGGCGTAGCTGTTGAGCACGGTATCCAGGAAGTCCAGCGTGCTGCCCGCCGCATCGGGCGCGAGCCGCGCCAGCTTCAGGAAGCTCACCGGTCCGAGGATGACGAGGCGCGCCTCGATGCCTCGTGCCCGCGCAGTGTCGACCTGACGTAGCAGCTTGTCCGCGTCGAGCCGGGCCATCTTGCCAGGCTCCAGCCGTGTCGACACGAGGCCGAGCATGACGCTCGCGTCGCGCACGTGCTCCTGGAGCGCGGCGCTATCTTCGAGCATGATGGTCAGCGCGTGCATGGTCGTCTCCCGGTGTCAGATGACTGCGCGCAGTTGCGGCGCCGCGGACATACGCGGAGGAGGCGAGCGACGCGCAAGCCACGCCCAGAGCTGCTTGGCGGCATCGTCGATGCGGGCCTCGGCGTAGAGCAGCTCACCGAGCTCGAACTGCAGCTGGTCCTGCAGCGCCACTCGCCAGCCGAGCAAGTTCGAGAGCGAGAGCACACTGCCGTCGGAGAGCGCGAGCCCTCGGCCGCGTGTCCAGCGCCAGAGCGTGGCGGGTGCATGCCGAGCGAGCGTCTGTTCGTGCTCGCGACCAGGGATACAGACGCCGGTGATCCACTCGCTCGCCTGCATGAGCCCGAGCTCGAGCTGCCGCTGCACGATCGCTCTCTCCAGCATCCCCGTCCTCCATCCGTAGAGTGGTCGAACAGAAATACGGACCGAGCGGACAGGAGCAACGCGCAATCGGGCGCTCATTTGCAAAGCCGAGTGTTCGGGCGAGCAAAGTCTGCGAAGACGCGCTCGACCAAGACGCTGTCAGAAGAGCGAGTCGCGCTCGCTCGCTTCCTCGAGCCTTCACAAAGTTCGCGCGCATGGCCGTGGGAGTCACTCAAAGCTCAGCCTCTTTCGCGCTTGTCCGCGCGCACCTCCACGGCAACTTTGTCGTGGATGCAAGACAAGCACGTGGTGATCGTCGGGGGCGGCTTCGCGGGCGTGGAGGCGGCGCGTGCGCTGGCTCGGTCGCGTGTGCGCATCACTCTGATCGACCGCAGCAATCACCACCTGTTCAAGCCCCTGCTCTACCAGGTGGCGTCTGGTGCCTTGCCAGCTCCAGACATCTCGGTGCCGCTGCGCAAGCTGTTCTGCAAGCAGAAGAACGTGACCGTGCTGATGGACGAGGTGCAGACGCTCGACGTCCAGGGACGGCGCGTGCACACGCGTAGCGGCATGTTGGACTACGACTACCTGTTGCTGGCTGCGGGAGCCGGGCATTCGTACTTCGGCAAGGACGCCTGGGCGCCGCACGCACCCGGTCTGCGCACGATCGGCGAAGCGCTGGAGGTGCGACGGCGCATTCTGCGCGCGTTCGAGCTGGCGGAGCTGTCGCGGCAGGAGCGCGATGCGTGGACCACGTTCGTGATCGTGGGTGCGGGCCCCACCGGCGTGGAGCTGGCGGGCGCGATCGCGGAGATGTGCAATCGCACGCTGGTCGAAGAGTTCCGCCGCATCGACACCCGGCGTGCACGTGTGATGTTGCTGGAAGCGGGCCCACGCGTGTTGCCCACGTTCGCCGAGCGCTGTTCGAGCGATGCCGCGCATCAGCTGCTGGCTCTCGGCGTCGAGGTGTACACGGGCGCAGCCGTGACGCGCATCGACGAGAGCGGGGTGCAGCTCGGCGACCGCTCCATCGCGGCGCGTACCGTGCTGTGGGCCGCCGGCATGCGCGCGTCATCTCTCTGCGCACAGCTCGCCGCGCCGCTCGATCGTATGGGGCGCGTGTGCGTGAGCGAGGACCTGTCCGTGCCGGGACGCGCGGAGGTGTTCGTCGCGGGTGACCTGATCGCGCGCGAACAAGACGGCAAGTCTTTGCCCGCGGTGGCGCCGCTGGCGCTGCAGAGCGGCCGCCACGTCGCCCGCTGTATCGAGGCGGACCTCGCACGACGCGCGCGTCCGCGCTTCCACTATCGTGATCGCGGCATGCTCGCGACGATCGGTCGCGACCGCGCCGTGGCCGAGCTGGGCTCGTGGCTGTTCGCGGGCCGCCTGGCGTACATGCTCTGGCTGTTGATCCACGTGCTCGCCCTGGTCGAGCGCAAGCGGCGCATCTCCGTGCTCTGGGAGTGGGCCTGGTCCTACTTCGCGGGCCAACGCGGCTCGCGCCTTATCGTCGACCTGCCACCGGAAGCCGAGGCGACCAGCGAGACATGAAGGCCACTGAAGAGCCTTTGCAGGAGCTCGTCGTGCAGGTCGTGCAGGTCACCGGCTGCGTTCACGTTTGTCTCCGATTGCGAGACGTTGTTTGCACGCTTTGCATCCGACGCGGGAAAAGCAGGGCAAAAGTACGCCCGTTTCGTGATTGAGCCGAGCCTCGTTGTCGATAAGTTCATCACGCCGCGCTCCGCAATGCGCGCGCAGGAGATGGCCATGACGCCAGCAGTCATCCTCGGTGCGGTGCGCACGCCGATCGGGAAGTTTCAGGGAGCGCTACGCTCGAAGTCCGCCTCCGACCTCGGTGCGGTGGCGATTCGTGAAGTGGTGAGGCGGGCCGAGGTACCGACCGGCGACGTGGAGGAAGTGATCTTCGGCAACGTGCTCGGCGCGGGGCTAGGACAAGGTCCGTCTCGGCGTGCGGCGCTGATGGCCGGATTGCCGCACGCCGTACCCGCGACCACGCTGAGCAAGGTCTGCGGCTCGGGTCTGCGCGCGGTGATGGGCGCGGCGCAGTCGATCGCGTGTGGGGACAGCCAGCTGGTGATCGCCGGCGGCATGGAGTCGATGTCGAACGCTCCACACCTGCTCGGGCGTGCGCGCAGTGGATACCGGCTCGGCCACGGCGAGCTGATCGACGTGATCCTGCGTGACGGACTGATCTGCTCGACACTCGGCCTGCACATGGGGGAGATCGCGGACCGCTGCGCCAGGACCTATCGCATCAGCCGAGCGGAGCAGGACGCGTTCGCGGTCGAATCGTACCGTCGCGCACGCCGGGCCATCGAAGATGGGGCATTCAAGCGGGAGATCGCCTCGGTCGAGGTCGGCGGCATGGTGCCGAGCGCGACCGTGGCTCGGGACGAGCAACCGTTCGCGGACGACATCGAGAAGTTGCTCGCGCTGAAGCCCGCCTTCGAGGACGAGGGCACCGTCACGGCAGGCAACGCATCCAGCCTCAACGACGGCGCCGCAGCGCTTGTGATCGCGGCGGAGGGCTACACGCGCCGCAAGCCGCTCGCGCGCATCGTCGGCTATGCCAGCGCCGCCCAGGCGCCAGAGGACTTTGCGACCGCACCCATCCACGCGATCCGCAGCGTGCTCGAAAAGGCCGGCCTCCACGCGCGAGACATCGACCTGTTCGAGATCAACCAGGCTTTCTCGGTCGCGTCGATCGTGGTCTCCAGGATCCTGGAGATCGACGCGTCGCGCGTCGATGTGCACGGCGGCGCCGTGGCGCTCGGCCACCCCATCGGTGCCAGCGGGGCGCGCATCTTGGTGACGCTGCTGCATGCGATGCAGCGCCGTGAGGCGCGCCGAGGCATCGCTGCGATCTGCATCGGTGGCGGGGAGGCGGTTGCGATGCTGGTGGAGCGGCCATGAACACGCTGGCGGTCATCGGGGCGGGACAGATGGGGCAGGGCATCGCGCTGACCGCGGCACGCGCGGGTCTGCGTGTAATTCTTATCGACGCGACGAGCGCGCTGGCGGACCGCGGTGTGCATGGCATCGAGGTGTTGCTCAAGCGGCAGGTCGCACGCGGCAAGCTCGACCCGGCGGGCCTCGAGCAGCTCCTCGGGCGCGTGCTTCCGCGTACGATGGACGCGCTCTCGGGGGAGCTAGATACCGCCATCGAAGCGATCCCCGAGCAGCTCGCGCTGAAGGCAGAGCTGTTCGCGGAGCTGGACGCACGCATGCGACCCGACGCCGTGCTCGCCACGAACACCTCGTCCGTGTCGATCACGGCGCTCGGCGCCGCGGTGAGGCACCCCGAGCGCGTGATCGGCATGCACTTCTTCAACCCGGTGCCGGTGATGGAGCTGGTCGAGCTGATCCGCGGGCTGGCCACGGACGACGCCACGCTCGCCAAGGCGAAGGCGCTCGCGGAGCGGCTGGGCAAGCGTGCGGTGCAGGTCGCGGAGGCCCCCGGCTTCCTGGTCAACCGCATCCTGATCCCGATGATCAACGAGGCGGTGTTCACGCTGGAGGCCGGGCTGGCGAGTGCCGAGGACATCGATCTCGCGATGAAGCTGGGCACGCATCAGCCCATGGGCCCGCTCGCGCTCGCCGACCTGATCGGTCTCGACACCGTGCTCGCCATCTGCGAGACGCTCCATCGCGAGCTGGGGGACGACAAGTACCGCCCCGCGCCGCTGTTGCGCCGCCACGTGCTCGCGGGCTGGCTCGGCAAGAAGACCGGCCGCGGCTTTCACGAACACCCCTGATCAGCGTAGCCGGCCCGGCGTGGGCCGCGCACCTCGCTCGCGCCATTGCGTCAGCTCGCGCAGCGCGGACAGCAGCTCGGGGCCCCGGATCGCGCAGTGGCCTTCTCCCAGCACGTACTTCTGCGCGAACAGGTGGGTCGTGCCAGCGCGTTGCGCCAGCTGCGTGTAGCGCTCGGCATCGAAGGCCGAGATCAGCGGGTCGTACACCGTGCGCAGTGCCAGCAGCGGCCGCTCCAGACGTGCGGTCGGCGTGTACGCCTTCGACAGCTCGCGCAGGGCATGGGGAGCTGCCTCGTAGCGTCGAACGCGGTCGTTCACGGCGGGGTCGAGGTGCAGTCCGGTGTAGACGGTGTCGCGGTTGTCGAATGCGTTCGCGCCCCAGCGCTGGCGTAGCTCGCCGAGGATGTAGACGTACTCGTCCAGCAGCCGGCCCATCTCCAGGTTGGTGCGCGCGGTGGTCAGCTCGCGGAGCGCGACCGATGCCTCCTCGTTTCCGTCGAGCAAGGCGGCGATCGCGGCCGCACGCTGCTCGCTCATCGTGTAGTCCGCGGGGACGTCGACTGGCGACGGCAGCGTGTCGGGGAACCAAGCCGCGAACAGCACCACCGGGTCGAAGATCAAGCGCTTGATGTACGCCGTGGCGGGACCGAGTGGAGCGCACATCGCGAGGCCGCCGTCGTAGCGCCGCGGCTCGGTCTCCAGCAGCATCATGGTGATCGAGCCGCCCAGAGAGTGGCCGCCGACCCAGGTACGAGAGGGGCTGCCGAAGCGCGTGCCGAAGTAGGCGCGCAGTCGCTCGGTGTCGCGAGTGCCCTCGACCACCGCGTAGCCGCCCCGGGCGTACTCGGATTGCGCCACCGCGATGCCCTCGCTGGTCAGCAGCTGGGCGAGCTCGTTGTCGGCGCGCGGATCGAAGGCGCGCGGCGGTCCTCCGTAGCCGTGGCAGTACAAGAACAGCTGTCCGTTCCAGCGCGCAGGCACATCGATGCGGTAGGGCGCTCCCTCGATGGAGCCAACCTCCACCCGACCCGAGGCGGTCTCCAGCTGGTGGGGAGAGGTCGCGCGGACCGTGGAGCACGCGGTGAGCAGAAGGAGGGCGAGCCAGCGCACCCGCATTGGTGTTCGCCCGCGCCGTGAAGTTCCAGCAAGCTGGGTCACTGCGACAAAGGGACGCAGGGAGGACCGTCCGTGCGCTGGTAGAACGGCGCGGGGTGTTGGATGCCGAAGCTTACTAGTACGATTGCGACCTTACTGATCCTGGCGGCCTGCGGCGACGAGAGTGGCCCGGCCGCGCCCGTGGAGCCCGATGCGGGACCGGTGCTCGATGCCAGCCCACCCACCGCCGAGGTCCTCGACGCGAGCAAGCCGGACGCAGCGGCGCCGGATGCCGCGAGCCCGGACGACAAGGCGCGCCCCGATCCGAACGCGCCGCCGGCCACGCAGAACGGCAAGAAGCTCTACACGGTGCGCTTCGACTCGCGCGCGGGGGATCAGCCGTTTGCGTGCGGCAAGAAGGTGGCCCTCGGCACGCAGGGCACGCTGGCCGAGCCGGTCGACATGCGCTTCTACGTGCATGACGTGGCGTTGATCCGCGCGAACGGAGAGCGCGTGCCGCTGGAGCTGCACCAGGACGAGCGCTACCAGCGTGAGAACGTCGCGCTGCTCGACTTCGTCGATGACAGCGGCGGTTGCGCCACGGGAGACGCGGACATCCGCAACGTGGTGCACGGCTACGCACCCGAGCAGTCGGACTACACGAGCCTCGCGTTCAAGGTCGGCATCCCCGCGGACAAGAACCACCTCGATGGCGCGCACGCGCCCGCTCCCTACAACGCGAGCGGACTGTGGTGGAGCTGGTCTGGTGGCTACAAGTACATGCGCGTCGACCTGACATCCGCGGCGCAGCCGGTCTGGTACTTCCACGGCGGCGCGGCGGACTGCGGCGGCACCACCAGCACCGGCTTCACGTGCGGCTCGCGTCAGCTCGCGAACATCGTGCTGCCTTACTACGACCCGCAGGCTTCGCTGGTGGTGTTCGATGCCGCGCGCTTCTACGCCGCGTCGGACATCACGGTCGCGGACGACACGCCGGGCTGCATGGGCTTCAAGCCGGACACGCAGTGCGCGCCGCTCTACAACACGCTCGGCGTGACTCCGTGGGACGACGCCACGCCAGGGCCCGCGCAGACGGCGTTCGTGCTCACCACGGGCCCCGCGCTGGTCGCGAGCAAGGGCAGCAATGCCGCGGATCGCAAGACCAACGATCCCAACGCATGGCCGGATCCAACGTACCAGCGGCCGTCGGTGATCGACATCGAGAACGTCTCCAGGGCCGGCGAGATGCGCAGCCACGCACCGGGTGATCCGCGCTACGGGGTGAACTGCATGCGCTGCCACCAGGAGCACGGTCCGGGCTACGGCAAGTTCAGCGCGGCGGGCACCCTGTTCGACGCCAGCGGCAAGCCCGCGCTCGGCAGCAAGGTGGAGGTCTTCACCGGGGACGTGGTGGGCTACGGCCAGTTCGCGAACATCGTGTCGCGCGCGATCCTCGACGTCGATGGCTACGGCAACTTCTTCACCACCGCCGCGCTCCCGCTCGACACCAACGAAGTGGGCGCGCGTGTGCTCGGCGCCGCCGGTCAGCCGGTGCTCACGATGCCGTTCACGCAGCAGACCGCGGCCTGCAACAACTGCCACACGGGCGGCTTCCGGCTCACGCTGCCGTGAAGTGGTGGATGTTGCTCGCGCTGGCCGCGTGCGGCGAGGTATCCCAGCGTGAGGTGATGCTCGCCGAGCTGGCGCCCTCTCCCGCGCCCGCGAACAACCCGAGCACGCCCGCGAAGGTCGAGCTCGGCCGTCACTTGTTCCATGACGTGCGCCTCTCCGCGCAGCGCAACGTCTCGTGCGCGTCGTGTCACCAGCAAGCGCGCGCGTTCAGCGACGGCATCGATCTCTCGTTCGGCACCACCGGCGCGCGCAGCACCCGCAACTCGATGTCGCTGGTCAACAGCGGGTATGCCGCGACGCTGACGTGGATGAACCCCTTGTTGCGCGACTTCGAAGCGCAGGCGCTGGTGCCGCTCGTAGGCGAGAGCCCGGTGGAATTGGGGCTGGCGAACAAGGACGCGCTGCTGCGTGCGCGCTTGCTCTCCGAGCCGCGCTATCCGGCGCTGTTCGAGGCCGCGTTCCCGGGGCAGGCGGAGCCCTACACGATGCAGAACGTCGCCGCCGCGCTGTCGAGCTTCCAGCGCACGCTGGTGTCGCTGCGCGCTCCGTACGATCGCTATCTCGCAGGCGACGAGCAGGCTCTCGACGATCGAGCGCAGGCTGGCCTCGACACGTTCGAGCGTCTCGGCTGCGGCGCTTGCCACGGCGGCGTGCTGCTTTCGTCCGCGATGGCGACCCCGAGCGAGGGCACGCCGGTGCCGAGGTTCGAGAACAACGGCCTGCGCGCGGACTATCCACTCGCGCATCAAGGCCTGTACGAGCTGAGCGGCGACCCGGCGGACCTGGGCAAGTTCAAGCCGCCCTCGCTGCGAAACGTCGCGCTGACGGCGCCATACATGCACGACGGCTCGCTGCGCACGCTGGACGAGGTGCTCGATCACTACGCGCGCGGTGGCGTGGCGAGCGCCTCCAGGAGCGTGCGGATCACCGGCTTCGAGCTCGGTGCCGAGGAGCGCGCGAACCTGCTCGCCTTCCTCGCGAGCCTGACCGACGAGGCGCTGCTCGCCGATCCACGCTTCGCGAACCCCTGGTCAGCGACGCAGGTCGCAAACATGAGCGACGGCGCGCAGCTGCGACCCATCGGAGAGTGAGCGCAGCAGGGGCACGTCGTCGCGCCCGTCACCAGGGATTCGCGAAGCGTGGATCGATCCGGAGCGCTTCGTCGGTGAGGCTCTGCAGGAACTCGATCACATCCCGCTTTTCTCCGTCGCCGAGCGCGAAGGGCTGGAGCAGCGGATCCGTGCGCGCGCTGTGGGCGCGCCCGCCGCGCGCGTAGTGGTCGAGCACGTCTTCGAGCGTGGCCAGCGAGCCGTCGTGCATGTAGGGCGCGGTCAGGGCGACGTTGCGCAGCGTGGGCGCGCGAAACAGGCCCATGTCCGCGTCCTCGAAGCTCAGCTCGTGCACGCCGGTGTTGGGCGCGGGATACGCACCCTCGCCATCGACATCGTAGAGACCCGTCTGGTGAAAGGCCGCGGACTGCACGGGCTTGCCCTCCCAGGTGACGTGATCGCTGAACGCGAAGCCGCCGTGGCAGCGATGGCACGCGAAGCGCGCATCCTGGTCCGTCGTCACCAGGCGCATGCCGCGCAGCGCCGCCTCCGAGAGAGTCGCGCCTTGCAGGTAGCGATCGTACGGCGAGCGGGCAGAGATCAGCGAGCGCTCGAACGATGCCAGCGCGCGCTGCAGGTGGGTCATGGTGATCGACTCGACGTGGCCGGGGAAGGCCGCATCGAAAAGCGCCCGGTAACGCGGGATCGCGCGCACCACTTGCTCCACCTGCGGGATCGAGCGCATGCCGAGCTCCACGGGATCATCACCCAGCAGCGGCACCAGCAGCTGTTGCTCCAGCGTGGTCAGCAGTGGATTGGCCCACGCCAGGGTCTGGTTGTACGCGACGTTGGCGAGGCTCGACGCGCCGCGAGGATGGTGCACGCCGGTCGCGCCGAGGCCGGTGGCGCGCCCGTCCGTGAAGGCGCGTGCTTGCTCGTGGCACGACGCGCAGGAGTGCGTGCCCGTGATGGAGAGGCGCGTGTCGTAGAACAAGTGCCGCCCGAGCTCGACCTTGGCGTTCGTCATCGGGTTGTCGTCCGGCACCCTCGGGCGCGGGAAGTGGGCGGGCAGCTGCCAGTCGAAGTCTGCATCGGGGGACGCGGCGGCCGCCTCCACGATGGCGTCTGCCACGAGCGCGGCGTCGATGGGCACGGCCGCGTCGAGCGCCGCCATGGTCGCCTCCATCACCGCTTCGTCGTCCTCGACGCACGCGGACAAGAGCAGCAAGCACGCGACCGCGCGCACGCATTCACTCGACGTGGAAGGCAGGCGCACTCTCCGCTGCTCGGCCGCTGGCGTGATCGATGCCCAGCGCCGCGAAGCCCGACGGGCAGACCATGCCGCCACCATGGCACTGGCTGTTGACCGTCAGGTCCGTCTGCGCGAGCACCACGCCCAGGTCCGCGACGATCACGTTGCGCTCCGGATCGAAGCCAGCGAGCTGAACGCGATTGCGGTTGGGTCGCGCGCAGGTCACCGCGACCCCATTGACGGGATCCCCGGTGCATGCGCCCGCGCCGACGTGGATCAGCCCCACGCCCGTGCTCGCCGGCACGGCCAGCGAGCTGAGGATGAACTTGTACCCGCTGCGCCACGACCACAGCGTCCCCGGCGCGTTGCGCAGAGGCGCGGGCGCCTGCGCGGGGTCCCCGTGGTTCAGCGCCTCTGGAATGCCGTTGCTGAACACGAGGCCCACGTACTCGCCCGCTGGCACGGTACCGGTGAGCTCGGTGTTGGTGCCGGCGCTCGCGGCGCACTGGCCGGTCGCATCCTCGAAGTCGATCAAGCCGAGGCCCGGGATCTGCCAGTCCCCGCGCGTCTCCAGCTCCACCGGCACTTCGCGTCCCGCGCCATCCACCAGCGCCAGCGTCTCGACGAAGAAGCGAAAGTCGGACGGCGTCGAGGTCGCGCCCGTGGCGCCCGTGTTCGCGTACTCGCGGCCGCACGCGAACGGCTCGCCGTTGACCTCCGCGCGAAAGCGAATCGTGACCCGGCGCGAGGTCGCTGCGTCGGCAATCGCTGCGTCGGGGCTGGCGTCGGGCTGCACGTTGGCGTCGAGCAGCGATGCATCGAGCGGCGCGCTGTTGGTGGGCGGGTCCACGCTGGGCGCGGCATCGATCGAGCCATCGCGGGAAGGCGTCGCTGCATCACCGGGAGTCTGCTCGCCCGGCGGCACGGTCTCGACCGGTTCGTCATCGTCGCCACACGCCGCGAGCGTCAGCCAGAGCGTGAACAGTAAGGATCCGCGGCGATGAGTTCGGTGGAGCATTCGTTCCTCGATGAGCGCAAGTAAGGGGGAGACGGGTACTCAGCAATACGTCGGATCGTCGCCGTGCGACTGCGGTGTGATGTCGCAAGGGCCTCGCGCGGGGTGCGACAAATGGCCGCAGCGATTCGCCGGCCTGCGACAAGCGACCTCATGCACTCCGCAGCGCAGGCGCGGTACACCGGTCGAGATGGACCTCGCTCGCCACCTTCGAGGAAGAGCGCCATGAGCTACCTCCGCAACGCATTGATCACGCTCTACGTGGTCTTCACCGTCGCCTTTGCGGCGCAGGCGGACCGCGGCACGCGCGCGGACGAGCTGTACGGGCGCTTGCTGGCGCCGTGCTGCTGGAACCAGACGCTCGACATCCACGACTCCGCGCTGGCCACGCAGCTGCGCATCGAGATCGCGGAGCGAGTCGCGCGCGGGGAGCAGGCGCTCACCATCGAGGACGACCTTGCCGAGCGCTTCGGCCCTCGCATCCGCGCCGTACCGCGTGCGCGTGATCCTCGGCAGTCGATGGCGCTGCTGGTCGCGGCCACGCTGACCCTCGTGCTGATCTCGCTGTTCACGCTCGCGTTCCGCTGGACGCGGCAGCGTGCCGCCTCGCGCGAGCTGCACGGCGACGACGCGCTGCTCGCCGAGGAGCTCCGCGCCGAGTACGACGCCCGCCTCGAGCGCGAGCTCTCGCGCGCGGAGTAGCGCAACTGCACCAAACTCGCGCGTGACCGACGGCGGCTCTTGACCGCGGGGAGGTTCTCCCGCAAAGAGCGGCACGTTGGGTCTCCACGCGCTCTGGTGGAGACAGGGAGCAGCAGCTCCTGAACAGGGAAGTCGGTGAGAGGCCGACGCGGACCCGCCACGGTAGACGATCTTACTGCTCTGCGGACGAAGCCACTGGCGCAAGCTGGGAAGGCAGCAGAGACACGGTCGTGAGCCCGGAGACCTACCCAGCGCTTCCCCGCATGCCTCGGGACGAGGGCGGTCGGGCCGTTTCCACGGGACTTGGGGGCGCGCCGCGGTCGCTCGCGTCTCGAGCAGGAATTCCTGCTCGATCATGGTCTCCAAATACTCGTTGCGTGTGCTCGCCATCGCGAGCCTGATGTTTGGTTCCCACGCGCTGGCGCAAGAGGTCGATGCCGGCGCAGCGCTGCCGCCGCTCGTGGGCCTCGACGCCTCCGTCGCGCCGACCGAGCCGGAGCTCGCGATCAGCGTGCGGCATCGTCGTCCGGCCGGTCCAGGTGAGTTCGAGATCGGCGGCACCGCGTCCAAGATGAACGTGCCGCTGCGCGAGGTGGCCGCGACGGTGAACGTGATCGACCAGGCCACGCTGCGCGAGCGGGGCATCGTCGACCACGTGCAGGCGCTGGAGCTGCTGCCGGGTGTGGTGCCGCAGTGGACCTACGGAGGCTTCCAGTACAACCAGATGCGCGGCTTCCAGGCGCTGACCTTGTTCGACGGACGACGCGACAGCCGCATGACCAAGGGCATCAACGGCTCCGCACCGATGACGGGCCTGTTCGACGTCGACCGCATCGAGGTGCTGCGCGGACCGTCTGCCGTGTTGTACGGGTTCGGCGCGGTGGGTGGCGTGATCAACACCATCCGCAAGCGCGCCTCGCGCACGCCGCAGTACGAGCTGGAGGGTGGGCTCGGCAGCCCTTACGCGTGGCTCGCGCACGCGAGCGCGCAGGGGCCGATCCTCGACAAGCTGGCCTACCGCGTCGACATCGGACACGTCACACGCCGCGACTTCCGGGGCATCGAGACGCAACGT
>JBEVNG010000167.1:0-14140 GCA_040508235.1 Polyangiales bacterium | reverse complement strand
GGGCGGGAGGGCGGTCAGGGCGCTCCACGACAGCCGCTGACGCGCCGCCGGCGCCGCGAACAGCTGTGCAAAGGCCGCCTGGATCGCGGCCAGCGGGTCGAGCCCCGTGGCCGAGCTCTGCAGCGAGCCATGCTCGAGCGCGAGCGAGGCCTCGTAGGGCTCCAGCTTGCTGTCGGTCTTGCGGATGCAGAGGGTCGCGTCGCCGGACCGGATCGGCCCGAGGCTCTCGCGCTGCGCCGCCTCCCAGAGGGCGCGCGCGAACAGCAGCACGTCTTCCGTCGGAAGCAGATTTCGAAACTGCACGCACAGCAGGGTCGGAGGCATGCGCGCTCCCAAGCAGTTGCCGTGCCAGCTAGAGTCCGTCCGGCAGACGGAGTGCGAAGCGCGCGCTGCCATCTCCCTGGGACACGAAGCGTGCGTCCGGGTCGAGGCCGCGGATCAGGCAGCGAGCACCGACGTTGCTGCTGAGTACGTCCCCCACGAAGCGGCGCACGCCGCGCTGGCTGGCCTCGCGTGCGAGCCGGCGCAGCAGCACCTTGCCGAGGCCTCGCCCCTGGGCCGCGTCGACCACCGCCACGGCGGCATCCGCCTCGTCACTGTCCGCCCGCTGTCGCACGAAGCGAGCGATGGCGAGTGGTTGCTCGCCTCCGTCAGCGTCCCAACCGAGTACTCCGAGCGCGTAATGAAACGTGCCATCGACGCGCGTGAGCTCTCGCAACTCGCGATCGGTGAGTACCTGTTTGGGAACCATGTATCGCCGATATCGAGACTCGGGTCCCAGCCCCGCGAAGCCCCGCGCCACCAGCGCGCGGTCGGCCTCGCGCAGCGGACGGAGCACCAGCTCGGTGTCGTCGGAGAGCACCTCGTACGAACGCAGATCCGGCACTTCCATGGCAGCCTCGCCGTTCGGGATGTCGCCCTTGCAAGGAGTCTGCTTCTGGCCCAGGGACCGTTACGGAGGTCTCCGCGAGCGCGCCGCGCTCCAGGAAATATGGCCGCGACCCGATCTGGCCGCTTTGAAACTTGAACTCCATGGAATCGAAACTCGGACGTGAGAGCTTCCAGTAAGAAGCCGGAAGTAGACGCCGTTTGACCAGTCCGCAACCAACCCCCCGGGAGGCGACATGGCAGGCCGTAACGACGCAGGAAACACCTCGAGCCAGGGCGCACGCCCCTCGCCGCTGCAGCGTCTACTTCAGGGCGCGGGCATCCCGATGCCGCTCGATTCCATGCCCGAAGATCTCGCATTGTTCACGCCGGAAGAGCGGCGCGAGCTGTCGCGCGGCAACGCCGAGCAGTGCGAGGCCAACCGTTGAACGCTTGGGTCGAACCTTCGAATGCAAGGAGCGCTGATGCTGATCGGATCCGATGACTACGCGGCGGCACATTGGTACGGAGGCGCGAGCCTCGCATCGGAAGGCACTCAGCAAGCGGCCACGGCCTGGAAGCGCAGGGCGTGGGGCCTCGCGATCGCCCTCGCGGACGAGGGGCACTTCAGCTCGGAAGACCTGCGCCAGGCACTGCTGAAAGAGCAGGGCGGGTGGTTCGAGTCGGTCCAGGACTGGGCGCAGTGCCAGCGCTGGCTGAGCGCGCTCGCGCGCGTCGTGCACAACGCCGGCCTGGTCGACGTGGGCGCGCTGGCGGAGCTCGGTCAGTGGGCCGAACGTGCGGCAGCTCGCGAACCAGGCTGACGCAGCGGTGGTATCGTTGCCGGCGTGATGTACGCGCGCAACGCGTGCGCCGCGCTGGCGCCGTTCGTGGGCAGGCTCTGGATCAGCGATTCAGACGAGCCGGGCGGTCAGCGTGAGCTGGTGCTGCCGACGGGCTTCGCGTACCTGATCCTGCGGCTCTGGGGCGAGGCCCCGCGCGTGCTCGAGAGCGCCGACGCGCTCCCCGGAGCCGACTTGCCGAGCGCGCTGATCGGCGGCGCGCGAGCTGGATACTACGTACGCGATGTATCGCGGCCGGCCTGCTCGGTCGGCGTCGAGCTGCTGCCGGGCGCGGCCCAGTGGTTGTTCGGCACGCCGGCGCACCTGCTGGCCGAGGCCCACACGCCGCTCGATGGCTGTTGGTCGTCGTCGCAGGTGGAGAGCGCGCGCGATCAGATCGCGTCGGAGCCGACGCCGGAGGCTCGACTGGCGCGGCTGGAGCGCATCCTGCTCGCGCGCCTGCCGCGGCTGCGTGCGCTGCATCCGGCGATCGCCGCCGCGCTGGCGGAGCTGGGCACGCGCGACGTCGGCGCGTTGGTCCGCGACAGCGGCTACAGCCACCGCGGCTTCAACAACCTGTTCCACGCCTCGGTGGGCCTGACGCCCAAGTTGTTCGCGCGCGTGAAGCGCTTCAGCCACGCGCTCGCGTGTGTGCACGGCGACGACGAGCTCTCCCTGGCGACGCTGGCGGCCACCTGCGGCTACAGCGATCAGGCTCACTTCACGCGCGATTTTCGCGAATTCTCCGGCCTCACGCCCGCGCGCTATCGCGCCGTGAGCCCGCGCTACAGCAACCACGTCCCGCTGCGTTGAACTTCAATTCCGTTCAAGACCGCGCGTTCGTGCGAGCGCAGAGTGGGCGGTAGGAGGCAGTCATGGCGATTCACGAGGTCTACATCTATCTGCGCATCAAGGGCGCGGTCGAGGCGATCGAGTTCTACAAGCGCGCGTTCGGGGCGAAGGAGAAGTTTCGCTTGGTCGAGCCGGGCACCCAGCGCGTCGGGCATGCCGAGCTGGACTTCGGCGCCACCACGATCATGCTCAGCGAGGAGTACCCCGAGCTGAACGTGCTCGGACCGCTCACGATCGGCGGCTGCTCGGCGTCGATCCACCTTCACGTCGACGACGCCGACGCGATGATCGCGAGCGCCGTCGAGGCGGGCGCCAAGGTGGTGCGCGCGGCGCAGGATCACTTCTACGGCGAGCGCTCCGGCACGGTGGTCGACCCGTTCGGCCACGAGTGGATGCTGGGCCACAGCATCGAGAAGGTGGAGCCCGCGGAGATGCAGCGCCGCTACGACCAGACCGACGGCCCGTGTGACTGACTTGCTGTCGTCCGGCGAGATGTCTACAAGGATGGAATGGCGGTACGCGAGATTCTCAAGATGGGCGACCCGCGGCTGCTCAAGGTGGCCGAGCCGGTGCAACGGTTCGGCACGCCGGAGCTGCGCGCGCTGATCGCGGACATGTTCGAGACCATGGCCGCGGCGCATGGCGTCGGGCTGGCCGCGCCGCAGATCGGCGTCGACCTGGCGCTGGTGATCTTCGGCTTCGAGCACAGCGACCGCTACCCGGAGGCGCCGGCGGTGCCGCGCACGATCCTGCTCAACCCGGTGATCGAGCCGCTTGGCGCCGACGAAGAGGACGGCTGGGAAGGCTGCCTGTCGGTGCCTGGTATGCGCGGTGTGGTGCCGCGCTGGCAGCGAATCCGCTACCGCGGCTTCGACCCGGACGGCGCGCCGATCGATCGCGTGGCCGAGGGCTTCCACGCGCGCGTGGTGCAGCACGAGTGCGACCACCTGATCGGCAAGCTCTACCCGATGCGCATCCGCGACTTCACGCGCTTTGGCTTCACGGAGGTGATGTTCCCGGATCTCGATCCGAACGCGGACGACTGAGCGCGCGGCGCACGAGATCCTCGCCGGCGTACAGCGCGAGCGCGCTCCAGATGATCGCGAAGCCGATCGCACGCTCGCGCGTGAAGGGCTCGCCGAACGCGACCACACCGGTGGTGAACTGCAGCGAGGGCGCTAGGTACTGGATCAGCCCCACCGTGGCGAGCGGGATCAGGCGCGCGCCGTGGGCGAACAACGCCAGCGGCACCGCCGTGACCAGGCCCCCGAACATCAGCCAGGCGAACGTCGACGGCTCGCGCGGCGTGGGGTGCAGCAGCAGGTAGCCGAGCGCGAAGGGCACGATCAGCGTCGTCTCGGCGGCCAGCCCGGCCACGGCGTCGACCGCGATCACCTTCCGGATCAGGCCGTAGCTCGCGAAGCTCACGGCGAGGATCAGCGCCAGCCAGGGCACCGCGCCGGCGCTCCAGGTCAGCCACGTCACGCCGCACGCGGCCAGCGCGATCGCGAGCCACTGCAGCGGTCGCAGGCGCTCGCGCAGCACGAGCACGCCGAGCACCACGTTGAGCAGCGGGTTGATGAAGTAGCCGAGGCTGGCGTCGACGGTGCGCCCCGCGGCGACCGCGTACACGAACACCAGCCAGTTCGCGCTGACCAGCACGGCGCTCGCCAGGAGACCGAGCCGGGTGCGAGGCTCACGTAGCGCCGCGAACGGAGCACGCGGCTGCTTCTTCCAGAACAAGAATGCGTACACCAGCACGCACGACCACAACACGCGGTGGGCCATGATCTCGAGCGGCGCCACCTCGCGCAGCAGGCGCAGGTAGAGCGGCAGCAAGCCCCAGATCAAGAACGCCGTGATGGTCGCGAAGTAGCCTTCGCGGGTGCGCGCTTCGGACATCGCGCGCCAGCGTAGCGAGTCAGCGTGCGACGCGCCGCCAGACGCCGCCCTGCGCGTCGACGGCGAACGGCTTGCCGTCGGGTCCCCCCGCGATGCGCTTGGCGGCCGCGGCGACCGGCACGAAGCCGCGTCGGAAGGGCGGATCCGACACCATCGCAGTCACGCTCTGCTCGTTCCACACCCAGACGGGACCGTTGCCGTTGGCGTCCAGCCGGCAGTCGACCACCCAGATGTCGCCGTCCGTGCCGACGCCGATGTCGCTGGCGCAGCCGGGCAGCGATTCCCAGCCGCCGGACACGTTGTTGTCGCGCCGGCCTCGGCGCCAGATCGCTCCGTCGCGCTTCACGACGTACACACGCCCGAGCGGGTCGACCGCGACGCGCACGCCGCTCTCGTCGGAGTCGACGAACGCATCTCCCTGCAGCTTCTGCAGCACGTAGTTGCCGTCGCCCGTGCTGCGCGTGCTCAGGATCCAGATCGCGGTGCCGCCGCCGTTGAGGCTACCCACCGCGACGTCCTTGGCGCTGCCGCGAGGCCACCAGACGCCATCGGGCGTGACGGCCTCCCAGAGCGAGTCGTCGGACGAGACCACCCACGGCAGGCCTGTGTTGCCGACCGAGATCGCGACGCCGTCACCGGGCACCTGCATGAACCGCTCGGTCACGAAGTCGAAGCGCCAGACCGTGTTCGCGCCGGACGTCACCCACAGCACGGGGTTACCGCGGGACCCGCTGGCGGCGACGTCGGTGGCGAGCCCGCGCAGTGGCTGCCAGTCGCCGTAGAGCACGTTGATCGCCAGTTCGTCCTCGCGGTGCAGCGCGCGCTTCTCGCTGTTGTCGCGCAGCGAGGTCGTCATCACCGCGTTGCCCTCGTCACTGTGCGCGAGACCGAGCACATGTCCCAGCTCGTGCAGCGCGACCGACTGCAGGTCGTGTGTCGGCTGCGACCAGTCGACGTCGTCGTTAAAGAGCACCGTGTGCAGCGCCGAGTCGCCGATGCCGAGCGTGTCGTCGTCGAGCTTGTCGAACTCGGGCAGCTCCTCGCCGGGGTGGTCGAAGCGGATCCGGATGTCGGCGGGCTGGGTGGGCGCGACCTGACGAAAGTCGAGCGTGCTCGCGGTCGACCACGGCGCAAACGCGGCCGCGAGGATGCCGTCGACAGTCCGCGCGTCGAGGTCGCCGGTGTAGCGCTCGACGCGCCAGGTGATATCCGTGTCCGTGAAGGGCACCCGCTCCGGGAAGTGCGCCCACTTGTCCCGGGTGGCGGGCGCGTCGCGGGTGCCGCAGAAGAAAGCGGCCTGGTTTGACACGGACGGCAGGGCTTCGGGTTGCTCCGCGCACGCGCAGAGACTGCACCACACCAACACTTTGGCAGCACGCATGACTGACCTCCGCCGGATCGGTCCCGCGTCACGCGTGTTCCGTGCGTGCCTTCAGGGTGATGGGCGCACGCGCTGCACGAACGCGTCCGCGTCGAGCGTGTTGAGCACCTCGGACTTGCGCAGGCCTCCGCGCCGGCCCATCTGCGCCGCGAAGGGCAGCACGTCGAGGCCCTTGGTCGAGTGCGCGTCAACCGACAGCACGAACGGAATGCCGCGCTCGCGCGCCGGGCGGATCCACTGCGGGGGCAGGTCGAGGCGATGCGGGTCGCCGTTGATCTCGATCGCGCCGCGCGAGCTGGCAAGCGCGTCGAGCACGGCCTCCACGTCGCACTCGATGGGCGCGCGAGAGAGCAGCAAGCGGCCGAGCGCGTGGCCCCAGATCTTGAACACGGGCAGCTTCATCGCGCGCACCAGGCGCTCGGTCATCTCGGCCTTGCCGAGCTTGAAGCGCGAGTGGATGCTGGCGATCACCACGTCGAGCTGCGCCAAGATCTCGTCCGGGTAGTCGAGCGCGCCGTCGGCCAGGATGTCCGACTCCGTGCCGCGCAGGATGCGGATGCCGACCCGCTGCTCCGCCTCGCGCATCTCGTCCCACTGCGCCTGCAGCCGGTCGAGCGTGACGCCGCGCGCGTAGTAGGCGCTCGGTGAGTGATCGGTGATCGTGATGTAGTCCATGCCGCGCTCCTTGGCGGCGCGGGCCATCTCCTCGATCGAGTGTTTGCCGTCGGAGTGGGTGGTGTGGCAGTGCACGAAGCCGCGGATGTCGGCGGCGGTGATCAGGTCGTCGTACGTTTGTGTGGCATCGATCGGCGCATCGCGAAGCTCGGGCGGCACGAGCGGCAGGCCGAGCTCCACGTAGACGTCCTGCTCGCTCGCGCGCGCGCTCAACGGCGCACGTGCCTCCAGCTCGCGCAGGTGTGCCTCGGGGCCGGTCGCGCGCAGCAGGGTGGTGCCAGCGTTCGCGCTGTCGGTCAGGTACAGCCGCATCGGGATGCCGTCGATGCGCGCGGCACGCAGCACGTCTCCGGCCAGCTCGGCATGCACCACGTCCGCGCGCTCCTCGACCGCGTGCACCAGCTGCGCGCCTGCATGCACGACCACCAGTGCCAGCTCGTCGAGCGTCTCTTCACCCCGGCGCGCCGGGCCGGCCAGCTCCACCGCCTCGACGCCCGGCAGCGTGAGCAGCTCGCTTTGCCAGCGTGCGCACAGCGACAGCGCGTCGCCGAGCGTCATGCGTGGCTCGCCGCGCTCGGCCTGGGTGACGGCGTCGATGGCGGCCAGCAGCTTGGCCTCGGTCTTGGCGCCGAAGCCGCTCAGGCCGCGCACACGGCCGGCCTCGCAGGCGGCGCGCAGGTCGGCCACGGACGCGATGCCGAGCCCTGCGTGGAGCGCGTGCACACGCTTGGGCGTGACGCCAGGGATGCGCACCAGCTCCGCGGCACCGGGCGGGTTCTCCGCGCGCAGCTTCTCCAGCAACGCCGAGCTGCCCGTGCTCCACAGCTCCAGGATCTGCTTGGACAGGCTGGCCCCGATGCCCTCGATGTCGGTGAGCCGGCCGCGCTCGATCACCGCGCCGAGCTCGAACGACAGCGCGCCCACGACCTCCGCGCCGCGCTCGTAGGCCTGCGCCTTGAAGCGGCCCTTGTCGGAGAACCCCAGCAGGAGCGCAATCTCCTCCAGCCCCCGCTCGACCACCTTGCTTTGCTCGCCCGCGGAGAGCCCGCGTGCTTCGACCGCGTCCTGCATCGCTCGATTAATGGCAGAGCGTGCGCACGCGCTCCACCAGCGTGATGCCATCGACCGGCTTGGCCAGGACCAGGGTGGCGCCGGCCGTCTCCGCGGCGCGCCAGACGGTCGGGCTCGACTCGCCCGTGACCAGCAGGATGGGCAGCTCTGGGGCGGCGTGCCGCAGCACTGCCGTCGCAGTGACGCCATCCCGCCCCGGCATCGAGATGTCGGAGACCACCACCACGTGCTGAGACGTCAGCACGCGGAGCGCGGAAAAGCGCTCGACCAGCTCGTCCCCGTCGCGTGCCTCACATACTTGAAAACCTGCCCGGCGCAGCGCTCGTGCGGCCAGCAGGCGAAAGTCATCGTCGTCATCGGCGATGAGTGCGTACCAGCCATCCCCCACGTTCTCGTCCGCCATTCTTCAGGGCTATACAAGAACCGGGCCCAGGCCTCAGGCGCTCGCCAGCAGCGGGTCGCCGGAGATCCAGCGCTCGTTCGCTTCGCTGACCAGCTCGTTGTAGGTGAGGATGTCGTACAGCCAGCCCAGGCCGCACAGGCCGGCGGTGCACAGGTAGAGCAGGCCGGTGGCCCACTTGCCCACGTAGAAGCGGTGCAGGCCGAAGAAGCCGACCAGCAGCAGGAGCCAGCCGATGGTGTAGTTGTAGCGGCCGAACTGGTACTTGTTGGCCACGTCCCGGCGCAGGCCCGGGATCAGGAACAGGTCGACGATCCAGCCCACGCCGAGCAAGCCAAAGGTGAGGGCCCAGATCGCCCCGGTGGTCCGCTTCCCCAGGTAAAAGCGGTGAAGGCCCGCCCAGCCGAACAGCCAGAGTGCATAGGTCATCACGATGCTGTGGGTCGCCATGGCTGTGAGTTTAACTGCCCACGCCAGCGCGCGCCGCAAGGCGAGCTCCAACGGAGCCGTGGGCGTGGCCACCGTGCACACCGAATCGCCACGCCGGCGCCACCGGAGCCGTGGCAGGGCAGGGGGCTTCCGCTACCATCCGCGCGATGAAGCGCGTGATTATCGTTGGCAATGTCTCCGAGGACCCGTTCGCGATCGACGTGGCCCACGCATTCGGCCAGGACCAGGACCTCTCGGACGTCATCTCGCTGAAGAACTTCGCCAATGGTGAATTCTGCCCCCGGTTCATCTCGGATGAGAACGAGATGACCGGCATCGGCCAGCGGCTCGACGGCGCGACCGTGGTGATCGTCTCGGTCGACGGCGACAGCAACACGCGCCAGACGCTGGCCCAGCGCAACTTCCTGATCGCGCGCGCGGCCAAGGACAACGGGGCGGACAAGGTCGTGCTGGTGGAGCCGGACCTGTTCTACTCGGCGCAGGACCGCGGTCCCCGCCCCGAGCACGGCCACACGGTGGCGACCCGCGACGCCAAGGACCTGAAGAAGTTCGACGGCCAGCCGTTCAGCTCCCTGCTCTACGCGCAGCTGCTCAAGACCGCCGGCGTCGACGCCGTGATCACGGTCCACAACCACTCGCACTCGGTGCAGGAGGTGTTTCGACAGACCTTCGGCGGCGACTTCACCAACCTGATCCCGGCCGAGGTCTACGCGCACTACCTGCAGCACGGCGACATCGTCGACCTCGGCAACAACGGCGGCGACAACCTCGTGCTGTGCGCGCCGGACAAGGGCGCGGTCGAGTTCGTGGAGACCATGCACAAGACGCTCGGGCTGCCCAACGCGGGCATCTGCAAGCTGTCGAAGGAGCGCGCCGGCGAGCGCCAGGTCGCCATCCAGGTGGCGTCGGACTCGCCCGTCCCGCTGGCGGGCCTCGCCGGCAAGGACGTGATCGTGTTCGACGACATGGTGCGCACCGGCTCCACGATCGTGAAGGCGTGCCAGGCGCTGCGTCACGGCAAGCCGCGCCGCGTGCTGTTCTGCGTGAGCCACTTCTACTCCAGCGAGGAGGGCCGCGAGAACATGGCGGCCTCGGCCATCGACGAGATCCTCACCATCAACACGCTGCCCACGATCCTGAATCGGGACACGCAGGGCCGCCTGCGCAAGAAGCTGGTAGTGCTCAAGATCGAGAAGTGGATCACGCGCACGCTGCGCGAGTACGCCGGGCTGCCGGTGGGCAAGCTGAAGGACGACTTCTACGCGGTCGACATCTCGTCGAAGAACCCGCGCTGGCACCCGCCTCGCTGAGCCTTCACCCCAAACGAACGCATCGACGGCGGCCCGA
This sequence comes from Polyangiales bacterium, assembly GCA_040508235.1. GTDB lineage: Bacteria > Myxococcota_A > Polyangia > Polyangiales > DASUME01 > DASUME01. Next base: position 4,353 of record JBEVNG010000167.1, on the reverse strand, counting down.
CGGGGTTTAGCATTTCGTGATGCGACGGACGGCCATCCTCGCGCTGGGTCTGGTGTGCGCGTCGGCGCGTGCGCAGGACAAGGCGCAGGAAAAGGCGGAGGTCGTGCATGGTCTGTCGCGCGAGCACGGCAAGGACCTGCGCACGCTGACGGAGCACGCGGTGCACGACGTCGCGCACGCCGCGATGCGGCCCTGGGATCTGTTCCTACAGCCCCTGCCGGAGGGAAAGTACCGCTACCGCGGGTTCGGCTTCGACGCCGTGATCCTCGATGACGGCCGCGTGGAGTTTCGCGACCGCGGCGCCGTGCACCTGCGGGTCGCGCAGCTGCTCGACGAGCGCATGCTGCCCAAGAACAAGCCCGTGCCGGTGCTCTCGTTCGGCAACCTCGATGACTTCTTCGCCAAGCTCTCGGGCAACGACCCGCACGCCTCGGAGCGCCGCACGTTCCTCACCAAGACCCGCGCGCTCCGCGAACAGCTGCACGAGCAGCACGAGCAGCGCATCCTGGACCGCGCGCACGCGGAGCTCTCCACGCGGCTGACGCGGATCGCCAACGAGGCGGACCGGATGGGGCTGGAGCGCGCGCAGGACGCCGTGTTCGCGCTCTGGGATGCCTGCAGCGACGACGGCGTGGGCGACCAGACGCGGGTGTACATCGAGCGCTTCGTGCGCGAGCGCTGTGCGGTCGGCGAGCCCTGCGCGTTCGACGACGCCGCGCTCGAGCGCGTGAACACGCACCGCCAGAGCAAGCGCGCGTTCGCGCCTTATGCGGCGAAGTAGGGCGCGACCTCGGGGAAGCGCTGCGTGAGCACCGAGCCGATCGGCACGTGGGCGCCCATCTTCTTCAGCGTGGCGTAGTGGCCGACCAGCGAGCGGTTGAAGAACACGAGCTCCTTGCTGGGCTGGAACGACGACATGTTCTTCACCGTCGCGGGCACCAGCTTGGTCACCATCTCCTTCTCGAACGAGCCCGCGCCGAAGTCGAATGGGTTGCTCGCCATCACCGGCAGCGCGAGCCAGTCGCGCCACAGCTTGTAGAAGTCGTGCGACGGACCAGCCGTGTCGGGCTTGCGCACGCCGAGCTGCAGCAGCGCCTTCTCGATGCGCGCGTAGTTCTCGCCCAGGCCCTCGACGACCAGGTCGCGGTAGCCCTCGATCACGTGCGGCGCGAGCTCCTTCACGCAGCCGAAGTCGTACATCACGACCGTGCCGTCGCGGCGGAACGCGAAGTTGGCCGGGTTGGAATCCGCGTGGATGCAGCCGTGATCGAAGATCTGGCTGTCCATCGCGACCCACAGGTTGCGGCCGCAGCGATCGCGCTCCTCCGCGCTGTAGGCGTCGAGCTTGCTGACGTGATCACCGGGCTCGTACGCGAGCGTCAGCACGCGCTTGGCGGAGCGGTGGCCGATCACCTCCGGGATCACCACGAACGGATGGTGCTCGGCATGGAAGGCGCGGAAGCGGCGCACGTTGTCCGACTCGTTGCAGTAGTCGAGCTCCTCGTGCATGCGCGCGCTGATCTCGGCAAAGCTGGCGGCGAGCGCCTTCTTGTCGATCTTGAGCACGCCGCTGGCGAGCAGCGCGAGCTTGAGGTGGCGCATGTCCGAGTCGACCGCGACGTCGACGCCCGGGTACTGCACCTTCACGACCACGGGGCGCCCGTCGACCTTGGCGCGGTGCACCTGGCCGATCGACGCGGCGGCGAACGGCTCGCGCTCGAAGTCCTCGAACAGCATCTCGATCGGCTGGTCGAATTCGGCGAGCACCTGCTGCTCGATCACGGAGAAGTCGACCGGCGGCGCGTTGCCCTGCAGCGACTGCAGCGCGTCGGAGATCTCCTTGGGCAGCAGGTCGGCGGCCATCGACGCCATCTGGCCCATCTTCATGGCGGCGCCCTTGAGCTCACCCAGGGTCGACGCGATCGACGCGCCCACGCGCTTCAGCGCCTCCTGGTGGTCCTGCTCGGCAGCCTCCTCGGAGAGGAACATGCGCTTGACGCGATCGCGCGCGTAGCCGCCGGCGATGCCGGCCGTGAGACCGGCGAGCTTGAACAGGCGGGCGCCTTTGGCGGGGGGCTTTCCGTCGTTTGCCATCGTGGGTTCACCTCTCCAACGACATCGTATTACACAGACCGGGCTGGTATGACCAGCCCGGCGAGCTGACCCCACAGCCCCCGGCGGGAGGTAGGGCAGAACCCAACAGATAACATCCACCCCGGGACCCCTCGTTGGTACCATCCCAGGCATGGGTGAGGGGCCATCCTTGTTCGAGAGTGCCTTCCGCGACGCGGCGATAGGCATGGCACTGGTGTCGCTCGAAGGACACTTCCTGAAGGTGAATGACGCGCTGTGCAGCCTGCTCGGCTACGCGCGTCATGACCTGTTGGCGACCAACTTTCAGGCGCTGACGCACCCGGACGATCTCGCCGACGATCTCACGCGGCTGCGTCAATTGGTCGAGGGGCTCACGCCTTCGTACCACATGGAGAAGCGCTACCTGCGCGCGGATGGCCGCGTGGTGCGCACGCTGCTGACGGTGTCGCTGGTGCGCGATGCGCACGGGGCGCCCGAGTTCTTCATCTCGCAGATCCAGGACGTGACCGCGCGCCGCACCGCCGAGAGCGAGGCCGAGCTGTTCTTCGAGGGCTCGCTCGACATGCTGGCGCTCGCGAACGTGAGCGGCGTGTTGGAGCGCGTGAATGGCGCCTGGCAGCGCGTGCTCGGCTGGACGCCGGACGAGCTGACCGCCAAGCCGTTCCTGGAGTTCGTGCACGGCGACGACCGCGCGTCGGTGCGGCTGCTGCTGGCGGCGTTCGCGACCGGACAGGCCGCGCAGGGCGCGCGCTGTCGCGTGTGCTGCAAGGACGGCGGGCATCGCTGGCTGGAGTGGACGGTGCGTCCGATCGAGGGCGGTGCGCTGTGCGCGGCGCGCGACGTGAGCGAGCAGGTAGCCCAGGAGCAGAGGCTGCGGCTCTCGCAGCGCGCGCTGGCTTCCGTCAGCGACGGCGTGTTGATCACCGATCCCACGCAGCCGGACAACCCTGTCGTCTATTGCAACGCGTCGTTCGAGCGCATCACCGGCTACCGGGAGCAAGACCTGGTCGGGCGCAGCTGCCGCGTGCTGCAGGGCGACGACCGCGATCAGCCCGAGCTCCACGCTCTGCGCGAGGCGCTGCGCGAGGAACGCGGCTGCCACGTGGTGCTGCGCAACTACCGCAAGGACGGCGAGCTGGTCCTCAACAGCTTGAACATCACGCCGGTGCGCAACGCGGCCGGGCAGGTGACCAACTACGTGGGCAGCGTCGAGGACATCACCGAGCGCGTGCACATGGAGGATCAGATCCGGCGCGCCGCGCTGACCGACGAGCTGACCGGCCTCTACAACCGGCGCGGCTTCCTGTTGCTCGCCGAGCAGCAGATGCGGCTGGCGGCGCGGCACCGGCAGGCGATGGGCCTGTTGTTCGTCGATGTCGACGGCATGAAGCGCATCAACGACGAGCTCGGCCACGACAGCGGCGACGATGCACTGATCGACGTGGCGACGATCCTGCACCGCGTGCTGCGCAGCTCCGACGTGGTGGCGCGGCTCGGCGGCGACGAGTTCGTGGCGCTGGTCGAGGGCGACGCGGACGACGTCGACGTGCTGCGCGCGCGGCTGCTGGAGACGCTGTCGCGACACAACCAGATCGCCAACCGCGCGTACCGCATCGCGCTCAGCGTGGGCAGCTCGATCTGCGTGCCCGACCGCCCGGTGTCGCTGAACGAGCTGATCGCCCGCGCCGACGAGGCGATGTACGCCGTCAAACGCCGGCGCCGCGCCGCGCACGCGAACTGACACAGGCTGGCACCACGGCGGCCGTGAAAACGCTCGCGTTTCACGCGGCACGACGCTTGCTGCGGGCGGGCCATGCACACGAAGTTCGTCCTGTCCGGCCTGCTGGCCCTGAGCCTCACCGCGACCGCCGAGGCGAAGTGCCGGCTGCCCGCGCTCCAGCTGCTGTGGAGCTACCCGGCCGCGGGGGCCGTCGACGTGCCGCCGAACGCCGAGCTCTGGGCGCTGGTGCCCTATGCCTGGACGAACCCGGTCGTGCGGCTCGACGGCCAGGAGGTCGCCTACACCGTGTCGCCGGACGCGCGCGGCGTGGTGCACGTGCTGCCGGGCGCGCTGCAGCCGAACCACGACTACGTGCTGACGCTCGACTTCACGCAGGTGCGCACCGGCGAGGACGCGGGCGCGAACGCGGTCACCGAGCTCGCGTTTCGCACCGGCGCAAGCTCGGCGAGTGCACCGGCCGCGCCGACGCTCGGCCAGCACACGGTCACCGAGCCCCTGTATTACGACCTCAACGAGCG
>JBEVNG010000439.1:0-4502 GCA_040508235.1 Polyangiales bacterium | reverse complement strand
CTCGTCCCCTCGCGTGAAGTCTCGTTAGTTGGTGCCCGGCGCGGCGATCTCGTCCAGCGAGACCAGGTGTTGCAAGTCGAGCAGGATGACCAGGCGATCTCCGGTCTTGGCCAGCCCCCTGAGGAAGGCAGTCGGCACGCGCGAGCTGAGCTCGGGCGTCGCCTGGATCGCGCTGCTCGGGATTTCGATCACATCGGACAGCGCGTCGACCACCAGCCCGATCGTTCGGCCCGCGACCACCACCACCACGATCACCGACAGTTCGTCGAGCGGCGCGGGCAGGCCGAAGCGCACGCGCAGGTCGATGATCGGGATGATGATGCCGCGCAGGTTCATCACACCGCGCACGAACTCCGGCATGTTCGGCACCGGCGTCACCGCGCCGTAGCCCTTGAACTCCTGCACGCTCAGGATCTCGACGCCGTAGTCCACATTGCCGAGCGTGAACGTGACGTACTGACTCTGGGCGGGGCTCTGCGCGCTGGTGGACTGCGGGATCATGCTACCTCTCGCTCGCGCTCGCGGCGTGCCGCCACGTGCGCCAGGTTGGCCGTGTCGAGGATCTGGGCGACGCGTCCGTGGCCGAGCACGGTGACGCCCGCGATGTCGGGCACCGTGCGGAAGTTCGCTTCGAGGCTCTCGATCTCGACCCCAGGGCTTCGAGGGCCTGCCGAACGTATCGACGAAGCATCGAGGAGTCGTCGACGATGAGGATGGTGTGCGACATCGAGTACTGCGCTTCCGTTCGCTTCTCGCGACGGGAAGAGCGTGATTGTCGCCCTAGCTCTGGGTGTCTGGAAACGGTCGGCGCATTCCGCTCGCCAAATGAGTGAGCGTCTCGACCACATCGCGTGCGTAATATCGCGCTACCCGGACAGCGCTACGCGAGCTTGGCCAGTGCAGTCATCAGCTCCTTGAAGTCGACCGGCTTGCTGATGACCTGTTCTCCGCTGGAGAGCATCAGCTTCACCAGGTCGTGCTGCGTGCTGTGTGCGGTCACGAAGAGGATGGGACGCGTGACGGCGGGCAGGTCGCGCGCGTAGGCGGGCAGGGTGGTGGTGGCGGGCAGGTGGCCGCGCCAGAGCTGCGCCAGCTCGGTTCCGCTGAGGTCCGAGCCACGCAGCTCGATGTCCATCATGATCAACTGCAGCCTGTGGCCGTGTTCGCGCAACATCGCACATGCGCGCTCCGCGGACGCCGCGTGCAGCAGCTCGTAGTGAGGCCCGAGGCGCAGCGCGGCCACGTCCCAGTTGTCCTCGTCATCTTCGACGTAGAGGATGACCGGCTTGCTCCGCGGCGGCTCGGGCGGAGGTGACTGTTTGGGACTCGTCTGGCGCACCTGCGATATTCTGTCTCCCACGCGTCCGTTTCGTCACGGAGACAAGCGCATTGGTGGGCCGGATGACCGACGAGCGGAGTCCCTGGCCGAGGTCGCAACCATCCATGTTCAGAGGCCGCCTCCTTCGCAAGCTGTACGTCGTGCTCTGGTGCTTGTTCGCGTTCGACACTTCGCATGCGCACGCGCAGAGCTCCTTGATCGATGACGTCTCGGAAGGGCGCTCGCTCGCGCCTTATCTGAGCGCATACCTCGACGCCTCGCAGGCGCTGACCTTCGCACAGGTGCGGACGCTGTGGGAGCAGGGCAAGTTCGAGCCACAGCGCGAGCCGGACACGTCGTTCGGCTTCACGCCCTCGGCGGTCTGGCTCGCCTGGCGAGGTGACAACCCCGCCATGACGGCTAAACGCTACCTGCTCGAGCTCGGTTATCCGCACCTCGACCACGTGTCGCTGCACGTGCTGCACGCGGACGGCTCGCTCGAGTCGCGCGAGACCGGGGACATGCTGCCGTTCGCGCAGCGCGACCTCGCCGACCCGAACTTCGTGTTCAAGCTGGAGGCGCGCCCGCATGCGAGGGAGACCTACTTCCTTCGCATTCAAACCAGCGGCTCTGCGCGCGCGCCGCTCAAGCTGTGGAGCGAACGGGCGTTCTTTGCCGAGGCGCAGAGCCGAAACGTGATGCTCGCGCTGTTCTGCGGCGCGCTGACCGTGATGGCGCTGTTCAATCTGGGCGTGTTCGTGTTGATCCGCCAGCGCGAGTACCTCTACTACGTGTTCCTGCTGGTCGCGATGTCGTTTGCGATGACCAGCTTCAGCGGGCATGTCTTCCAATACGTGCTGCCGCGGCATCCGGAGATCGCCAACCGGTCGATCGGGATCTCCGTCGCCTTCATCCTGCTGTTCATCCCGATGTTCGCCAACGCGGTCGTCGAGCGCTTCGACGTGCACCGCGAGCGCATCGTCTACAGGTGGGCGATCGGGATCGCCGCCGGCTTGGTCGTGTTCGCGATGATCGCGCCGCCGGGCGTCGCGTTGCGTGGCGTGTTGGTGGTGATGGCGACGGCGTGCATCGCGGCGCCGCCGCACCTGCGCACGCTCAAGCGCTACAACGTCGAGCAAGCCAGGCTCTACATCCTGAGCTGGCACGTGGTGATCTATGCGATACCAATCTTCGTGCTGCGGCTGATGCATGTGATTCCGGAGTTTTGGGTGTCCGAGTGGATCGTGCACATCACGGCCACCTCCAGCGCGGTGATCACCACGCTCGCGCTCGCCTCACGCGTGAACGTCATGAAGGACGACGTCACGCGGCTCAACCGCGAGCTGTCCGCCAACGTCGAGGAGCTGAAGACCGCGCTGGCGAGCGCGGAGCTGTCCGCGGAGGACGCGCGCCGCGCCAATCGCATCAAGGACGACTTCATGGCCACGATGTCGCACGAGCTGCGCACGCCGCTCAACGCGATCATCAACGTCCCACAAGGGCTGATCGACGAATTTGGCGAGCTGTCGGCAGCACGCTGCGAGCGCTGCGGCGCCGAGTTCGTGCTCGACGCCAACGAGCAGCTCGGGACCGAGACGCCGTGTGCCGCCTGCACCGCAATCGGCACGCTGCACCGGACGGGCTCGCTGGAATACCGCGGTCAGCCCGACGCCACCATCCGCTACCTGCGCAAGATCGAGCGCGCCGGCACGCACCTGCTGCAGATGGTCAACGGCGTGCTCGACATCAGCAAGATGGAGGCGGGGCGCCTGGAGCTGAACCTGGCGCCGTGCAAGCTGGACGAGATCATCCAGGACGCCGTGGAGCAGCTGAGCGAGCTGGCCAAGCAGAGCGACCTGCGAATCAAGCTCGTGCTGCCGTCGGCGGCGAGCGCGTCCACGCTCGATGCGTTCCGGATCAAGCAGGTGCTGCTCAACCTGCTCTCCAACGCCTTCAAGTTCAGCGAGCCCAGCAGCACCGTGACCGTGAGCTGGGAGCTGGTCGGCGATGCCGACGTGGTGTCGGTGCGCGATCAGGGCATCGGCATCGCGCCCGAGAACCACGAGCGCATCTTCGCTGGCTTCGAGCAGGTGCACACCGGGCAGACGCGCAAGTACGGCGGCACCGGCCTGGGCCTGTCGATCTCGCGCTCGCTGGTGCGCATGCACGGCGGCGAGCTGTGGGTGGAGAGCGAGCTGAAGCGCGGCGCGGTGTTCCGCTTCAGCTTGCCGAGGTCGCGCCCGGCGGCGCTGCCCGCGGACGTGGCGTAGCTCAGGCTGGTTCCGCCGCGAACAAGGCCGCTGTCGCGGGTCAGCGGCGCAAGGTGATCCAGGCTGGCGCGTGATCGCTGGCGCCTTCGAGCCCCCGTCGCTCCCGGTCGACACCGGCTGCCTGTAGGCGCTTGGCGAGCGGCGGACTCAGCAGGAAGTGATCGATGCGCAGCCCCGCATCACGCTGCCACGCAAAGCGCTTGTAGTCCCAGAAGGTGAAGAGCTTGTCGTCCGGATGCTTCGCGCGCAGAGCGTCTTGCCAGCCCTGCGCGAGCAAGCGCTGGAATGCCGCGCGCGCTGCGGGCTGGGTCAGCGCATCCTTGCGCCATGACGACTTCGGGTCGTACAGGTCCGCGTCGGTGGGCACCACGTTGAAGTCGCCGATCAGCGCGACCGGCACCTTCGCCGCCAGCAGCGTGGCCGCGTGCGCGTGCAGCCGCTTCAGCCACGCGAGCTTGTAGTCGAAGCGCGGACCGGGCTGCGGGTTGCCGTTGGGCGCGTACAGACAGCAGAGCAGCACGCCGTCGACGGCGGCCTCGATGTAGCGGCTCTCGGTGTCGCTGTCGTCGCCAGGCAGCGCACGCCGCGTCGCCAGCGGTTCCTTGCCGCGCGCGAGGATCGCCACGCCATGGCTCGCGGGCTGCCCCTTCCACACCGCGTGGTAGCCGGCCTGCTTCAGCGCCGCGTGCGGGAACTTGGCATCGGGGGCCTTGAGCTCCTGCAGACACACGACGTCCGGCTTCTCGCCATCGAGCCACGCCAGCAAGTGCGCGAGCCTGCCGTTCACGCCGTTGATGTTGTAGGTCGCCAGCTTCATCCCAGTGCGTCCGCAGAGTACATCGTCCGGCACGCCTTGGCTCGAATCGGAGCCGACCCTAAGCAGCCCCGATGCGATCCTTGCTGCTGGGCTTGAC
>JBEVNG010000155.1:0-8894 GCA_040508235.1 Polyangiales bacterium | reverse complement strand
TGTCTCAGCTCCACCAGTCGCTCGCGACCGGTCACGTTCATGGTGCTCGCCGCGGCGCGCGGCGGTGGCGACGACGACGTCGAGAATGTGCCCGAGCCGGTGCCCAGCAACTTGATCGTCGACACGCCCGAGGACGAGCCCGCCGATCGTTCCCCCAATCACGATCCGAGTGCACTGCCGAGACCCGATGGCAAGCACCCCTCGGACGAGGAACACGGCAGCGCCTGAATCGCGACATCGGCGCCACGCCGCGAGGCGTCGCCGATAGCGCAGCCAATTCGCGCAGTCCCACGATGGTGTTTACGCGCGTCGAGAAGACACGGAGAATTTCCGTGTGCAGTTGCTCGGCTTCTTCGATCGCGTCGTCGTCATCAACCTCCCCGAACGTACCGACCGCCGTGCTGGCGTGGAGCGCGAGCTCCAGCGCCTGGGCCTCGCCCGGCATGCGGACAAGGTGCGCTTCTTTGCAGCGGTCAAGCCCGCGGACCCCGGGGACTTCCCGAGCCGCGGCGCGCGCGGCTGCTTCGAGAGTCACCTCGCGGTGCTGCGACAAGCACGCGCCGACGGGCTCTCGAACATCCTGATCGTCGAGGACGACTTCGCCAGCTCCAGCCAGCTGGAGCGACTGCAGTCGCGACTGCTCGCGCAGCTGGCGCGCACGCCGTGGGACATGGTCGCGTTCGGCCACGATCTGCCGGCGAGTGACCACGAGCCGACGCTGGTGCCGCCGCCCGCGTCGTACGGACTCACACACTGCTACGCGGTGAACGCCACCAGCTTCGACGCGCTGATCGCCTTCCTCGAGGTGATGCGCACGCGTCCCCCTGGACACCCGCAGGGTGGACCGATGCACTACGACGGAGCGCTGGACACCTTCCGCATGCAGCACGCGGAGCGCTCGTTCCTGGTCGCGCTGCCGAGCGTCGCCGGTCAGCGCAGCTCGCGCAGCGACATCAACCCGTCGCGGCTCGATCGCATCCCGATGCTGCGCGGCGCGATGGAGCTCGCGCGCGCGGGCCTGCGCTTTGCACGCCAGCAGCTACGCGGTGCACGCAAGCAGGCGCACACGCTCGCCGCGGGTCAGTCGGTTCACCCGTCGATCTTCCCGCCTCCGTAAATCTCGCGCTCGAACTGCTCGATCAGCGCGCGTGAGTCCTCGTCCCACGGGTGGAAGTCGCGCTTGTAGTAGCTGAGGTACTGCGGCAGCCGCTTGGTGTAGAAGCCGCGCGGGCCCCAGAACTTCCACCAGCTCTTGGCGAGCGCGATCGGATCGTCGAACGCCTTGTCGGCGCGCATCAGATCGATGTGCAGGAAGCTGACGCCGAGGATGAAGCCGAACGTGATCCGGCGCATCCACTTGATGCGGCGCGCGTGGTCACCGCCGACTTCCTTGTAGACGTCGAACGCGACCGACTTGTGATCGAGCTCCTCCAGCGCGTGCCACGTCCACAGCTTGCGCAGCGGCTCGGACACCAGCGCGCGCATCTCCGGCTCGTGGAGCCACATCTCCGCCATCAGCGCGGTGAAGTGTTCGAGCGCGCAGGTGACGGCGAGGTCGTCGAGCGGCTCGCGGGAGGCCTTGCGGCGCAGGATCTCGTCCCAGATCGCGCTCTCGATGCCCTCGGCGTCGACCCCCTGCGTGCTCAGCCAGCGGTTGAACATGCGGTGCTCGCGTCCATGCAACGCCTCCTGCGCGAGGAAGCCGCGCACCTGCTCGCGCAGCGCCGGCGTGCGCACCTGATCGCGGAAGTGGCGCACGGCGTCCATGAAGAAGCGCTCGCCGGGCGGGAACATCAGCGAGAACGCGTTCAGCAGGTGCGAGTAGTAGGCGTTGCCGCCGAACCAGCGCCGGGGCGTGTCGGCGGGGATCTCGAGGTCGAGGTTGCGGGGCGCGATGGTGCGCGTCTGCGCCGCGGTTCGAACTTCGCTCAGCATGCCGACGATCGTGCCTTGCGCGGCCGCCGTCCGGGGTGACAGATTGGGCCATTGTGAGTGATAGATCGGGCCAGGTCCTCGCCGAGTACGTCGCCCACCTGGTCGACGTGACCACCCGCTTCGGGGTGCGCGCCGAGCCGCTGCTCAAGGGCACCGGCATTCGCGCCAGTACGCTGGAAAAACCGGACGCGCTGGTCCCGCAAGCGAGCTTCCAGCTGCTGGTGATGCGCGCGCTGGAGCTCACGCGCGAGCCGGGGCTCGGCTTTCACTACGGCATGTCGCTGAAGCTCTCCGCGCACGGCCAGCCGGGTCTGCTGGCGATGACGTCCGGCACGCTGCGCGACGCGTTGATGGTGGCGGTGCGCTTCGTGCCGCTACGCGTGGTCGCGCTGACCCTCACGCCCCGCGTCGAGGGCGACGAGCTGGTGCTCGAGATCGTGCACGACGTGCCGCCCGCCGCCGAGGTGTTCGCGTCCGAGTCGTTCATGGTCTCGTTCGCGCAGATGGGGCGCTCGCTGGTGGGCCGCACGCTCGAAGGCCGCGTGGAGTTTCCGTTCGCGGAGCCCGCGCACTTCAAGCGCTTCGCGCACCTGCTTCCGCCCGCGCGCTTTGGTCGCGCCAGAAACAGCCTGCGCTTGCCGCTCTCCGTGCTCGATCAGGCCGTGGTGACGTCGGACAGCGTGGTCGCACGCCGCATCGAGCGCGAGCTCTCGCGCGAGCTCTCCGAGCTCGACGAGCGCGCCACCTATCTCTCGCGCGTGCGCCGTCAGCTACGCCCCGACGACATCCCCTCGCTCGAAGAGCTCGCGGACCGCCTCGACACCTCGACCCGCACCCTCAAGCGCAAGCTCGCCGCCCACGGCACCAGCTACCGCCTGCTCGTCGAAGAACTACGCCGCGCCCGCGCGCAGATGCTGCTACGCGACGGTGGTCGCTCGATGACGCAGATCGCCGAAGCGCTCGGCTACACCGATCGCGCGACGTTCCACCGCGCTTACCGCCGCTGGTTCGGCAGCACGCCTGGCTCCGGTCGTTAGAGCGACATCCACTGCTTGAGTGGGTCGAGCACGATGCGAGGGAGCTGGCGGAGCTCGGCGATGTTGGCGGCGCCGGTGAGCAGCATGACGGCGCGGATCTCGCGTTCGATCTGGTCGACGAAGCGCTCGGCTTCTTCCTTGCCGCCGCGTACGTGCGCCTGGAGCATGGGACGCGCGATGCCGGCTGCGCTCGCGCCGAGCACCAACGCGCGCACCACGTCGAGGCCGGTCTGGATGCCGCCGGTAGCGATGGTCTGAAGGCCAGCCTGCGTACAGGCGTGCACGCTGGCGGCGGTGGGGATGCCCCAGTCCCAGAGCAGGTTGCCGAGGCGCGCCTGATCACCCTGCGCTCGCAGCGTCTCCACGCCGACCCACGAGGTGCCGCCGGCGCCGCTGGTGTCGACCGTGCGCACGCCGGCCTTCTTGAGCTTGGCCGCGGTCTGCACGCTGAGACCACAGCCGGTCTCCTTGCCGACCACCGGCACCGGGAGCTCCTTGACCAAACGCTGGAAGGTCTCGAAGCCGGAGCGGAAGTCGCGATCGCCACCGGGCTGCACGACTTCCTGCGCGGGGTTGAGGTGCACGCACAGCGCGTCCGCGCCGATCTCGCGCACCATCTCCGCGATCGTCGCGGACGGAAGATCGCGCGCCTGCACGACGCCGACGTTGCCGAGCACCAGGGTGGTCGGGGCCCACTCGCGCACCTGATAGGTCCAGGCGGTGTCGGGCTGACGCTGCATCGCGCGCTGGCTGCCCAGGCCGAAGCCGAGCCCACGCGCCTCCGCGATCGCGGCCAGGTCGCGGTTCACTTCGGCCGCGCGCTCGGTGCCGCCGGTCATGGCCGCGATCACCAGCGGCAGCCGCAGCTGCTTTCCGAGCAGCGTGGTCCCCGTGTCGAGCGCATCGACGTCGAGATCCGGCAGCGACTGATGCACCAGCTGCACGCACTCCAACAGCGTGGTGCGTTCCTTGAAGGCGACCTCGTCGGTGGCGCACAGGTCGAGGTGGTCGTCTTTGCGGCGCTGGATGGAAGTAGTCATGGGGCTCGAAGCCAAGGGACGCGAGATTGCCATGCGCGCCCGTATAGCAGCACCGGCTATAGCAGAGGCCGCAGGTTGACGTTGGTAGGTCCCAACTAGCATGCTCCGCGCGTTTTCTCTCGGCCTTCACTCCAGGAGCTTTCGTGTCCTCGTCGTCCGCCCCGATCACCTCGTTGCTCGCCGACATCAAGCTCCGCGTCGATTCGCACCTGACCAAGTTTTTCGAGCAAAAGCGCGAACATGCGCGCACGCTCAGCGCCCCCTCGGTCGAGCTCGTGGACGCGCTGGCGGAGTTCACGATGCGGGGCGGCAAGCGCACCCGTCCTGCGATCCTGATCGCAGGCTACGCGGCCATCGCGCCTGCCGACGTGGACGCGCTGCTCGATGCCAGCGCGGGCCTGGAGCTGCTGCAGAGCTACCTGCTCGTGCACGACGACTGGATGGATCAGGACGCCGAGCGCCGCGGCGGCATCACGCTGCACAAGCTGTTCGCGCAGCGCACCGGCGACGTGCACCTGGGTGCGAGCCTCGCCATCCTCGCGGGTGATCTGGGCAATGCCTTCGCCACGGAGCTGGTCGCGCGCAGCGCCGCCAAGAGCCAGTTCGGCGCGGACGCGCTGCAGGTGTTCTGGACCATGCAGCGCGACGTCGTCTACGGACAGGCGCTCGACCTGATCGCGTTCAAGGACGTGGCGCTGATCCAGCGCCTCAAGACCGGAAGCTACAGCGTGAAGGGGCCGCTGCTGGTGGGCGCCGTGCTCGCGGGCGCGAACGCGGAGCAACGCGCGGCGCTGGAGCAGTACGCCGAGCCGGCCGGCCTCGCGTTTCAGATGCGCGACGACATGCTGGGTGTGTTCGGCGCGCCGGAGAAGACCGGCAAGCCCGCCGGCAACGACCTGCGCGCGGGCAAGCGCACCGCGCTGATCGAGGAGGCCGAGGCCCGCATGAGCGTCGAGGAGCGGCAGCCCCTGACGGCGGTGCTCGGCAAGGCCGACGCGCTCGACGTGGAGGTGACGACCGCGATGGACCTGCTGGTGCGCTCCGGCGCACAAGCCGCCGTGGAGGCCCGAATTGACAAGCTCGACCAGGAAGCGCAGGCCGCCTTACGAACCGGCGGGCTCCGTGAACCGGGCAGGACCCATCTGGAACAGCTCGCCCGAATGTTCGCGTACCGCGACCACTGACATGACAAGGGCAGAGGCGTGACCGGCTACGGACACGGCAAGGTTATCCTCCTGGGCGAGCACAGCGTGGTGCACGGCCGGCCTGCGCTCGCCCTGAGCGTGGAGCGCGGCGCCGTGGTGCAGCTGCGCGAGCAGGATGGCGAAGAAACCACGCTCGACATCGCGCCCTGGAACGTGCGCGTCGACAGCGGTCCGGACGCCAACGTCGGCGCCGAGCCGCTGCAGCAGGCGCTGCGCGTCGCACGCGCCTTCTACGACGACGACCGCGAGTTCGCGCTGGAGGCGCAGATGCACCTGCCCAGCGGCGCAGGCATGGGCTCGTCCGCCGCGCTCGGCGTCGCCGTGCTGCGCGCGCTGGACCTGGCGCGCGGGCTGACGCGTCCGGACGCCGAGATCTACGAGCGCTCGCTGGCCTGGGAGCGCGTGTTCCACGGCAACCCGTCCGGCGTCGACAACGCGATGGCCACCTACGGCGGCATGGCGATGTTTCGCAAGGGACAGCCGCTGACGCGCGTGGTGCCACGCCACAAGGTGTCGCTGGTGGTCGCGTACAGCGGCGCGTCGTCGAGCACCAAGCTGATGGTCGACTCGGTGGCGCGTCAGTTCGATAAGGAGCCCCAGCGTATCGGCAAGCTGTTCGACGCGATCGAGTCGATCGTCAACAACGGCAAGCTCGCGCTGGAGACGGGCGACCTCAAGGCGCTCGGCCAGCTGATGACGATGAACCACAAGCTGCTCAGCGCGCTGATGCTGTCGACCGACGCGCTGGAAGAGATGATCGCGGCCTCCGTGGCCGCGGGCGCGCTGGGCGCCAAGGTGACCGGTGCCGGCGGCGGTGGCTGCATGGTGGCGCTGGTCGAAGAGAACACGAAGCAAGCGGTCGTGCGCACGCTGCGCGAGCTCGACCGCACGGTCTACGAAGTGGAGAGCGGTTCATGAGCACTGCGACGGCGATCGCGCGCGCGAACATCGCGCTGGCCAAGTACTGGGGCAAGAGCGACGTCCCGCTCAACCTGCCCGCGGTGGCGAGCATCTCGCTCACGCTCGAGCCCATGCGCACGGAGACCACGGTCAGCTTCGATTCGAGGCTCGACGCGGACGAGCTGCTGCTCAACGGCAAGCGCGGCGAGGGCAAGCCGCTCACGCGCGCGATCAAGGTGCTCGACCGCGTGCGCAAGCATGCCGGCATCGATCTCAAGGCGCGCGTCGAGAGTGCCAACAACTTCCCCACCGCGTCGGGCCTCGCGTCCAGTGCGTCGGGCTTCGCGGCCCTGGTCGCGGCGGCGTGGAGCGCGGCGGGCTTGAAGCGCGACGACGACGTGTGGAGCGCGTGGGCGCGCAACGCGTCGGCTTCCGCCGCGCGCAGCATCTACGGCGGCTTCGTCGAGCTGCCCAAGGGTGTGCCGGGTGATGCAGCGCTGTCTGCGCGTACGGTGGCGCCCGCGGATCACTGGGACGTGCGCATCGTGGTCGCGGTCGCGAACGAGGGCCCCAAGGACACCGGCTCGACCGAGGGCATGACGCTCAGCGAGCAGACCTCTCCGTACTACCGCAGCTGGGTCGACTGCTCGGACGCGCTGGTGGAAGAAGTTCGCGCCGGCATCCTGGAGCGCAACCTGGTGAAGGTGGGCGAGGCGATGGAGCAAAGCACGCTCGCCATGCACGCGTGCATGATGGCGTCGCGTCCGGGCCTGATCTACTTCCAGCCCGCCACGCTGGCCGCGCTCGCGACCGTGAAGCAGCTGCGCAAGGAAGGCGTCGAGGTCTACGCCACCATGGACGCGGGCCCGCACGTCAAGGCGCTCTGCCACGCGCGTGATGCCGAGCGCGTCGCCGCGGCGCTGGCTGCCACGCCGATGGTCCTGCGCACGCTGACCGCGCACCCGGGTGGCGCGCTGGAGATCGTGAAGTGAAGCGCATCGACGCCAGCGCACCGGGCAAGCTGATGGTGTCCGGCGAGTACGCCGTGCTCGACGGCGCGGTCGCGATCGTGGCGTCGGCCGACGTGCGAGTGCGTGTGCGCTGGGTCGATGAACCGGCGACGCTACCCCCGGAGGCCGCGGCGACCCGCGAGCTCGCAGAGCGCGAGCTCGGCGTCGTCGAAGGTGCGCTCACGCTCGACGCATCTGATCTGCGCAAGGCCGGCAAGAAGCTGGGCCTGGGCTCCTCTGCGGCGGCTTCGGCAGCGGTGGCAGGCGCGCTGCTCGCCACGCATGGACACGACCTCACGGATCCGGTGGTGCAGCAGCGCGCGTTCAAGCTCGCGCTCGCGGGCCACAAGGCCATCGCCCCCGAGGGAAGCGGCGCGGATGTCGCGGCGGCGTCGCTCGGTGGCTTCGTTCGCTTTCGCCTGAGCGGTGGCAGCGCCGAGGCGACGCGCGTCGAGTTTCCCGAGCAGGTCCAGTCGCGCGTGGTGTGGACGGGCAAGGAGGCGCGCACCAGCGAGTTCGTGCGCGCCGTGCGTGCGTTCGAGGCGCGCGACGGCGAGGGCTTCTTCAAGCTGCGCGGCGAGCTGCACGATCAGGCGCTGCGCTTCGCTGACGCCATCCAGCGCTCCGAGATCAGCGAGATCATCTCGGCCACCGCGGCCTACGGGCAGACCATGGGCGAGCTCGGCCGCGCCGCGGGCGTGCCGATTGTCACCGACGAGCTGGCGCAGATTGCGGTGCTGGCGGGTGAGCACGGCGGCGCTGCCAAACCCTCCGGCGCGGGCGGCGGCGACGTCGCAATCGCGTTCTTTCCGAGCGCCCAGAGTGCGCAGGCGTTCGACGACGCATGCCGCGCGGCGAAGCTCGACTTGTTGGATCTACGTCTCGGCGCCGCTGGCGTTCGGGCCGAATGAGAGGCCACCGATGACCATCTCCTCACGCATCTCGGGTTTCTACAAGCTGTCGATCGAGGCGCGCGAGCGCGTGCTGCGTGAGCAGTTCGGCTTCGGCGCGGACGCGCTGCTGGCGCTCGGCCAGGGCGGCATCTCGCTCGACGTCGCCGACAAGATGATCGAGAACGTGATCGGGCTGTTCTCGCTGCCGTTCGCGCTCGGCCTCAACGTGCAGATGAACGGCAAGGACTTCCTGGCGCCGATGGTCGTCGAGGAGCCCTCGGTGGTGGCGGCCGCGTCGAACGCGTCGCGCATGGTCCGCGAGGGTGGCGGCTTCTTCGCGGAGAGCGACGAGCCGGTGATGATCAGCCAGGTGCAGCTCGACGACGTGGCGGACCCCAAGGCGGCGGTCGATGCGGTGCTCGAGCACAAAGAAGAGCTGCTGCGCCGTGCCGATGCGGCGGTGCCCAACCTGGTGCGTCGTGGCGGCGGAGCGCGCGGCCTCGAGGTGCGCAGCCTCGGCGACGGCATGGTCGTGGTGCACTTCCTGATCGACTGCCGCGACGCGATGGGCGCGAACCTCGTCAACACCGTGGCCGAGGCGGTGGCGGATCGCCTGGCGGAGCTGACGCGTGGCCAGGTGGGCCTGCGCATCCTGTCGAACCTGGCCGACCACCGCTGCGTGCGCGTGCGCTGCTCGGTGCCCACGCGCGCGCTCGCGGACAAGGTCGAAGACGGACCGGCCGTGCGCGACGGCGTGGTGCGTGCCTCGCGCTTCGCGGAGGCCGACCCGTACCGCGCCACGACCCACCACAAGGGCCTCATGAACGGCCGCGACCCGGTCGTGCTGGCCACCGGCAACGACTGGCGCGCGGCC
>JBEVNG010000124.1:0-15686 GCA_040508235.1 Polyangiales bacterium | reverse complement strand
ACAAGGTGCTGATGCTGACCGACGCGTTCCTCAAGCCCGCGCAGATCGACCGCGCCAAGGCCGAGAGCGAGCTCGTGGAGTCGGAGAAGGCGCTCGCGGACTTCAAGGGTCTGCTCGACAGCGCCGAAGGCGAGGAGCTCGTCCGCGCCGTCGAGTGGGCTCGCGCCCGCGTCGACGCCAGCAAGGGCTGAGCGCTAGCGCTGCGCTGCACGCAGGCGCAAGCTCGACCCGATGGTCGAGTGCCTGCAGTGCGGGGCGTGCTGTTTCTCTCGCCTCGACACGTATGTGCGCGTGTCGGGGGACGACCACGCGCGCCTGGGCGAGGCCGCGGACGCGCTGACCGCGTTCGTGGGCAACCGCTGCTACATGCGCATGGAGCGCGGCCACTGCGCCGCCCTGGAGGTGAGCCCGGGCCGCTACGCGTGCCGCATCTATGAGCAGCGCCCGCAGGTGTGCCGCGACCTCGAGCGCGGCTCCCCGAGCTGTGAGGCGGAGCGCCACGAGAAGTCCGAGCGCACCCTGCTGGCATTGCTGTGAGCCCAGGTGCAAGCTGCCCTCCAGGGGGTCCCGGTGAAGCTGATCAACTCCATCGTCGCCAGCGCGCCGCGCATCGCGACCGTCCGCCGTGATCTGCACGCGCATCCCGAGCTGTGCTTCGAGGAGGACCGCACCGCCGACTTGATCGCGAAGCAGCTCGAGGGCTGGGGCATCCCGGTGCACCGCGGGCTCGGCAAGACCAGCGTGGTGGGCATCCTCAAGAACGGCAGCTCCACGCGTGCGGTCGGCCTGCGCGCCGACATGGACGCTCTGCCGATCACCGAGCGCAACACGTTCGCGCACGCCAGCCAACACCCGGGCCGCATGCACGCGTGTGGACACGACGGGCACGTCGCGATGCTGCTCTCCGCGGCGGAGTACCTGGCCAAGCACCGCAACTTCGACGGCACCGTGTACCTGCTGTTCCAGCCCGCCGAAGAGGGCGGCGGTGGCGCGCGCGAGATGATCAAGGACGGCCTGTTCGAGAAGTTCCCCATGGAGGCCGTGTTCGGCGCGCACAACTGGCCCGGCATCCCGGAGGGCAAGGTCGCGCTCAGGAGCGGGCCCGTCTACGCGTCGAGCAACGAGTTCAAGATCACCATCCGCGGCAAGGGCTCGCACGCGGCGATGCCGTACCTCGGCATCGATCCGATGCCGGTGGCGTGCCAGATGGTGATGGCGTTCCAGACCATCATCTCGCGCAACAAGCCGCACATGGAGCCGGGCGTGCTCTCGGTGACCAAGATCCACGGCGGCGAGGCGACCAACGTGGTGCCCGATCACTGCGTGCTGGAGGGCACCGTGCGCACGTTCAGCGCGGAGTTGCTCGACCTGATCGAGCAGCGCATGCGCACCATCGCCGAGTCCACCTGCGCCGCCTTCGAGACCAGCTGCGAGTTCGAGTTCGAGCGCAACTACCCGCCCACGATCAACCACGAGGCCGAGACCGAGCTCGCGCGCGAGGTGTTCCGCGACGTGCTCGGCGCGGACAACGTGATCGACTTCGAACCGACCATGGGCGCCGAGGACTTCAGCTACTTCCTGCAAGCCAAGCCCGGCAGCTACTTCATGATCGGCAACGGCGAGGGCCAGCACCGCGACAGCGGACACGGCATGGGCCCGTGCATGCTCCACAACCCCAGCTACGACTTCAACGACGCGCTGATCCCGATCGGCGGCTCGCTCTGGGTCGCGCTCGCCGAGCGCTGGCTCTCGCGCTGAGCGAGGCGCGCGCCGACGCGCTCGGCTTGCTGCTTCATGCCGGCGCTCAGGTACGGACCCAGCTGCCAGTACTCGCTCTTGTAGCGCGGGTCGTTCGCCCACTCGTCCCAGCCGTAGTCGCGGCGGACCTGGCCGAGCAAGCCGGAGGCGAGGATCCGCGCTTCCTCGACGGGCTCTCGTTTCTCGCGGTCGGGGCCGACGTAGAGCGCGTCGGACTCGCAATAGAGCTCGCACATGAAGCAGGTCTGACACTGCTCGACGCGCGCGATTACCGGCCTGCCCGCGGCGCCGATCTCCAGCACGTTGGTGGGGCAGGCCTCGACGCAGCTCATGCAGCCGCTGCAGCGCGACGCGATGATCAACTCAAGCATGGCTCGGGCTCCATCCGATGTGCGCCTCGGGTCGCGTCCACAGCGCGTCCAGCCCGCCTACCAGCTGACGCGGCGCGAGCTCGGTGCGCGCCACCGGCGTGTCGCTGCGCTCGTGCATGCCGCGCGTCTCGTTGCGATCGAATGCCGCGCGATAACACCAGCGCGCGGTGGCGACCAGCGCCGCCGTCTCGCGCGCCGCGACGGCATCGAGCCCTTCCCCGCGGTCGTGCTGACGTAGCTCGCGCCACACGGCGTCCAGCTTGTCGAGCGATGCCGCGAGTGCATCGCCGGAGCGAAACAGGTTCTTGTCGAGCGGCAGGATCTCGTCTTGCGCCGCGCGCACCAGCGCGCCGCGGTCGACCTCGCGCACCGCGCTGGTTGGCGCGAGCCCTGCTCCTCCGAGCGCCACGAAGGGAGCCGCCGCACGACGACCACGCTCGCGTGCGACGCGCGCGGCGCCGCTGCCCGAGAACAGTCCCGACGTCAGCGCCCACGCGGAGTTCGGGGAGCCACCACCGCTGGTCGCGCCCGCGATCAGCTCGCGCGTGGCCGCGTCGCCCGCCGCGAACAGGCCCGGCACGCTGGTCTGGCACTGGTCGTCGACGATGCGCAGGCCACCCGTGCCGCGGATCGTGCCCTCGGCGAACAGCTTCACCTCGAAGCGATCGCGGAACGGGTCGACGCCCTTGCGCACGAATGGGATCGGCGTCGCGGGCTGGATCTGCGGCAGCAGCTCGCGCAGTCGCGCCGGTGCATCCCCGAGGTCCGCGTACACCGGACCTTCGCGCATCGCGCGCGCCATCACGTGCGGCTTGGACGGCATCACGTCGAGCTCGTTGCCATGCACGTCGTAGTAGCGAGCCCATGCGTAGATCAGCACGCGCGTCGAGTTCCAGCGCGGCGACACCGAGTAGTGGTTCGAAAACTCCATGCCGGACAGCTCGGCGCCGGCCTCGACCGCCATCAGGTAGCCGTCACCGGTGTTGGTGTTGCTGCCCATCAAGCCGGACAGGAACGCGCAGCCGCCGGTCGCCAACACCCCCGCGCCGGCGCGTGCCGTCCAGCCCTGCTTCTTCTGGCGGCGAACACCACGCGCGCCGGCGATCGAGCCATCGTGGTGGACCAGCAGCTCCAGCGCGGGACTGTGATCGAGGAGCGTCACGCCCGCGTCGAGCACCGCCCGCCGCAGCGCGCGCAGGTACTCCGGTCCACGCAGCGCCGGGTACACGGTCTCGCCCTTGTCGTTGACGTCGAACCGGTAGTAGTTCGCGAACGTGGGCAGCGTGCGCCACGTGGTGTCGATGATGCGCTCCATCCAGGTGCGGTCGGCCAGCCCGCAGCCCATCAGGAAGCGCTTCTCGATCGCCTCCGCGCGCGCTTCGGGCGCGACCCACCAGTGGCCCGGTCCGCCGGTCGCGGTCACGCCGCTGGTGCCGACGTAGCCCTTGTCGACGAGCACCACCTGCGCACCGGCACGCGCCGCGCCGAGCGCAGCCCAGCACGCGGCCATGCCTCCGCCAATGACGAGCACGTCCGCTTCGAGATCGAGTGGCTCCAGCTGCTCCACGACGCGACGGTATGCCAGCGCGCGCGGCAGCAGTCCACCACAAAGGACACATGTCTACGACGCGACAGGGAGCCTGGTTCGCATCGGCATGTACGCGGGCGCCGGCGAGACGCGTAGCCGCGCGCGAACCTCCGCCAGCGGCATCGGCAGCAGCTGCTCCCAGGGCGCGACCGCCAGCCAGCGTGCGCGCAGCCCGTCCGCGAACGCGCGCGCGAGCAGCTTGTAGAAGTCGAGCTCGCGGTACTGCACCAGCGCGGCCGCCACGATCGCGGCCACCCCGGGATTGCGCAGCTGCGCGACGTTGAACGCGAGCAGTGCGGCCTCGCCGACGACGTCGCCCTGGTAGCCGGTGACCGTGTGCCAGAGGTCGTGGGTGTCGCGGATGCGCTCGGTGACGTAGGTGAGCTCGCTGTCGGGCTCCAGGTGCTTCTCGCGGCCGTCGAGGCTCGCCTGCACCAGGCCCTCGGCGGTGATGCCCTCGCGATCGAGGAACGCCAGGTACGCCTGCGCGAGCGAGCCGTGCGGCATGGTCTCCAGCAACGCCCGGTTCGCGAGCACGGGCAGCAAGCGCGGGCGCTGGGCGAGCAGCGCGCGACCATGTGGATCCTCGCGAAAGCGAGCCACGGTACGCAGCGGCGCGCGCCCCGACAGCGCCTCGATGATCGTGAACACCTCGGCGGTCTGGTCCGGGTTCGCGCTCAGCCGCACCAACGCACGCAGCGCGCGCAGCGGCTGAACTCGCATCAAATCGACGTCATTACGAACATTTCTACGCTCGGCCACGCGGCTGTCCGGAGTCATCGGCGATCACCTCCCGCTATCTACAATATTGTTCACTACTGCTGACAAGGTTGTCAACAGCGTGGGCGCGCGTATCCTGCGAGGCGGATGGCCAAGGCTCGCAAACCACCCCCGCGCACCCGTCGCACCGCCGAAGACGCCCGCACCGCCATCCTCGATGCCGCCGAGCAGCGCCTGGTCGACGCGGGCCCGAGCGGGATCCGGCTGCAGGACGTGGCGGCCGACGTGGGCATCTCGCACCCGACCGTGCTGCACCATTTCGGCAGCCGCGACCGCCTGGTCGACGCGGTGGTGAAGCGACGCGTGCACCTGATGAACCAGGAGGTGCTGCTCGCGCTCGTGGGTGCAGGCGCGGACGAGCGCTCCGCGGTCGCGTTGTTCGAGCGCCTGTACGCGATGTTCAGCACCGGTGGCCACGCGCGCGTCGCCGCGTTCATCGCGCTGGAGGGCCGCGTGCCCGGCGCCGATCCCAACTCGCTGCTGCCGCTGGCCGAGGTCACGCACAAGGCGCGCCTCACGCACCGCGAAGACCAACCCAGCTTCGACGACACCTACTTCACCGTGCTGCTCGCCGCGTTCGCGCTGTTCGGCGAGGCGATCGTGGGCCCGATCTTCCGCGGTGATCCCGAGGGCGCACCCGACGAGGCGACCAGCAAGCGCTTCCGCGAGTGGACCGCACGCCTGGTGCTCGATCACTTCAAGCGCGGGGGCACGCCTACGGAGTAGCGGCCTTCTTCGCGGCCTGGCGCTCGAGCTTGGCCTTGTGGGCCTTCAGCTTCTTCACCGCGCGCACCTTCAGCGCGCGCTGCAGGCGTGGTGGATTCACGAAGCCGTCCACGCCGCGCTCGCGCGCCGCTTGGTCGACGGCGGTCGACTCTTCCTTGCGCACCTGCACCACCTTGCCGTGCTGGTTGGGCTTGGAGCGATCGACCCAGAAGAAGCTCGCGTCGCGCGTGTCGACGTGCACGAAGCCGGCGCGGGGATAGGTGCCGACGCCGACGAAGCCCTGCGCGCGGAAGTACGCCGCGAGCTCTTCGTCCTCGACGCCCGGCAGCACGATGTCGGCGGCGAGGCCGTGCGAGTGGCGACTGCCACCGCGGTCCTTGCGGATGCCGCTGATCAGCGTGACGTAGGGGCAGCCAAAGTGGAGCGTCGCCGCGTACACCAGGTCGAGCGTGCGCGTGTGCGGCGTGGGACCGCCGGTCCAGCTGCCAAAGGCCTCGCGCGCGATCGCGAGCTGATCCTCGCTCCAGCCGCCGTTGCGACCCTTGGGGCGCAGCACGTAGCTGACGTCCTTGCCTTGGATCTGGAAGACCAGGTCGGGGATCGCGGTCGACTTGAACTGCGCGCACATCTCGGCCGGCGCCGCTGCGTGCCACTTCTCGCGCGCGATGTCGTACGCGGTCATCTTCTTCGCCGGCTTCGGCTTCTCGACCTTCTCCGCCTTCGCGGGCCGAGGCTCCGGGTGCTTGCGCGCGGCCTTGGTCGCCTTGGGGTCGCTCGCGATCGTCTCGACCGCGGTCTCGGTGGCGGCGCCCTTCTCTTGCGCGGGCGACTCGACCTTCTTGGCGTCCCTGGGCTCGACGCTGGAGCTCTGCGCGGGGCCGGTCGCTTGCTCGGCGACCTTCTTGCGCGCCTGCCGCTCCTCGCGCCGCTGCCTGCGTGCGTCGACCGGCGCGGGCTTGGCTTCCTCCACGACCTCGGCCTTGGGCTTGGCGGCGGGCGGCTCCGACGTGACGTCGTCGAGGTCGGGCGCCTTGGGTTTCTTGCTCGCCTTGGGCGCCGCCATGTCGAGCAGCTCCTGATCCGCGGCCGACTGCGCGTGTACGACGGCAACACATCCGAGCAAGGTCAGCGCGTACAGCCACAGCCTCATCGTGCGGGCTCCTGCACACGCAGCTTGAGCTGCTTGAGCACCGCCTCCAGGTTCGCCAGCTCGTCGCGCGCGATGCGCAGGCGCTTCTGGTAGGTGGCAGCGTCGCCGGCCGCGGCCGAGTCGAGCGCGCGGTCGATGTTCTCGACCACGAGCAGCATGTGTGGATGCGCGACCGCGAGCCGAGACGACGGCAGCATGCGGTTGGCCAGCTCGACGTGGCGCTCCGCCAGCGGCCGGGCGAAGCGCGCCAGGTCCTTGTCATCGCCGTGCTGCTCGCAGAACGTGATCAGGCGCCGCGCGCCGTCGATCACCAGCGACATCTGGCTCATGTACGTGCGCTCGCGGGTGCTCGGCTCGGTGCTGACGGCGACGCCCGCGTCGCGACGACGCGCGGCTCCATCCGCGGGCTGCGCCTGCGCGGAGGCCGTGACCGACAACGCCGCCAACCACCACACCTTACGCCCCACCGCTGCCCTCCAGCGCGAGCAACGCCGCGCGCGCCGCGCTCTGCTCCGCCTCCAGCTTGGAGCGGCCGGTCCCCCGACCGAGCTCGCGCGTATTGCTGAGGCAGCTGACCTCGAACATGCGTGCGTGATCGGGCCCCGTCGCGCGCACCACCGTGTAGCGCGGCGTGCCCTCGCCCAGCGCCTGCACCAGCTCCTGCACGCGGGTCTTGGCGTCGCGTCGACCGAGCTCGGGCTCGTTGAGCGCGGGCTCCAGCAGCCGACGCACCACCTGCCCCGCCGTCGCCACGCCGCCATCGAGGTAGACCGCGGCGATGCACGCCTCCAGCGCCGAACAGAGCAGGCGCGGCTTCTCGCGCCCACCCGAGCGGTCTTCGCCACGACCCAGCCGCAGCGAACGCCCGAGCTCCAGCACGCGCGCGATCGACGCCAGCGACGCCTCGCACACCAGGTCGGCGCGGCGGCGCGTGAGCTCTCCCTCGGTCGCATCCGGGAAGCGCTCCCAGAGCAAGGTCGACGCAGCCAGAGTCAGCACGGCATCCCCCAGGAACTCGAGTCGCTCGTTGTCGTGCGGTGCGCGTTCCGGGTGCTCGTTGGCGTAGGACCGATGGGTCAGTGCTTCGTGCAGCAGCCCCACATCGGCAAAGCGGTGCCCCAATGCCTCGGCCACCGCATCGAAATCAGGCTCGGGTGTCATACAGCCGCCGGAACGTAACACGCGATCCTATCACGGTCCGCAGGCGGCCCTGGAAGCCCCTAGCCCATCTCCTCCATCGATCCGGCTTCCTCGTCCGACAGGTTGTCGAAGCGAGTGTACTGATTGAAGAAACGGACCTTGGCCGTGCCGGTGGGGCCGGCGCGCTGCTTGCCGATGATGATCTCGGCCACGCCGAGGTCCATCGACTCGCGGTTGTAGACCTCATCGCGGTACACGAACCAGATCGTGTCCGCGTCCTGCTCGATGGCGCCCGACTCGCGCAAGTCGCTGAGCTGGGGACGCTTGTCCTTGTTGCCGCGCGACTCGACGCCGCGGTTGAGCTGGGACAGCGCGATCACGGGGATGCCCATCTCCTTGGCCAGGCCCTTGAGGTTTCGGCTGATCTCCGAGATCTCTTGCTCGCGGCTGTCGTTCTTGGTGCCCGAGCGCATCAGCTGCAGGTAGTCGATGATGATCAGCCCGAGGCCGTGCTCGGACATCAGGCGGCGCGACTTGGCGCGCAGCTCCATCATCGTGAGGCCCGCCGTGTCGTCGATGAAGATCGGCAGGTCGCTCAGCGTGCCGGCGGCCTGCGCCAGGTTCTGCCAGTCGTCGCGGTGCACCTGCCCGGTACGCATGCGCGACGAGTCGACGCGCGCCTCGCTGGCGAGCATGCGCTTGACCAGCTGGTCCTTGGGCATCTCGAGCGAGAAGATCGCGACGCCCGCGTTCTTGTCGGTGCCGATGCGCGAGTGGCTGGCGTTGACCCCGACGTTCAGCGCGAACGAGGTCTTCCCCATGCCGGGACGACCCGCGATGATGATCAAGTCGCCCGGGTGCATGCCCGCGGTCATCGCATCGACGCGCGTGAAGCCCGTCTGCAGACCGCTGACGCGACCACCCGAGCGCGCCAGCGCGTGCAGGTCCTCGAACGCGCGGATCACCACGTCGCGCACGCGCTCCATCACCGAGCGCGTCTGCACGCTGGCGACGTCGAACACGGCCTTCTCGGCTTGATCGAGGAACTCTTGCGCGTTGCCGTAGTCGCCGTAGCCCTTGGCCGCGACCGTCTGGCAAGCCGTGATCAGGCGCCGCACCAGCGCCTTCTCCTTGATGATGTTGGCGTGCGCCTTGATGTTCTCGATCGCGGGGATGGTGTCGGTCAGCGCGAGGATGTACTCGTCGCCGCCGATGCCCTGCAGCTTGCCCGCGCGCTGCAGGTGCTCGCGCAGCGTGACCGTGTCGACGGGCGTGCTGCTGCGGTGCAGCTCCAGCACGGCCTCGAAGATGCGGCCGTTGGCCTCGCTGTAGAAGTCGTCCGTCTTGACGATCTCCAGCACCGTGTCGATGGCGTGGTTCTGAAGCAGGACGCCGCCGAGCACGGCTCGCTCGGCGTCGAGCGAGTGAGGTGGAATGCGTTCGTTGACGTGCTCCATACACCCTTGCTCTCGCGCGCCACGAGCCAGCCCCGCTCGCAGACGCACGATTTGCCTTCGATTCTGACCACGGGCAAGGCTCAAAAGCACGAAAGGCGCCGCCGATACCGGGGCGCCTCACGAGTTGTGGATCGTCTGTGGAAAAGACCGGATCTCATCCACAGTCGCTCAACAGTTCACTGCTTTTTGACCACCAACTTGAGCGAACCCTCCACACCGTGGCCGAGCTTGACGCCCACCGTGTGCTCGCCGAGCTGCTTGATCGAGTCCGGAAGGACGAGGTCCTTCTTGTCGACCGAGTAGCCCTTGGCCGTGATCGCCTCGGCCACGTCCTTCGACGTCACCGAGCCGTAGAGCTTGTCGCCCTCGCCCGCCTGACGGGTGATCTCGACCGTCACGCCACCGAGCTGCGTCGCCAGCGCCTGCGCGCTGGTCTTCGCCTTGGCGGCGCGCGCGATCGCGACGCGCTTCTGCTCTTCGATCACCTTGGCGGCACCCGCCGTGGCGAGCGAAGCCTTGTTGCGCGGGAGCAGGAAGTTGCGGGCGTAGCCGGCGCGCACGCGCACCAACTCACCCACGGTTCCGAGATGCTGAACGTCCTCACGAAGGACAACGCGAACGTGCGCCATGGCTCAACCCTTTACCGTGTACGGCAGCAGGCCGAGGTTACGCGCGCGCTTGATCGCCGACGTGAGCGCGCGCTGCTGCTTGGCCGTGAGGCCACTGATACGACGCGGCGTGATCTTGCCGCGATCGGTCAGGAAGTAACGCAGCTGCTGCGGATCCTTGTGATCGAAGATGAAGCCAGCCTCGAGCGTGAACGCCGGAGGACGCTTCTTGCCCGCACGGCGACGACGCAACCCGAGCGGGTCGTCGTTGCGAACGCGGCCGCCGCCGTCGCCGACGTCGTTGTCCTGCATATCGTCGCGGTCACTCATGACTCACCTCGTGCACCGCCACCGACGGGCGCGTCCAGGTCCGGCACATCATCATCGGCATCGGGCTCGCCCAGGTCCTCTTCGACCTGCTGCTTGCGATGCGCGGACGGGACCAGGCCGAGGCGCTGCTCGAAGCTGAGCTCCTCTTCCGGCTCCGCCGCGGTGACGGGCGCGAACTTCACGTCTTCCGGATCCACGGCGACGTCGGTGCTCTCGAGCGCCGGGTTGAGCAGGTTGCTCTGGTAACGAAGCACGCTGTCGGCGATGCGCAGGTTGCGCTCGATCTCGGCGACGACGCCCGGCTTCGCGATGTACTTGGCGTACACGAAGATGCCGCGCGTGTTGCGCTTGATCGGGTACGCGAGCTTGCGACGACCCCAGTTGTCGAGCTTGGTGAGCTTGCCGTTGAAGCTCGAGACCACTTCACTCACCTTGGCGTTGATACGCTCCGCCTCGGTGTTGTCGGCGTTCGGCACGAGAACGTAGACGATCTCGTATTCGCGAAGCCGCTCTGCTGCTGCTGTTGCCATTCGATTCAGTCTCCTCACGGACTGGGCGGCACCGGACCTGAAGTCCGGTGCGAGGAGCACGGGACCGCACCATGCAGTCCCATGTTTGCCTTCTTCGGCGCGCTTACTTTTTTGGGCGCGTGTTGAAGACGTTCATCGCTTGCGCGAGACCCTTGTCGAGCACGGTGGCTACGCCAAGGGCCGCGTGGTCTAGCACATCCGGCAGGGTTGACCGCTCGAGGCTCGAAAAATCTCCGAGCACGTGGTTCACCACCGCATCCCCGCCGGTGTCGTGGCGGGGTCGCCCGATGCCCATGCGCAGCCGGCCGAAGCCGTCGCCACCGCAGTGCTGGACCATCGACTTGAGGCCGTTGTGGCCTGCCGTACCACCCCCGACCTTGAGTCGGTTGTCGCCGTAAGCCAGGTCGAGCTCGTCGTGCAGCACCAGCACGTCCTTGAGCGCGACCTTGAAGAACTTCATGGCCGCCTGCACGGACTCGCCACTGAGGTTCATGTACGTCATCGGCTTGAGCAGCACGATATCCGGCACGGATACGCGCGTGAACTCGCCGTTGAACTTCTCCTTGAACGCAGGCGCTTTCAGGCGCTCCGCCACGCGATCGACTCCCATGAAGCCGATATTGTGGCGATTGCCCTGATACTTCGCGCCCGGATTGCCGAGCCCCACGACGAGCAACATGATGTCCTCTTAGCGCGGGGCTCCGGCGATCACTTCTTGCCGGCCGGCTTGGCGGCGGCCTTGGCGGGCGGCGGAACGGTGCCACCGGCGGCGCCAGCAGCGCCCGGCGTGCCCTCTTCCTCGGCCACGATCTTGCGCTCGGTGGTGACCGAGACGACGGCGCGGTCGGGCGGCAGCACGAGCTCACCGTGCTCCAGCTTGACGTCCTTGGCGCGGATCGACTCGAGCATGTCGAGCTCTTCCACGTTCAGCACGATCTCCGCGGGCACCTTGTCGGGCGTGACGCGGACCGGCAGCGTCCGGAACAGCGCGCGCAGCTCGCCGCCCTTGACCACGCCCTTGGCGCGACCGGTGGTCTTGAGCGGGACCTCGTAGGTCGCCGGCGTCTCGAGCGACAAGCGGTAGAAGTCCGCGTGGCGGATGGCGCGCGTCACCGGGTGGATGTCGAGGTCCTTGATGGTGGCGAACTGCGTCTTGCCCGCGATGTCGAGCTCCAGAAGCTGGTTCTTGAAGTAGGGGCCCGTGAGGCTCTTGTGAAGCGCGACAGGGTCGACCGTGATCGCCTCCGTCTCGCCGCCGGGCCCATACAGCACCGCCGGGATCTTTCCCTGAATGCGGAGCTGACGTGCCGGCCCCTTTCCGCGCGTCTCGCGGACCTCAGCCGTCAACGTTTGCTTTTCCATGTCTCGTCTCTCCTCACACGAACAGCGAGCTAACCGAGTCGCCGTTGTGAATGCGCTTGATCGCCTCGCCCAGCAGGCGGTCGACGCTCAAGACTTTGAACTTGCCGCTGGCGCGCGCGGCGGCGCTGAGCGGGATGGTATCGCTGACGACGACTTCGTCGAGCACGGAGGCCATGATGCGGTCGACGGCCGGGCCGCTGAGCACGCCGTGCGTGGCGGCTGCGCTGACCGTGCGCGCGCCCTGCTCCTTGAGCGCCTTGGCGCCGTTGGTGAGCGTGCCGGCGGTGTCGATCATGTCGTCGATGATCACGCAGTCGCGGCCCTCGATGTCGCCGACGATGTTCATCACCTCGCTGACGTTTGCGCGCTCGCGGCGCTTGTCGATGATGGCGAGGTCGAAGCCGAGCCGCTGGGCGTACGCGCGCGTGCGCTCCACGCCGCCGGCATCCGGCGACACGAACACCGGCTTCTCGGTGTTGTAGCGACCGCGCAGGTACTCGAGGAACGGCGGCATCGCGTAGAGGTGGTCGAACGGGATGCCGAAGAAGCCCTGGATCTGGCCCGCGTGAAGGTCGACCGAGACCACACGCTGCACACCCGCCGCGGTGAGCAGATCCGCCACCAGCTTGGCGGTGATCGGCGTACGCGGCGCGACCTTGCGGTCCTGGCGGGCGTAGCCGTAGTAGGGGATCACGGCGGTGATCGAGCCGGCCGAGGCGCGCTTGAGCGCGTCCACGATGATCAACAGCTCCATCAGGTTGTCGTTGGCCGGCGCGCAGGTGGGCTGCACCACGTACACATCGACGCCGCGCACGTTCTCCTGGATCTCCGCGAAGATCTCGCCGTCGGAGAAGCGCGCCACGCGCGCGCGACCGAGCGGCAGCTCCAGGTAGTCCGCGATCTGCGCTGCCAAGGGCTGGTTGGCGCTCCCGGAGAAAATGCTGATCGACTTGAACATCGCCCGGCCTCGTGACGACCCCGCGCGCGCGCTTCCGATGGCGGCGGACCGGGCCGAGAAATTGGGTCGCGATCGCTAGCACGCGAGACTGGTCAGTCAACGTATCGCGGCCCACCCGGACATCCCCGAACGGCGATTGCCAACCCGCTCAAGTTCGCCATAAATCCGCCGCGTGGGACGCAAGGACTTCGTCGATTGGGTGCGGGGCGTGGCGGTGGTCGCCATGGTGGTTTGGCATACCGCCGACGGTTGGCTCACGCCTTCCGTGCGCGGCGGTGGAGGCTGGTCGACGCTGCGCTTCGTCGGGGGCCTGGCCGCGCCGAGCTTCCTGTTCCTGGCCGGTGCCGGCGCGGCGCTAGCCGCCCGTCCCGAGCGCCGCGAGCACACCACGACCCTGGTCGCCTGCGCGCGCGGGCTCGAGATCATGTTGATCGGCTACCTGCTGCGCTTTCAGACCTGGCTGGTCGACGCCGCCGCGATCTCGCACTTCCACCTCGCGCGCAGCTTCGTGCCGCTCGGCCTCGGCTACGGCGCGCTGTTCGTGAGCCTGCGCCTGGTGATGGCCGGCAAGCCGCGCGCGCGAACCTGGGCCTGGCTCGGTGCGCTCGGTGTGCTGCTCGGCCTGGCGCAGGTGCCGTGGCTCGCTCCCGGACGCTTGCCGCGCTTGCTGCAGGTCGACGTGCTCCAGGCGATCGGCGCGTCACTCGCCATGCTCTCGCTCGGCGAGCAGAAGCGGGCGTGGATGCAGCGCCCTCGCCTCCTGATCGTGCTGGGCACGGTGGTCGCCTTCGGCACCGCGCCGATCTGGGCGGCGATGCCGGGGCTCTTGCCGATCCCGCTCGCGGCATACCTCGGCAAGTGGGAGCCCGGCGCGGGTGCCCCGGCCGCGGCGTTGTTTCCGCTGTTCCCCTGGTGCGCCTACGCCTTCTATGGAGCGGCCTTCGGGACATTGCTGCGCACGCGCCGCGACACCTTCGAGCGCTTCGTCGTCGCAGCCGGGCTGGCGGGGGCCCTGCTCGCGCTGGCGACCAGCGAAGCGCACCAAGGAGTGCAGGCGGCGATCGCCTCCCTGCCCTGGATGGTGCATCCGCTGCGGGTCGCTTTTCGGGTCGGTCTGGTGCTCGTGCTGCTGCTCGCGGGTTGGCTCTGGAGCGCAAATGGCAGGGGAAGCGTGCTGATCTCCTGCGGCCGCGCGAGTCTGCGCATCTACTGGGCCCACCTGCTGGTCGCCTACGGAGTGCTCGGTCATCCGTGGCAAAAGCGTCTCTTTATGGGAGAGTGGGCCGCTCGTCTCGCCCTCTTGCTCACCCTGATGTGGCTACTCTCGCGCGTCGGGGCCGTGACCGCAGTACCTCGCAAAGCCGAAGCACCCACCTGAGCCCTCGACTGCTGATTGTCGCTCGCGCCCCCCGGACCCCGTTGCGAAGGAAGATTCATGGACCGCCGCGCCGCCGTGCTGCTGCTCACCGAGAGCCCCGACTTCGAGTCCACCTGGACCGCGGCCTGCCGCGACTACGACCTGCCCACGACGCGTGTCGGCTTCGAAGCCCTCGCGGGTGATCCGCCCACCATGGTCGTGATCGATGGAGCGAGCGCGGTGCAGCCGCGTGGTCTCTTGCTCTCGTGCCTGGCACGTGCGCGCGCCACGGGTGCGATCACCGCCCTCGCGCTCTCGGGTTACGAGAACGATCGCACGCTCGACGACCTGTACGTCGAGCTCTGCGGTGGACTGATCGCGCGCTCGGACGACGACGTGCAGCGTGTGGTCACCGCCCTGCATCGACGCAGCGCGCCCGACCGCGACGCGCGCTTCGAGCACCTGTGCACCGCCTCCGGCAACGAGCTGATCGCGGTTCTCGGCGACGGCAGCGTGGTGCTCGTCGACAAGCCCGCGCTGCCGGAAGACAACGGCGAGTTCGCGATCGAGTCGATCCGCGTGCACGAGGATCGCGGTCGCGCGACCGTGCAGATGAAGGACGGCAGCGAGATCGAGCTCAAGGCCGCCGAGCTCGCGCAGGCGCGCAGCAATGGCTCGTCCGCCAACTCGGGTCCCGCCGCCCTCGGCGACGTCGATGGCGTGCGCCTCGGTCAGCGCCTGCGCGCATTGCGGCTCGCGGCCGGGCTCACGCAGGCGGAGCTGGCGCGTCGCACCGGCATCCATCGCCCCAACATCGCGCGCGTCGAGGCCGGGCGTCACACCCCATCGCTGGAGACGCTGGCAAGGTTGGCCGCGGCGATCGGCGTATCGACGACACGCGTGCTCGCGGACTGATCACGTCACACCAAGCTTTCGCGCGTTCGCGCCATTAAGCGAAGTGGATCGTTCGCACCAACAACACGAAGTGCTCGTGCCTTCGAAGCGCGCGGTCTATCCGCGCGTGAGCGAAAAAAGGGGGAAGCCCCAGCGCGCGGGTACGAGGCGGAGAAGTGCACCCACGCGCTGGAGCTCCATAGATTGGCCGTCGCCTCCGGGGAAGAGGACGTGGCGCACCGCTGAGCCTGTTGCGAAGGCACGATGGGGAATCGCACCTACGAACGAAAGACGAGCGATAAGGGAAGATGTCAGTGAAGACTCGAGAGTGCGTGCAACGAACTCTCGTAAAGCCAAGCGACTGAGCGAGCCGGGGGAACTGATTAAGAGCGGCGTCGCACGAGTAAAGCCAAGGGCCGTTAGTTCAAGGAAGAAAGCTGAAGCGGTCTAAGTGAAGCGTAAGAAGAGTAAGCAAGGGGACGCGGGCGGGAGCCAAGGGTTTCTTGGGGAACTGGAACTCGTCGTCTCTGGCGGTCAGGAAGCTTGGGGGACCGGCGCTCCCGACCCGCGCATTTTGTTGGTGGGGAGCGCCCGGTCGCTCTATGAAAAAAAAGTGCGGCGCAGGGTTGGTTTGGGAATTCGCGGTTCGAGCCAGCCGATCTGCGTGGGTTTGTACG